>JAHDEN010000004.1:0-56630 GCA_020628815.1 Chloroflexota bacterium | reverse complement strand
TTTCGAGCGTCTCTTGCGGCCGCTGCTTCATCTGGCTCAAAAATAGAGGCAATATTTTATCTTTACCAAACGTCTCTAAATAAGGAGTTAGCTGAACATTATACTGACTATAAGAAGTTAACTCGGGGTGCTCAGCAACCGCCCGGTTCAAGTCACATACAATCTCCCGCTCGGTCCACTGATGAATATACTGCGACACCAAACGATCAAGCGGATGGCGCATCATGTAGATCAGTTTCACATCTGGCAAATGTTCCGCCATACGGCTTACGGTTTGTGGATAAGTGGGCAATTTGGTGTAATGGGTTGAAGATTCACCCCGCAACTCACCCGGCCCAGCGTCGGCAAACAGTGCTTTGTACCAGTCAGTTCCGTTGCGCCAAACCCCATCATCACTAAAAAAACAGGGCTCTTTCGGATCGCACATAAATATGCCGGGCTGGGCAGCCAGTTGCTCATGCAACGTGCTGGTGGCGCACTTCATCGCCCCGATGATTATAAAATCAACCATGATTTTCCGCCTGTGTAACAGCGACCGGGTTCCAAAAATTGGTCCAAATATCGGCCCCTTCATGCTGGCAGGTGTGCGGTTTTTTCCGGCCGACCGTTTCTCTCAGCCATGCGATGCACCGTCCAGCCATCCACAGAAAATTGGCCCACAACAGCCCCAGCCAGCCGTAATGCTTGGCAAAATAGCGGGATCGGGCCGCATAGTAATAAGCGGGACGCTGCTCTAAATTGGCCGTTTTCGCTTTAACGTCAGACGTGCCGCCGCGCAAATGGACCACCTTTGTTGCGGAATCAAACAGCGCACCGGACCCAGCTTCGGCCGCTCGCTGGCAATAATCTACATCTTCAAAATACATAAAAAAGCCGCTGTCCATCAGCCCCACCTGCTCAAACGTTTCGGCCCGAATGACAACCGAGGCGAAGCTGACCCACTCGGGGAACAATGTTTCTGCCTCAATATCGATAGGTACAACCGTTTGAGGAAACAGATTTGTGATCGGGCCGGTATTCGCTCCGGCCAAAAGCTCTCCCAACGGGGTGTGAAACCTGAATGTGCTGATTTGCGGCCGACCGTCGGGCCACTCTAAACGGGGGGCAAACATGCCAACATTCGGGTTGGCCGCCACGGTTTGGCGCATGGTTTGCACGGCGCCCGGCCGAAAAAGGGTATCGCTATTGGTCAGCCAGCAGACGTCGGCCGTAGCCCCCTGTATGCCCAAATTATTTCCGGCCGAAAATCCGCCGTTGACAGTCGCTTGAATCACAGTCACCAGGTTCTCCCATTTTTTTTTGATGATGGCTTGTTCAATAATGTGAGTCGAATCGTCCCCCGAGCAGTTGTCCACCACTACAATCTCGTCCCCATGCTGAACCTGATCAGCTATGGTTTGAATACAGTCGATCACCAGTTGGGGGGTCCGAAAGTTAACGATGATAAATGCGAAAGTCGGGAGACTCATTTGGCTTACGCTTGCTGCGGTGTGGGTTTGCCCCAATCTAAAAACGGAATCGGGACATCAATCCGGCCGATCGGTTTATCATCTTCAACGACAAGGGGCTGACCTACGCAGGTCGAAACAACCGCTCCGGCGACAAGCATGTACAGCGGATTCACCATGGCGTTTACCATCCCATCGGCCAAATAAAGCAGCAGAACCACGCACAGCGCAGCCCCAGGCGCAGCCGATGGATAAGCCCACGTCCACGGAGAATAGCGCCGAATGTACAGCACCATCGGCATAAACAGAGTCGTCATCAGCGACAGCAGCCCGAGCAGGCCAAATTTGCCCAGCACAATAATCCATAGCGAGTCTGCCACCGTTTTGGCCGGACCCCACTCAAAAAAGACATGCTGGCGGTCCCAGCCCGCCCAGCCAAACAGAATGCGGTCCCAAGCTTTTTCCATCAGATGGTTTTCGTTGAAATAGCGGAACTCAAGCGACTGCGCCCGGGTTGGGCCAATAATGCCGGTGGCGATCCGCACGGCCGTTTCTTCGGGCCAAATGTCGATCATGTTGGCAAACACATAGACCGGAATGACGCACAAAAGCACCCAGACAAATATTTTTGTTTTGAAGCGATGGCTAAAAAAGAGCAGCGGCAGCCCCATTGAAAGCCAAATCCACGCGTTTACTGAGCGCATAAAAACGGTAAGCAAGATAAATACGACGGCCCACAGCCACGTTGGTACACGGAAAATTGTGCGGAACGTTCCGGCGTACCAGGTCCAGCTGGTGATAATGGCGATGCTGGCAACCATAAACGCGACCATCAGCCCATGGTTCATAAAAACCATCGGCCGCCAACCGCCAAACCGCATCGTTTGTTCAAATTTATGCTGGTGGAATCCATACACCAAGTTGTGTAGCTGGGGGCTCATCCGCATTTCAAACAGCAGCAGTGGCAGATAGATAATTCCGGCGATGATCAGCCCCAGCGCCATCGAGCGCATGTCGGACCAGCTTTTGAAATACAAACGGCCGATAAACCACGGAACGCCCCAAGAGATAATTTGATCGAGTGATTCGGACAGCCCGTCATAGACGCCCAGCCCGTTGCTGACCGAGGCGGCAACCGGCACAAAGCACCAGATCAACATCGGTATATCGGCCCAATGCGGCCGGAATTTGAACACTCGGCGGATATCGAGCAGCAGAATGCCGATCCCGATGCCCAAAACCGTGGCGGTGATTTTGTTATAGTCGGGCAAGCCGACAATTTCGTAGGTCTGAATCGGTAAAAACAGCCACGCAAACAGAAACCCTGCCAGCACTGTGCGGCTGTTCCGGTAAAACAAAAAGAAGATTAGGAAGATCGGCACGACGCCGATCATGACGATTGGGACTAGTTGTTCCATACCTTTTTACAAAAGCTCTGCTACTTACGAGCAATAATACGCACTGAGTCGTATTTTAATTCCGGCCGTCGCCAAAATGAGCGCATGAGCAGTTGGACCGCACGCCTGACCGATGGATATGGGGAACTATTTTCCCCGGTTCGGTCAGAAAACAGCTTCCAAATCATCTGCTCGTTGCTTACCCACTCTCGCTTAAACTGCCTTGAATATCCTCTAAATTCCTGATTTTCTACGGTAACACCCGAACTTGCAATCAAGTTCTCAAGCCCAGCTCGGGTAAAAAAGTTGAGATGTCGGGGGACATCGAGCCAGCGCCAACAGCTGCCGGACATTTTTGCACCCAACGCTTCATTATTGGGTGTTTCGATCACTAAGACGCCGTTTGGGTTTAACAAGCTCACCGCGTTCTGTACGGCCGAATGCGGGTCTACACAATGTTCTAAAACGTGAATCATGAAGATCACATCAAAGCGCTTTGTTTGAATTTCGGCCGGATAGTTTTCCGCCGTGCCTGCAAAGATGGCGAGATCGTTTTTGGTGGCGATTGCGCGGGCGTCAGGGTCAGGCTCGACCCCCATCACTGTGTGACCGGCCGAGCTCATCTGATCCATCAACCGACCGTTCCCCGCACCGATGTCTAAAATATTTAATTGTTTGCTGGGCTGATATCGGGCTAGCCAGTCAGCATCCACATACACGCTGCGGTCAAAGCGCCATGCCCAAGCTACCAGCCAGCGGTGCAGCCCCAGTTCGTTAACCTGATTGGGCCCACCAGGCTGATGCCACGAATGGGTGTAATACGCCTCTAGCTGATACGAGGCTTCGATTTCAGCTGCGGTTGGCCGGGGCCATAGTCGGCCGTACCCCAACTCATCATCCCAAACAATCGGGTACACCCGATCATCAAAACGACGACGCCAGTCACCCGGCACCTGCATCCAACTTTTAGTTTGATTTGAGCGGGATGGTTTGCCAGCTTTTGAATCTACCCAGTTTGAAGAAGCGGTGCTCATGCAAACACCTCCCACCAGCCAAAGTGCACGGTTATCGCGCCGATCCAAATCAGCACAACAAGAGCGATGTAGGGCAAATCTACCTCTGGTTGCCACAGCGCTTCGCGACGTACCATAAACGCCCGTATCGGGTAGCTCAGCAGCCCAACCAGAGACAGGCCGATCACAAGCCCGGTTGATGCCCCCCACTGCAGCCCGATAAATAAGGCCGCCAATTGGAACAGAAATTGAACCCCCATCACCAAAGCCAATGAGCTGGTCTGGCCGCGGGCCACCAAAACATTGTCATAGGTAATGCCCGGCACGCTAAACAGGGCGCCAACGGCCAAAAAGCGCATAATCCACCCGGCTTGGATATATCGGTCATCGTAAAGAATTTCGATAATGCGGGGGCTGAGCACAACTAAAAAGATCCCGACTAGTAGTGCGGCACCAATCAGCCAGAGGCGAGATTTGCGCAAAAATTTATACAAATCGGCCGGATCATTTCGCTGCACGTCTGCGTAGGATGGGAACAAAACCCGATAGCCAAGCTGTCGAATCCCCTGATCCATCATCGCCGCGAGGGCAAACGCGACGGTGTAAATGCCTAAGAAGTTAAAGTCGATCAACCGGCCGATCAACAATCGATCTGCTTGGCTGGCTAAAAAGGTCAAAGCGGTGCTGAAAAATATCCAGCGGCCGAAGCGAAATATCTCACGCGCGGCCGTTCCGTCCCATTGAAACCGATTGGGCTGCCCTTGCAAAAACAGATGGGAGAAGAGCATTTCACACACGGCGGTCACAATCCCACCGCTAACAGGTGCCCAAATTGTAGGGGACACATAGGCCCAAGCAATCATTACGACCAGTCCGATCACATAGGCGGAAAGTTCAACAAAAACCAGCTCACGCATGCGTAACTGACGGTTGGCTTCTGCCATGCGGGTAGAGTTAAAGCCCGCAAAAAGCGCTGTCAGTCCGCTGACAGGTATTGCATAGAGCAGAATCGGCTGATCGTAAAAACGGGACACAGGCCATGCCAACAAAACGGCACCCAGTGCAAGTAACCCACCCCGCATCACCTGTATGGTCCAGGCGGTGTTCAAAAATCTCGGTTCATCTCCCCTATCAGATTGGATGATTGCGGGGTTTAGGCCGATGTCTGAAAACAGATTTAGCCCCAACATAAACAGATTGACGATGGCCATCAGCCCAAACAGTTCGGGGAAAAGCAGTCGGGTCAGAATGAGGTTGTTGATAAACCGCAGAATCTGACGCACCCCATATCCACCGGCCGTCCAAAATGCACCACCTAACGCTTTTTGGAGCGGGGCTTGAGGCAGAGGGATCTGCCCGGCCGGTGGCGTCACAGGTGGTGGCGCTGAATGTGGGGTAGAAGTCTGTTGCATTTATTTAATCGTCGAGCAGAGCTTTCCACATAAAAAGGAAGAAAAATGGGATTCCTTTTAACAGATAGCGTGGATACAGCCGCTTAGGCTCTTGAATCAATCTAAACAGCCATTCAAACCCGATTTTTTGCATCCACATAGGCGCCCGCTTGACCTGGCCCGATACAAAGCTAAAACTAATCCCCACCCCAATAATCCATGCGGATGGGTATCGTTTTTTCAGGTGCTTAATCACCATCTCTTCTCGCGGGTAGCCCAATGCAACATAGATTATTTTTGCTTGGGACTCGATCACCCGATCAATCATTTGGCAGATTTCTTGTTCGTGCAGATCAAACCCAAAGTCAGGGCAGTCAACTCCAGCTATCTTCAAATTGGGATTAGCCGTCTGCAGCAGATCGGCCGTTTTTTGTGCTGTACCGGGGTTTCCACCCAAAAAATAGACCGGATGCCCATGTTTGGCGGCCGCGGCGGTCAGTGAAAAAATTAAATTTGAGCCAGTTATACGGCCGGGTAAAGATTTACCCGACAATTTGCTAGCCCACACAACCGGCATCCCGTCAGCAACACGGATAGTTGCGTTGTCGTAATCCGCACGACAGGGGCCACCAGAAAAATAACGACGAACATGGTCGAGATTCATCGTCAGCAAATTGCCTCCATGGCCTTTGCCAAGAAGCATTAAAACGGTTTGCACACACTCTCTTTCGTTAAATGCTGCTAATTGGATTCCGGTCAAATTTATCTGAGGTAGCTCTTCTAAAAGTTGGTCAGAGCTCCAGCCAATCATCTGGCTAGTTGAAAAATTTGGACGGCGTGAGTTCGATGCGAGCTGCATAATTTGGAGCGTCCTAAAAGTTGAATTTTAGCCCCTGCCAAATGGTCAGTCGGCAGGGGCTAGAGGTTATACAATTACTGCTACTGCGAATTCCAAGGGTTTGCGCGTTGGTCATCGATAGCGACCCAGAAGCGGGTGCCCAGCGGCAATGTGCCGTTGGCCCATAGCTCCCAGCCACCTTGACCAAAGTTCCCATCATGGAACTCAGCGATCTGCCAATATTGGCTGCCAAATGTGTCTGCACAGATTTGGTTTGCAGCCTCGACGGTGGGCATTTGATGACCACTCACCGCACCGGTTGACAAAACTTGCGCACCTGACCATGAGTTGTAGTAATTTAGCTCAAGGTCTGGACGGCTGGTGGCAGGTGGTCCACCACCACTTTTGAAAATGCACAAAACGGGGTACGACTGATCGCAGGTTGCGTCACCCGCATATGGATTGGTTCGTAAGTCTGAGCCAACGTGGGTGATCCCATCTAGCTGGTGCAGTACGGTCCAAGTCATCCCACGGCAGCCGCCGCGTTGCGAATTACCGGTTCCGATATCCATGCGGCCAGCTCCGGCAAAAGCGCCGTTGTCGGTTGAATAGTAAAGGTCACCAGGGCGTGGGGCGGCCGGGGGTGCAACAGCGGCCGATTCCTGAGCCGGTGCGGCCGTAGGAGCCGGAGCAGGTGCAGCCGCTTGCCCACCAGAATTTTGGGCCGGAGCCGCAGTTGGGGCTGGCTGGCTCGCTTGCCCGCTTGAGCTGCTAGACGCAGTATTAGCTGACAATCCGGTTCGCGGGTTAAACCGTGCGATCCCTTTGCCCTCGCCTACAACAGTTACGATCGATGCGGATATCCAGCCGATCTTTCCACTGTCAGTTTCAATTTGATACCACGAAGAGTCTCCGTTGACACCTAAAATAATAGCCTCTTCGTCCGGTTGCATCGTTGTGTAAACGGGTGAATCCAAGCTAGGGGCGACCCGAACCTTTGAGCTCAGATTCGCTGCCAGCGTAGCAGAATAACGAGTTACACCGTCCAGGTCGTCTTCTTCCGCAACATCAATTTGGCTTGTCGGGATCCAGCCGAGCCCTTCAACGGTCTCAACTTCGTACCAATATTCATTGCTGCTTATCCCTAAAATTTCAACCGTATCACCGGCCGGGAGGGTTGTTAACATCTGCGTCGCTGAGCCAGCCTCTTCAAAAAACTGTGCGCCAGAATCGCCAACAACACCAGCTACAATTGCCCCACCAGTGACACCTTCAGCTGTGTCTTCATTCTCTTCTTGTGTCGCTTCTTCAGCCTCTGACTCGTCACCTGCCTCAGCAGCGTCTTCTTCGGCCGCATCTTGCTGTGCAGGCGTAGCGGTTGGTGGCAGTGGTACGGGAGTGTTCGTAGGGATTGCTTCAACAACAGGGGTATTTGTCGGGGCAGGTGCCTCAGCTTCACCGCTAACAACCTCATCAACGACTTCTTCGACTACGTCTGCGGCCGAATCTACAGCTTCAGATACCTGATCAGCTACGGTTCCAGAATCACCTTGATCTGCACCTGGCAAAAATTGACATCCAATCAGCCCAAAGGCTAGCAAACTTAAAAGTACCAAATATCTCTTTGTCATAATTCTTCTCCTATTTCTCTTAAAAACGAGGGGCCTACTCCAAATGTGGAGCCTACTCACCGTCTCCTGTTGTTGGCTCCTGTGTCGGCCGCTCTGGCAACGTTTCTTCACCCGCTTGCCCCTCAGCCTCATCCTCAGATTCTTCGTTTTCAGGCACCTCAGTTGGAACTGGCGTTGGAGTTTCAGTTGGTGATTCGGTTGGCTCAGCCGTCGGGTCGACAGCTTCCTCAGTAGAGCCATCAGATCCATTATCACTATTTGAATCAGCAGGCGCTTCTTGACTCGGTTCAGCCTGCTCCGCCTCTGGGGTGCGGGTTGGCGGGGCTGCAGGAATGGTTGCAGCGATTTTTACATCTTCAAATGCGATGGGAACAACAACGCTGCGAGCTACCCATCCTAAAACACCGCGTGAGGTCCGAACATTGTACCAATCCCCGTCATCATCAATTGCGATCAGATCGAGCACATCGTCTTTATATACATATCGACGAACATTGTAGTTTGTACCCGGCCCTGTACGTAAATTAACAGAGCTTTCGGTCACGAGCACCTGCTGTAGTTTTTCGTTTGGTGGGATAAATGTGGCGGTGGCTAAGGCATTTTCCAAAGCAGTTAGTGTCGCGGCCGCTTCCGTCAGCATCAGCTGGGATTCAAATCGATCCTCTTCAGCTTGTATCAAGTCGTCACGCGCCAAAGCGATCTCCGCAATGCGGGTATTGTCGGCCGAAACTGTCCCGATCATGTTTGATTGGTTCACAATCTCTTGCACCGTGCGTGTGTTTTCCATCTGCGAAAGTTCTAAAACGCGATTTGAATCCGCCACAGTAACTGCAACTTGGGTGATTTGAATATTGGCTCGTGCCAAGTCAGCTCGATTAAACACCAGCATAAGCATCGCCGCACCGGCTCCTAGCGCTAATAGAACCGACAGCAGGATCCACATCAGCGTACTGCGACGCATTCCGGCAGTATCAAGACTGCTGGCTCGATCAAGAGCCGCACTTAGGCGAGCGATATTATTTTTATGTGTGTCAGAATCGACCGGGTTTTCAATGGCTCCCAGGTCGCACAGCTCTTGGGCTTTTTTAAGCTCAACAATAGCCTCTCGGGATCGGCCGAGATTAAGCAAAAGCTCTCCCAGCTCTAGCTGAGATTCAAAATTATAATTGGTTTTTTCTGATTCCAATTCCAAAAATTCAGACATAGTGATAGTGACAGCGTGATGGGTCCGATTGAAACCGTAGTTATTTGGGTTGTTTAGGAAAAGAGAGACTCCACAGCCTGCATGAACTATAACGAATCAGCATAAGCTCGTGGCTGGTACTCAAATCCTGTCCTTCCACTCTACGCTGTATTAAATAGTTTTGTTTCAACCCTTACACTGTTGACAAACTTTATGTAAACTGGGGTGATGTTACGTATTGTAACAAATGAAAATCTAGGTACAACTTATTTGAGTACCATGTTATGTTAATCAGCTTAAATCCCTTGTCATTCAGCGAAGAAACAGCTTCAATTTCAGCAAATCCTGTCTGAAATCGTTGTTATGATCCATTTAAACCAACCCAATTTGCAATTCAAAACAATCGGCCGCTTAATAAGTTCAGTGACTCTGTTCCTCTTATTGGCGATAACTGGCTCTCCGGAGCGGGTGAGCGGCTCACCAAACCAGGCGAGTGCCACCGACACCTCTTCTATCATGAACGAGCAAAGCAACACACCCATTCAAATCAACGTTAGCGATGATATCGTCCAACCAAATGTTAAAAAGCTTGGGATAAATTTAGGGCATATTGATCAGTTTGGGGCGGCCCAACTGATGAAAAACATCATTAAAAACCCTGGATTTGAAGCTGGGCAGTTTGGCATGATTTTTAATGCCCAAGGGAACAACGGTGGGACAAGGGTTCAAGCGGTGCCAGACTTTTGGCGAACCGAATGGAATCGAGATGATCTGGGTATTGGGCAACCGGCCGGATTTTGGGACAACGCTGAAGTTCGAGTTTTAACCGGAGCGCAGGCAGGCAAAAGTGGTACAGTCTCCACCTTTGAACTCACCGAAAATCTATACACGTTTCAGGTAAACGTCCCAGAGATCGGGGCTGGCCCAGACCAGTACGATGCGGTTGCGGTCCAAAAAATGCTACCCGGCTATTTTGGCGGGCGGGATCCGAGAATAATTGCAGATCCGGCCGAAAGTCGGCCGAACAGCAGCGGGAGCCAGTCGCTGCGTCTTGCGACACAGGAAACAGCTGAAGGGGATTTTAAAACATCGTTTAGCTATTATTTGGACTCCACCGACCGAGACGGAGATCACTCGGCCGGAAAGCTTTTCAAAATTAATGGGGAGTGGCATTTTGAGATCTGGGCAAAAGGGGCGACTGATGGTGACTTCTTTGATGTTTACTTTAAACGGCAGTGTCTTGAAGGTGGCGGGAACTTCTTCTATCAGCGGTTCAATGTAACCACAGAGTGGCAGCTGCTAACCCACGATTTTATGGTTGAACAAGGGATCGACGGCCGAGGGCCAGACACTTGTGGCAACGGAGAAGAAGGGATTCTGGAATTCCACATCCGCGTCCCATTTGGCAACTCGGACATTTGGGTAGACGACGTTTATCTCGGCAAAGCCAATCCCACAAACCCAACCGCGTTTAGCGACAAGTTTGTCGGGGTTTTAAAAGAGTACAACCCCGGGATTGTGCGTAATTGGGGGGATCAACTGGGCAGCACGCTGGAAAACGAGCTGGCTGACAGCTATGCACGCCGCTCTGTGGGTCATGCGCCAGAACGACGTGAGACACGGAATTATCATTTTGGCTTACACGAGTTTTTTGAGCTGGCGGCCGAGCTAGAAGCGGAACCGTGGTATGTGATTCCACCCACATTCACCCCGGCCGAAATCGAAAACTTGATCGCCTATATTTCTGCACCGGCCGGAAGCCATCCGTATGCTGATATTCGAGCAAACTTGGGACAAACCGCCCCATGGAACGACGTTTTCACTCAAATTCATTTAGAATTTGGGAACGAAATGTGGGGCAGCAACGGTGGAAATGACCCGTTTAGAGGGGCGACGATGCGAGGTGGGCAACGTTTGGGACAGCTGGCAAACAGCCGCTTTGCAACCCTGAAAGCCAGCCCGTATTACAACGCCCAAAAGCTAAACCTGATTATCGGTGGGCAATACAACGTCTCTGAAACACAGGGGGTAATTGAGCAGGAAAGCAGCGCTCACAATGCAATTGCGGTTTCGCCTTACTTCGCTTACGACATTGATCGCTTTAGCAGCCAAGAAGAGTTGTTATACCCGCTTTTCGCCCGGCCGCAGCAGGCGGTTACAAGCGGCAAAATGGCTCAATCTCAAACTGCAATCAGCCAACTCAACCCAGATACTGACTTGGCCATTTATGAAATCAATTTCCACACGACGCGCACCGATCTTGAGATTCCGCTAGAAACGCGGAACAAGTTCGTGACCGGCATGGGGGGCGGATTGGCGCTGCCGTTACACATGTTGACATACATGAAAGAAACCGGGGTCAAAAACCAAGCCGCCTTCACCGCTCTGCAATATTCCCATCAAATTCAAGGAGAAGAGTATGTAAAGCTGTGGGGATTAATGCGTGACCTTGAAGGGACCGGCAACAAACGGCCGACGTGGTTGGGAACCGAACTAGCAAACAGAGCCATCGGTGGAAATTTGGTCCAGACCAGCCACACGGGCCATAATCCCAGTTGGATTCAAGAGCCGTTTAACGAAATTACAGCGCCAATCGAAGTTCCATTTGTGCATTCATTTGCGTTTAAAGACGGCACACAAACCAATCTAATTCTTTTTAATTTACATTTAGATGCCGCCCAGCAGGTGCAAATAAATGCGCCGGGCGTATCGCAAGATTACGTCTCGATCTCCCAAATCGCCCCAGAATCGATCTGGTCTAATAATGAGGCAGAAACTGAAGTGACAATTGCAGAGTCAACCATCGACTCGCTTAATGAGACAATTACGTTGCCCAAGCACTCGATCACGCTGGTCCAATGGGATACGGCCGAGCGAGTACCATTGGCGGCCGATGATCTGTTTATCGTCGAGTTTGAAACGACCCTAATCGCCAAAGGGAATCTTTTAGCCAACGACCGAGTTGAAGATCGTGGCGAGAAACTGGTTGAATTGCTCTCTCCTCCGGCCGCTGGGACGCTTAGCCTTGACAGTGACGGAACCTTTGAGTACTCGCCACCAGTCGGTTTTAGCGGCGAAGAAACCGCCACCTATCGGGTGTTCGATGGCTCACGCTGGTCTGAACCGGCCGAAATCAAATTTGTTATCTTTCCCACAAATCCGGTTAAAATCTACCTCCCAACGATTCAAAAATAAGGCACACAGTTCTTAACACATTTAATGATGCACTTTCGCAAACATACCATCGCACTCTCTTCGATCATTGTCACAGTTGGCATTGTTTTTTTCCTGACCCAATCCTTTGCCGTGACTGCACAGTCAAACCCAACCGAAATTACGATCAGTGACGAGGTTGAGCAGCCGAATGTCAAAGATTTCGGCATCAACATCGGCAGTGTCGATCAGTTTGGTGCGGCTCAAATCTTGAAAAACCCTGTCATCAATCCCGGTTTTGAGCCGGGTGAGTTTGCGATGATTGTTTTAGCCAAAGAGGGATCAACCGGAGAGCAAATCATCCAAGACAACTGGGAGTCATCTTGGACATCCCAATTTGCGGGTCAGCCAGACGGATTTTGGAACGGCGCTCGGTTTGAAATCCTTTCAGGCCCAGCCAAAGGGCGCGAAGGAACCGTCTCGAACTTCTCGTTGAGCGGGTTCAATCCGGTGTTTACGCTGGATGGGAACGGCCCAGCCCCTGAGGCACAAGATGCGGTAATGTTTAGCATGAATGTGCCAGGCTTTTTTGTGAACAGCGCCAATCCTGACTTATGGGAAATCGACACGACACAAACCCGGCCGGACAGCCCCGGAACCCAATCCCTAAAACTCATACCGGGGGATCCATACTGGCAGGCGTCATATTTGTATGTCATGGATTCTTATAGCCGGGATGCTGACTACACGGCCGGAAAGCTGTTCCAAGTCGAAGGGAACTGGAAGTTTTCCGTTTGGGCCAAGGGGGCCACGGCCGATGCGGAACTCACAGCCCTTTTGCGCCGAGAAGATGGCCCCTTCTTTATGCTTGAAACATTCCCCGTTGGGACAGAATGGACCCTAATCGAAAGCGAATTTTTTGCCCCCGTTGGGATGGACGACCTTGACGAACGTAACCGAAACGGCAAAACACCCGCACTAGAATTCGCCTTTAATACCGGTCAGGCCGGTGTTGAAATTTGGGTAGACGATGTCGTTCTAGAACGTACAGACTATCAAAACCCATCCACGTTTAGCGACAAGTTTGTCGGTGTGCTCAAAGAGCTTGATCCCGGCATTTTACGGAACTGGGGAGACCAGCTGGGGAGCAGTTTAGACAACCAGCTTGCGGTCCCCCATGCGCGCAAAACAACGGAATTTAGCCCGCACAAATTCAATCCGCGCAGCTATCACTTTTCGATTCACGACTTCTTAGAGCTGGCGCTCGAAGTTGGGGCAGAGCCTTGGTATGTGATTCCACCCACGTTTACGGCCGCCGAGTATGAAAACCTGATGGGATATTTAGCCGCACCGGCCGGATCTCATCCTTATGCTGACTTGCGGGCCAGCTTGGGACAAACGGAACCCTGGACAACGGTGTTCCCAACCATCCACCTTGAATACGGAAACGAGATGTGGGGCAGCAACGCCGGTGGTGATCAATTTATCGGGGCCACTGTGCGTAGCGGCATCCGTTTGGGGCAGATGGGTCATGAGCGGATCGGCCGGATGAAGGCCAGCCCGTTTTACGCGCCAGACAAATTTAACTTTGTGATCGGAGGGCAAATGTTCCTCCCTTTTAGACAGTTCGAGATTGAGTCAAATAGCCAAACGCATGATTCGGTGGCACTGGCCCCCTATTATGGGGAGCTCGAAGTCATCACATCGACGGCCGAAATTTATTACCCGATGTTTGCCCGTGCAGTACAAGATGTACGCAACACCGAAGAAGGGCTGTTTGCCAGCCAGCTTCAGCTCGACCGGGCTGATCCTGACAACAACAATCTTGCCATCTATGAAATCAACCTGCACACCACACGTGGAGACGCACCAGAAGCGCTGCGCAATGAGTTTTTAACCGGCATCAACAGCGGGTTGGCACTGCCGTTATACATGATGACTTTCCAGCGAGATTTAGGAATCGTCGATCAAAATGCGTTTCAGGCGATTCAGTTTTCGAACCAGTTGCAAAGTGGTGAATATGCCCGTATCTGGGGCTTAATGCGTGATTTAGAGGCGACAGGTCGCAAACGACCGACTTGGCTGGGGCTTGAAATGGCCAACACGGCCGTGCGGGGCAACATGCTCAAAACCTCGGTTCGGGGCCCATATAATCGCAAAACGGTCCCTCCAATCAATGGGTTAATCGAAGAGGTTCAGCTTCAAACGATACAAGCGTTTGCTTATCAGGATGGGGACAGCTATGCCGTGGCGCTCTTTAATTTAGATCAAGATCAGCCCCAATCTGTGCAGCTTACTCTGCCCAGGCCGCCCGACGGAACCGCCCGTATGCACACGCTAACGGCCGTGGATGCCGACGATAACAACGAGGATGGAGTTCGGATTGTCATTAAAAAAGAATCCCGAGTTGATTTTGCGCAAGGCTACGGGTTAGAGCTGGCCCCAGCTTCTATGGTTGTGCTCGAATGGGGAATCCCTGGCAACCCTCAGCCGTTTGTTAAAGCGACGTCTACCCCGTTCCCGGCCGTGACCCCCACGCTTACGCCAACTCCAACCGAAACACCGCTCCCCACGGCAACAGCGACAGCCACACCATTGCCCACAGCAACGCCGGTCCCAAGCTTCATCGAAGGAACGTTTGGAACAGCCAACGGACCACGTGGTCCCATTCTTTCGATGCTGATCTTTTCTCTAGGCCTGTTGATGATGATAGGCGCAGCCATCGTGTTTATTTCGGCTCGCAAAAAATAGGCACAGCTCCCTTTTTTCTAATGTTGGGCTGTATGCCAATGTTGTTGGCACTTCTTCCCCTTTCGGGGGAGGTTAGGTGGGGGGTAGAAAGTTAGCCAGATGGGGTCAAAATCGCCCCTTTCATCGGCTCTACCCAAACCGGCAGTTGATCAAAATCTGCTCCGTGCATATCAACGGCCCAAGATGGGAACCAGCCATACACTTTTTCTGATCCGATAAACACCATCGTCCCCACAGGATTACGGGACATCACCCGTACTTCATCTCCTACAAACTGGGAGCCTATCATGTTGTAACGCATATCTGGGCCGGTCACGACCAGCTGATTGCTTATGACCGTTGCAGCTACCCCTACTTCAGAATTTGTAGCGGCAACCGTGGCCCCCATAACAAGGATTAAGAAAAGTAAAACAGCGGCTTTTTTGATTAAGGTTGGGTTGTGGATGATTTGCATTGATTATCTCCAAGTGGAAATTTTAAAGTCTAGTTTGTTCCAGTTTAGGTTGTAGGCACAACTATTGATAGCATGAAAAATTTGGGATGCAAACAAGATTGGGCTACATCTTGCCAAAACACATTCTCTATACGAATTTAGTGTCGTTACCAAAGGGACCCTCAACCTGATTTATCAGGTTTCCTGTCTTAGACAAGGGCTTCAGCCCTTGCCTTGCTTGCCAACTGCAAACACTCCCCTTTTTACAAATATTTGATACATTAGGGGGGATGGTAGATTTTGAACTAAACCTCCGCCAAAAAAAATTGGTCCAGCAGCTTGCGGAACTCAAGAAATCTGATCAGCTGATCGAGCCGATGAATTTATTTCCGGCCGGATTGATGAACTACATCGTCTATCTGCGCAGTCGCTACAATTTGCGCATTCAGGTTGTAAGCGACCTTGAAGTGCTGTGCTTTGCAGGCTACCTAACGTATGAGTGGAATCGGTCTGGGTTGGCCAAACTTTACCGTGTTGCAGACAGAGCGCTAGAAGTTTTAGATGACGAGACGTTTATCACCGAAGAAGATTACAAAATTGACGATGAGTCGGTCCCCGCACCTGAGCTTTTTGCAGACAGTACCGAAAGCCCCCCCATCGACGAAAGTCTGCAATCTCTCTTATTTGCAGATTTTAAACGGCTAACCCAGCTATTAACGAAAAAATGTGGGCAAATTTTTGACAAAGACGCTGCAGAAGAAATAAAAAGCAAAATCGGTGAGACGATCAACTGCTTGGACTCATCAATGCGAATAGAAAGCCAGGTCATAAAGGGGGTCGATGCGATCGGCCGGAGTTTACAGCAGGCGTTGTCCCAAGAAATCGGCTCGCCTAACGGCCGTGAAATCACCCACACCATGACGATATTCGGGCTTTGGGCCTCAAAAATCAATGATGAGTTACAGCAATAACTGAAAGGTTGGACATTTTGGCACATAGACCAAGCGGAAAATAGTTTCTTTAGGTAAAGATCGTCAATGCCACAAAACAGTTTTGATGTATAATCACAACATGGGTTCGATTATTCTCATCCCAACGAGTTATGTTTCGACAAGGTTAACTCAGAATCTTGGGAATATTTGTACCCCCATACCGAACCGATAAAACTCTCGCGCAATTGATTTTTGCCGAGAGTTTTTTTATTTTAGCGATTCATCAAGAGGAAAAGCACCTAGATGGAAGAGACACTCGTCATTTGGCGCATTCAAGTTTTTCAGAAGCCAGAATACAGATCTGGCAAACCGGGGAAATATATCCAAGCGGCCGCTCAGTTGAACATTGCAGAGCTAGAATCATGTCTGGCAGGACGGCTTTATCTGCTACGCGGCAACTTGACGCGCAACCAAGTTGAGCGCATAAGCAATGAACTTTTAGCTGATCCGGTAACCGAGAGCTACTCGATCACCCCTCACTCCCCCCACAGCGGGATCGTAGATACGCAACCCTCGATAGAAGTGACTCCGCTGCCCGGCGTTACAGACCCGGCCGCAGAGAACCTGTTGCATGCGGCCGAAATGCTTGGCATCCAATTGGACCGGGCCACAACGGGGCAAATCTTTATCTTGCAGGATGGGTTGGATCAAGCCCAACTAGAGACGTTGGCCGCACGAGTTTTCTCGAATCCTGTGGTGCAGCAAACGGCGGTCAACCGGCCGATTACACCTCCTTTTGTCGAATACGCAGAAGGAGACGGCTTGGTAGAAACCATCCCGCTAACGCAGGCCAACGATGACGAGCTAGTTGCCATTAGCCAAGAACGCCGCTTGAGCATGAACCTAGAAGAGATGCAGGCGGTGCAGGCTTGGTATCAGGGAGAAAAACGAGAGCCAACTGACTTGGAGCTAGAAATGCTGGCCCAGACTTGGAGCGAGCACTGCGTTCACAAAACATTCCGAGCCAAAATCGACTACACCGGCCCCGACGGTGAAACAGAAACGATTGACGGCATTTTGAAAACATATTTGCGCGCAGCGACTGACGCTGTGGCCAAACCGTGGGTCAAATCAGCCTTTGTCGACAACGCCGGAATCGTTGAGTTTACAGACGAATTTGATCTAGCGTTCAAAGTCGAAACACACAATCACCCATCTGCCCTTGAGCCGTTTGGCGGGGCCAACACCGGTATCGGTGGCTGTATTCGGGATGTGTTGGGCGTAAGCGCCCGGCCGATTGCGAACACAGATATTTTATGTTTTGGACCACAAGACATCGATGGGGCCACCTTGCCAGAAGGTGTATTGCATCCGGCCCGCGTTCGGTCAGGCGTTATCGCTGGAATCGAAGATTACGGCAACAAAATGGGAATCCCCACCGTTAACGGGGCGATTTTCTATCATCCTGGCTATGTGGCGAACCCGTTGGTTTATGCGGGCTGCTTGGGCATTTTGCCGGTCGGCAGCCATGTGACTGAGCCACAAGCAGGTGATTTAGTTGTCGCATTGGGGGGCCGTACCGGCCGAGACGGATTACGCGGCGCGACATTTTCATCGATGGAGATGGATGTTTCAACCGGCGATATCGCTGGCTCATCGGTCCAGATCGGTCATCCGATTATGGAAAAGCAGGTACTAGAAGTCATTCTGCGCGCCCGTGACGAAAAACTGTACACCGCAATTACTGACTGTGGTGCCGGTGGATTCTCATCGGCCGTGGGCGAGATGAGCGAAGAGCTGGGGGCTAAAATCCAGCTAGAAAATATGCCGCTCAAATATCCAGGGCTGCGGCCGTGGGAGATGTGGCTGAGCGAGGCACAAGAACGCATGGTGCTAGCGGTTCCGACCGGCAAGCTCGATGCGCTACAGGCGATCTGTGACGGACAAGATGTAGAACTCACGATTTTGGGTGAGTTTACGGGTGACGGCCGACTCCAAATTTTTTACGGCGACCGACTCGTGGGTGACTTGTCTGAAGAGTTTTTGCACGACGGCATTCCGCAACGCCATATGCAAGCGGAGTGGAAAAGAAGCAGTCGTAGGGGGGAGATGCCCGGCTCCAGCGAAAACGGTCAAGAGAAATCAGCTGAGGGAATCTCACCCGATCACGGCGATACCCTGCTCAAGCTGCTGGCCCACCCCAACATTTGCTCACGCGAAGAGACGATTCGTGTGTACGACCATGAAATACAAGGATCAACGGCGGTCAAACCGCTCGTGGGCGTTGCCAGCATCGGCCCATCAGATGCGGCGGTGCTGATTCCAAGAGACACGCAAATGGAGACGACAAAAGGTGTCGCACTATCAAACGGCATGTGTCCGCAACTGACAGACATCGATCCCTATAACATGGCTTGGGCGGCAATTGACGAAGCGATCCGAAACGGGGTTGCTGTGGGTGCTGACCCTGACCAGATGGCGATCTTGGACAATTTCTGCTGGGGGAATCCAAATTTACCTGACCGTTTGGGTGCGTTGGTACGCTGCTCACAGGGGTGCTACGATGCGGCCGTCGCATTTGGCACACCCTATATTTCCGGCAAAGATAGCCTAAACAACGAATACACCGGCGCAGATGGGAAAAAACATGCGATTCCCGGAACGCTGTTGATTTCGGCGATGGGGATTGTGCCGGACGGAACAAAATCGGTCACGATGGATTTCAAAGCGGCCGGTGAAACTATTTATCTGCTGGGGCAAACGGGGGATCATTTGGCTGGCAGCCATTACGAGTTGCTAGGAAATGCGTCGGCCAGCGACGGCCCACAGCCGGTTAAAAATGCGCTTGATCACTATCGCTTGGTGCATCAGGCTATTTTGGCGGGATGGGTCAGCGCTGCCCACGACTGCTCGGAAGGTGGCTTGGCGGTTGCATTGGCGGAGATGGCACTAGCGGGTGGCATTGGTGCTCAGATCGAACTCGATGACATGCCAACGGCCGGAAACCTGTCAACCCCAGCCAAGCTTTTTGCTGAATCAACCTCTCGTTTGGTGATCACGATCAAACCGGGGCATGAAGTTGATTTTGAAACATTGTTGCTCAGTGCGCCGGTGGCGAAAATCGGTGTAACGGCGGGGCAAACGCTAAAGATCGAAGAAGGTGGGAACGGCGTGATGAACACTCCTATCGCTGATTTGACCGTTGCGTTCCGTGGAGAGCTTCCACCTGAAACCAACCCATCAACCCAGAATAACGTTCAGCAGGTAAACGTGTCGGCCCCTGCACAGATCGGTAGCAGGCCAAATGTTTTGGTGCTGCACGCCAACGGGTCAAACCGTGATCGAGACGCTGCGCTGGCGTGTGAGATGGCGGGCGGCACGGCGGAAATTGTGCATATCAACCAGCTGGTTGCCGGTGAAAAAAGCCTGTTAGAGTACGGGATGCTCGTTGTTCCGGGCGGCTTTTCATACGGTGACGATTTAGGGGCTGGTGTGGTTTGGTCGGCCGATTTACGCTATTTGCTCGGGCAATCACTGGCTGATTTTGTCAGCTCTGAACGGCCGATTTTGGGCATCTGCAACGGCTTTCAGGTGATTGTGAAGTCGGGGCTGTTAGAAGATGTGTTTGTGGGCAAAGGTGAAGAAGCAGCCGGTCGTGGCTACTCGCTGACCTATAACGCTCAGGATCATTTTGAGTGCCGTTGGGTGACGCTAGACGCTGTGCAAAACAGCAAAAGTGTGTTCACCCAAGGGTTAACTGATCCGATTTTCTGCCCGATTGCACATGGGGAAGGTCGTTTTGAAACGATTGGCCGGGAGACGGCCGACCTGTTTTCGGCCGGGCGTGTAGCCCTAACCTATGCGGGTGATGGGTATCCGGCGAACCCTAATGGTTCTGTGGCCAACATTGCTGGCATTTGCAACGCCAAAGGGAATGTTATGGGGCTAATGCCGCATCCTGAAAATCATGTCTTCCCGTGGCAGCACCCACGTTTCCATCGCGGCCATGGCGGTCAGTCGGGGTTGGTTTGAAAATGGGATTAAGTACGCAAAAAGTTAGCCACAGACCAGTCTGGTTTTAAAAACCAGACTGGTCTTTTTTGACAAATGATTGAAGCGGTAGTTTTTGACTTTGACGGGACAATTCTAGATACGGAACGAGCTGGAACGGCCGCTTGGCAGCAGCTTTTTGAACGGTATGGGCAAACGCTTCCGTTAGATCAGTGGTTGCCCAATATCGGACAGACCGATGTCTATCTCCCTGCCCCTCATCTGATTGAGCTAGCCGGTCTTGACAAAACGGCTGAACAAATCAAAGAAGAACGGCGCAAGCTGAAACTTGAAATTTTGGCTGACGATGGACCGATGCCGGGGGTTCTTGACCGGATCAAAGAGGCAAAAGAGATGGGGCTAAAGTTGGGCATCGCCAGCACGTCTGAAGCTCGCTGGTTAAACTACCATCTGCCTCGGCTTGGGCTGCTGTTTGAGTTTGAGGCTGTACGTGGCCGGTCGGACGTGGGTGGTGTCGGCAAACCTGAGCCGGATGTTTATTTATCAGCTCTTGAAGGGTTGCGAACCGATCCGGCGAACGGGCTGGCTTTGGAAGATTCGGTGAACGGGGTGATTGCGGCCAAACGGGCCGGAATGAAAGTTGTAGCGATCCCGAATCCGCTGACACGGCACATGGATTACAGTGCGGCCGATTTGGTTTTGCACTCGATGGCGGATATGACGTTGGAAGAAATGATTGGAAACATTGTGTAGAGATGAAAGGACTGGGGCAATATTTTGCTCTGAAGAAAAATTTCAGGACCAGTCCTTACATCCGTGCATTTATCATTTTTACAATCTTGCGCAGGATGTAAGGAGCGGGAACTGATTTGAGCCGTTTTTACGACAGCTTGCCACCGCCCCTTTCATCCCTACAAACAAAACTATGTTGACACACGAAGAACTGATGGCGGCTCTGCCGCACACACTAGACAAAACAGATTTTCCTGAACTCGGGGAAAAGTATGATGGAAAGGTTCGGGATGTTTATCTTGATCCTGACCATGACCGCCGCTTTTTGATTACGACGGACAGGGTAAGTGCGTTTGACCGGGTTTTAGGTCTTATTCCGCATAAGGGTCAGGTGCTCAATCAGCTGGCGCAGTGGTGGTTTGAGCAAACGGCCGATATTATGGCCAACCACGTCATCGATGTGCCGGACCCGAATGTCACCGTCGGCCGGGAAGCTGAACCGATCCCGATTGAGGTGGTTGTGCGCGGCTTTATCACCGGTGTGACAACAACCTCGCTATGGTATTTGTATGAGCAAGGTGAGCGAAATCCATACGGCATCGCATTGCCTGACGGGTTGAAAAAATATGATCGGCTGCCTCACCCCATCATTACCCCCACAACCAAAGCAGCGCAGGGTCAGCATGATGAGCGAACTACGCGGGATGAAATTTTGGCGCAGGGGATTGTGACACCGAAGCTGTGGCAAGAGATCGAGGAAAAAGCGATTGCGCTCTTTATGCGTGGGCAGAAATTAGCGGCAGCCGCAAATCTGATTTTGGTTGACACCAAGTATGAAATTGGCATGGTTGATGGGGAATTAACCCTCATCGATGAAATTCATACCCCAGACTCGAGCCGTTTTTGGGTTAAGGATAGTTATGTGCCAGGGAAAGAGCCGGAAAACTTTGACAAAGAGTTCATGCGGAAATGGTATGCACAACAGGGGTATCGAGGGGAAGGGACTCCCCCAACGATGCCGGATGAGTTTCGGGCAACGATTGGCGGCCGGTACATTGAGACGTACGAGAAGCTAACGAGCAAGTTGTTTGAACCTTATCATGGTGACAAGCTCGGCCGGATCCGTGGCAATTTGAGCAAATACCTGTAAGGGCTACGACATTCGCTTCGGCGGATTTTGATTAGAAAACAATTCTGAGCGAATGTCTCGCCCCGATGTGACAGATGTTTGCCTTAACAAATTATTCTTGCGATCTGACAAGATCGCCATGTCAGGGCGAGACATTCGCATGATCGTTTTCCACGACCAAGATGGTTCGATGCGAATGTCATAGCCCCTACGAAAATTGTATGACATCAGAAAACATAAAAATCGGTGTGATAATGGGCAGCACAAGCGATTGGGAAACAATGCGACACGCAACTGAAATGTTGGACCAATTTGACGTACCCTATGAAGCAAAAGTAGTCTCAGCTCACCGGACTCCAAATTTGATGGTAGAGTACGCGGAACAGGCTGAGCAACGTGGCTTAAAAGTGATTATTGCTGGCGCTGGCGGTGCGGCCCATTTGCCGGGCATGACGGCCGGTCACACACTGGTTCCCGTCATCGGTGTACCGGTGCAAAGCCGGGCGCTCAACGGCATGGACTCACTATTGTCAATTGTGCAGATGCCGGCCGGTGTGCCGGTTGCCACCATGGCGATTGGAAAAGCAGGAGCAACCAACGCAGCGCTTCTCGCGATTCAAATTCTGGGCAATGAAGACGCTAATCTGCGCCAAAAACTGGCTGATTTCAGGGCCAATCGGGCTAAACAGGTTGAAGAATCTGAATTGCCGCCCAAATAAATTTAGCATTTTAGGCTTAACCTAGCGCCAGTCAGCTGGCCCTCTACAAGCAAACCCCATGAATATTGTAGAAATTATCAGCAAAAAACGAGACAACCATGAATTATCGGCCGAAGAGATCGGCTGGTTTATTCAGGCGTACACGGCCGGAGAAGTTGCGGACTACCAAGCGTCGGCCTTGTTGATGGCGATCTACATTAATGGGATGAGTCGGCGGGAAACGGTTGATCTAACGCTGGCGATGGTCGCATCTGGTGAAACGCTTGATCTGCACGACACGCTTGATTTTGTGGTAGACAAACATTCAAGCGGTGGCGTGGGTGACAAAACCACACTGGTCGTTTTGCCCCTCGTGGCGGCGTGCGGTGTACCTGTCGCCAAAATGTCCGGCCGGGGATTAGGCTATTCGGGCGGCACGCTCGACAAAATGGAAGCGATAAGCGGCTGGACTTCAAACCTCCCCATCGACCAAATTAAAAAACAAGTCACTGATATCGGCTTGGTGCTGGCTGGGCAAACTGCCAGCTTGGCCCCGGCCGACGGCAAACTGTATGCGCTACGCGATGTCACTGGAACTGTGGGCTGCATGCCTTTGATCGCCAGTTCGATCATGTCGAAAAAATTGGCGGCCGGTAGTGATGCGATTGTACTCGACGTCAAAATCGGCTCGGGTGCGTTTATCAAAACGCTGGAAGACGGGCGCAGGCTGGCAGAAATCATGGTAAACATCGGCAAAGATGCAGGGCGCAAAACGGTGGCTGTGCTTTCTGATATGAACCAGCCGCTGGGACACGCGGCCGGAAATGGGCTCGAAACGCATGAGGCGATTCTGGCTCTTAAAAACGACCCGGCAACACCGGCCGACTTTTGGGAACACTGCCTCAAAATCGGTAGCCACATGCTTGTGCTAGCGGGTAAAGCGGATGGGCTGGAAGCCGCCGAAGCGCTACTAACTGAGGCACGTGATTCAGGGGCTGCACTTGAAAAGTTCAAACAGATGGTTGCGGCTCAACAAGGGGATATTTCACAGATTGATGATCCAAGCACCTTGCCGCAAGCTGGCTATATGGCCGACGTGGTTGCCACACAAGCGGGAACGATTCAGTCTATGGATACAGAGATGTTGGGCTGGACGGTGGTCTATCTGGGAGGCGGCCGGGCTCAAAAAACAGATGAAATCGATCCGGCCGTCGGGTTTGTGATGCCGGTCCGAGTTGGCGACAAAATTTCAAAAGGGGAACGCATAGCGACCGTTTATGCCAAAAATCAAGCTGGATACGAGCGGGCGAAAAAATCTATTTTAAACAGTATAAAAATCGGGCCTGATGAAGTTGATCCCCTTCCCCATTTTTATGGGGTAGTTGAGTAGATGGGTATCAACAATCAGGCTGTACTAAAAATCAAAAGCTAATAACTTAAAGCTAAAAAATGAAAATCGGAATCTTAGGCAGTGGCCAATTGGGCCGAATGTTGGCACAAGTTGCCAGACAACATGATATTCAAACCGTCGTCTTTTCGCCCGGCACCAACACGCCGGCCGGACAAGTGGCTGATGTCGAGGTCTCGGCCGCTTATGACGATCTTGAGGCGATCCGCGACTTTGCAAAACAGGTCGATGTGATCACTTATGAGTTTGAAAATGTACCGCTTATGTCTGCAATGGTGGCCGATGAAGTAACGCCGGTCCATCCAAACCCGCGCATTTTGGCGATTGCTCGTAATCGAATTCGGGAAAAAAGCTATATGCAGGATATCGGCATTCCGGTGGCGCCGTTTCATCCCGTTAACAGTTTGCAGGACCTTGAACTGGGTCTAAACAACTTGGGGGTTCCGGCCGTGCTCAAAACGGCCGAAGAAGGGTACGACGGCAAAGGTCAGGTCAAAATTACAGACCGGGCCGAAGCGAAACACGCCTGGCAGACGATTGGGCAAAAGCCATCTGTTTTAGAAGGTTGGATTGAGTTTGAACGGGAGATTTCTGTGCTGGGCGCACGGGATCAGCAGGGTGGCTTTACCAGCTACGGACCGATTGAGAACGATCATGCCAACCACATTTTAGATGTGTCACTTATCCCTGCAGGGGTCAACAGTGACATCGCAGATAAAGCGATTTTGTCAGTTAAGACAGTCATGGAAAAACTGAATTTAGTTGGCTTAATCTGCATTGAATTTTTTGTAACAACAGACGGCCGGTTAATTGCCAACGAAATCGCCCCCCGGCCGCACAATTCCGGCCATTTGACGATTGAAGGGCATGTAACCAGCCAGTTTGAGCAGCAAATGCGCACGATCATCGGCTGGCCGGTCGGGGATGCAACCCCCATCCAACCAGCATGTGGGATGGCAAATTTGCTGGGAGATAGTTGGCCGCTTGAAGCAGAAACGCAGGGGCCCAACTGGCGAGACGTGCTAAACGATGGCAGCGTTAAACTCCATCTGTATGGAAAAAGTGAGGCCCGCCCCGGCCGTAAAATGGGGCACCTGACATTGGTTGGGAATGACAAAATTGCAGTACAAGAGAAGTTGTTAGCAACACGAAAAAGGATAAAGGCAGATGGGTAACGGCTCGGGCCGTTTTATCCTTCACCCTTCATCTTTTCACCCTTTTATATGAACGATTGGTTTGAAGACGACAAATTTCATGACGAGTGCGGCATTTTTGCCGTGTATGCACCCAGCCGCGACGTCGGCCGGATGACTTTTTTTGGCCTGCACGCCTTGCAACATCGTGGGCAAGAAAGTGCTGGAATCTGCACGTGGGATGGGCAAATGACCCACATGCACAGAGATATGGGGCTGGTACCGCAGGTCTTCCGCGAAGAGCATATCAAAAAACTCACCGGCTCGATGGCGATTGGACATGTACGCTACTCGACCACCGGTTCTAGCCATGTGCGCAATGCACAGCCAACGCTGGTTGAAACGATTAATGGGCCGCTTGCCTTGGGCCACAACGGCAATCTGACCAATGCTCTTGACCTTCGTCGGATTCTGCTAGAACGGGGGGTTGGGCTGTCCGCCACAACCGATAGCGAAGTCATCACCCAGGTTATCGCTTCGCCACCGAGCGTGTGGCAAGAGATCAAAGAGGAAGAGTCGATCCCACTAACCGTTCTAAACGGGAATGGACACTACACCGGCAGCGTGAATGGCGCCGCCAAGGTCAAAGCCACCCAAACGAGTTCAGGCAGCCGCTGGGAATCCCATCTAAAAGCATTTATGCAGGTGGCTGAAGGTGCCTACAGCTTGGTGGTGATGACGGCCGAAGGGTTGTACGCCATGCGGGACCCGCTTGGTTTACGGCCGCTGTGCATTGGCGAGCTAGATGACGGCTATGTGGTTGCGTCAGAATCTTGCGCCATTTTAACCGTGGGGGCTAAATTTGTGCGGGATGTGGAGCCCGGTGAAATTGTTAAGCTCGATAAAAACGGTGTGACTTCAATCCATGGAGTTGATTCAAAAAAGAAGGCTCTATGCATCTTCGAATATGTCTATTTTGCACGGCCGGACTCAAAGTTTGAAGGGCAAATCATTCACGATGTTCGTCAGCGGATGGGGATGAAGCTGGCAGAAGAATCGGCCGTTGAGGCTGATTTTGTGATGGGTGTACCGGACTCAGCCATTCCGGCCGCAATCGGCTACAGCCAGCAAAGCGGCATTCCGTTTAACGAAGGGCTGACAAAAAACCGCTACATCGGCCGGACATTTATTCAGCCCGATAACGACATGCGTAAAGAAAAAGTGCGGCTCAAATACAATCCGCTGCCCGGCAACCTAAAAGGCAAACGGGTTATTTTGATGGATGATTCGATTGTACGCGGGAATACGATTGGCCCAATCATCGAAATGCTGCGGGAAGCTGGAGCAAGCGAAGTCCATGTCCGTGTCTCGTCACCCCCTGTCAAACATCCCTGCTTTATGGGGATCGACATGGCCACGTACAACCAGCTCATCGCCCATCAATTTAACTTGGAAGGGACACGCCGCCGCATCGGTGCAGACTCGTTGGCCTATTTGTCTTTGCCCGGCATGGAAGAAGCGGTTCGTGAAACATCAAACCAAGAAGATGCGGGGTATTGTCACGCCTGTTTTTCTGGTGAATATCCGCTCGAAGTGCCTGACTGGCTGTTTGAAACTGATCGAAATAAATACGAATTTGAAAAGATGTGGGGAGAATAGCGGATCAGCACGCTTCGCTTTTAGCATTTCAGCCTATCAGCCCGCCTCGCTTTCAGTTTGTCAGCAGGAAGTGAGCGGGATTTGGGTTGAAAGTGAAAGAAATGAACGTGCTGATTAGCTGATTAGCTATGAAAGTTTTAGTCATTGGAAGTGGCGGCCGTGAACATGCGATGGCGTGGAAGCTGGCTCAGTCAAACTTAGTAAGTGAAGTGCTGGTTGCCCCTGGCAATGGAGGCACCACCTGGTCTGGGCAAGATGGCTTGGCCCCATGCCGCACCGTCGCCGGAAATGTGGAAGATATTCAAGGCCTCCTTGCCTTGGCTCAGCAAGAAGGGGTTGGTCTAACGGCCGTCGGGCCGGAAGTGCCGTTAGCATTAGGCGTGGTCGATGCGTTTCAAGCGGCCGGAGCAAGAATCTTTGGCCCCACGCAAGCGGCCGCACAGCTCGAAGCCTCGAAAGCGTACAGCAAACGGTTCATGGCAGAGATGGGAATCCCCACGGCCGAATTTGGGACGTTTACGGGTAAAGCTGAGGCGTTGGCCTATTTAGATTCAATCGATCATTTGGTTGTCGTCAAAGCCAGCGGACTGGCGGCCGGAAAAGGGGTCATCGTTTGCGACACAAAAGATGAGGCGATTGCAGCCGTAACCGACATAATCGATGACAAACGTTTTGGCGCGGCCGGAGATCAGGTTGTGATCGAAGAGCGCTTAACCGGGCCGGAGCTGTCTCTACTGGCCATTTGCGATGGGAAAACGGCCAAGCCACTGATTCACTCCCGTGACCATAAGCGGGCGTATGACGGTGATCAAGGACCAAACACCGGAGGCATGGGGGCTTACGCTCCTGTTCCAGAAGTTGGGCAAGATGTGATCGACGAGATCATGGCAAAAGTGGTGCAGCCAACCGTTGACGGTATGGCTAAACGAGATGCCCCGTATGTTGGCATTCTCTACGCCGGTGTAATGCTGACACCCAACGGTATTAAAACGCTTGAGTTCAACTGCCGCTTTGGCGATCCTGAAACGCAGGTGGTTCTGCCCATGCTCAAAAGTGACCTAGCCGAAATGATGTTGGCCGCTATTGACGGCCGATTAAACGACGTCACGGTTGAAAACCATGCGGGTTCGGCCGCAACCGTGGTGATGGCATCAGGCGGGTACCCGGGCAGCTACGCCAAAGGCAAGGTTATTTCAGGGTTAGATGGGGTTGAACCAGCCACCGTTTTTCATGCTGGCACAGCAGATAAAAATGGGGATATTGTGACGAGCGGCGGCCGGGTCTTGGCTGTCACAGGCACCGGAGCCGATCTGCAACAGGCGCTTGATTCAGCTTATCAGGGGATCAAGAAAGTGAATTTCGATAAAGCTGAGTTCCGAACTGACATAGGCCAATCGTCAATCGAAAATCAACAATCGTAAATCATTAGGCTTTTCGCAAAGTGTGGATGGTTATTTCCGGGGGACAGTTAAAGCGGACAGGGACACCACAGCCGCCGGTTCCGGGTGACGTGTATCCTTGAAGATTTTTATGCTTCCATGGGCCGTTTACAAACGACCGTGGGCACTTGGCGTGTAGAATAATCGGGATGCCGCCGGGTAAGCAGATTTGCCCACCGTGCGTATGCCCTGCCATCATAAAATCGACGTCAAGATCGGCCGCCTCTTTCCATGTCTCTGGAGAATGAGACATTAAAATTTTAACCGCGTCATCCGGCACGGCCGAGTAAGCTTTTTTCAGATTGTCCAACTGATACATATTTGGATCATCCACGCCGGTTAACCAGATCTCTTCCCCATCTTTTTTAATTGGAACCGACTCGTTCACTAAAAACGTTAGCCCTGCATATTCTTCTAACGGCTTCACAAACTCGATAAAGTCATGATTGCCTAAAATTGCATAAACAGGCTCCGGCATCGTCTCCATAAAGGCAACCGTCTCATCAATTGCAAGCTGATACGATCCACCTGTGCTGGCACGATAGTCACCGGTCACAAGCGCTAAGTCATACTCCACCGGCTCAATTACTTTTGCAATCGCATGTTTCAAATCGGTGTCAATATCTAGATGCAGGTCACTTAAATGTAAAATTCGATAGCCATCAAACGCATCAGGCAAATTCTTGATCAGGACCTCATTTTCGACAGTTTGAATATCAAAAAAGTTTCTATAGCCTCGATCATAAAGGCCGATAATTTTTAATCCCCAATAGAGAATTACCATCACCCATTCAGAGTTCTCGATGTGTAATAAGCGACGCCCTCGATCAAAAATTTTATTGGCATGTTTAATTTGATCTTGCAGCCGATTGCGCACAAACTCAATCCCAAACCGATTAATCAACCAATCAAACATCTCGGGCTCGGCCGTCCAGCTACTTTCGGTGTTCGGCTTAAGTTCAACAACTATTTCGTTTTCTTTGATTTGTTCCATGTTTGATCCTGCATTCAAATAGTCGCACCATGCAAGCCATATCCTCAAAACTGGCTCTCAACTTTCAGACTAAATGATGTCAACTAATTATTTGTAACTTTGAGTTCAATTACTATAGGGAGTTGGGGGGATATTGTTGCAATTTTTGCACCCTTATTCAGATTCAGTATCCGGAGGTGGTTCCACAGTATTTGTTGCGGTTGGCTCAATGGTGGCAGTTGGTTCAATAGTGTCAGTGGGTAACGGGGCTTCTGTTTCCGTTGGCTCAACTGTTGCTGTGGGGGGAACAGCGGTCGGCTCGATCGTATTTGTCGCCGTGGGTGGAGGAACAAGCGTCTCAGTTGGCGTGGGGATCAGTGTTTCAGTCGCAGTCGGAACAGGTGTGTTCACTTCAGTGGGAATGGTTGTAGCTGTTGTGATTGGAGTATTTGTCGCTGGCAAAGTTTCAGTTGGTTCTATCGTTGGTACAAGGCTAGGCGTTGCGCTAGGCATCGGTGTGGGGGCTGGCCCTTCTTCTGTAGCCGTTGGAACCAGAGTTTGTGTGCTGGTCGATTGGGTTGTCTCCGTTGGCACAGGTGTTTCTGTAAAAATCGGCACAGCCGTGTTGGTTGGGATGGGAGTTGGCGTAAACAGCGGTATTGAGGTCGATGTTGGAGCAATTGTATTGGTCGCAATCGGTTCTGGCGTGCCGGCCGCCGCTTGGGTTTCTTGGGCCGTTGGGGTCATTGTTGCTTCACCTGTGGCTGTTGCTGGCTCAGTTGCCGTTTCAACCGGTACAGGTGTATTGGTTGGCGGCACGGGTGTCGCCGTAGGCTGCACAACAACCGGAGTAGGCTCTGGTTGTTCAGTTTCTAGTGGGAAACCGCCGTCTGCAACTTGGGATGCATCTGGGGGGAGATAAATAATCTGACCCGCCACGACATGGCTGGCTGAAAGCAAACAGTTAGCCACAACGATATCAGCAACAGAAACGCTGCTGTTTAGCGCCATACGAAATACGTTGTCACCCGGCCGCACGTAATATGGCAACCAGCTAACAGGATGATTGGTGCAGTTGGGAGGAATTGGGGTCCCACTCCCTGGCTCGGCCGGTTGTTGGGCGGTGCTTTCTTGACCTTGGCTAGATGTTAATTTGACCGGAACATAAAAAGCTGTCCCACGGTTAATTTGATCACTTTGGAGACAGTTAGCTTTCTTCAACTCATCAATCGAATAACCGGTTTGTTGCGAAATATAGCTCAAGGTCTCACCCCAACGCACAATGTGGTAGTGCCACCCTTCCGGTATGTAGCAAAGTTCACGAACAGGCGTAGGGCTTGATGCGGGCACACTAACCTCATTTGAGTTTGGTACTGAATTCTCTTCGCTGTTGTCGGAAACGTTGCTGGAATCTTGGTCGGTTGCGGCGTCGTCACTGTCCTCTGCTGAGGACGAGGGTTCTTCATCGACGTCACTTTCAGACTGATCGGGGGACAAGATTGAAGAGCCACCTGATTGGCCGTTCCCGTTACCGCTAGATTCTGATTGGCTGTTTAAAATCGGCCCTGCATAGACTGAAAAACCGCCGCCACGCACAGACAAGTTGTCTGCCATAGAGACAAAAAATGCGATCCCAATGGCAAACACAAGATTTGCTATCACAAAAATTGGGCCAAATCGTTTATCTTGTCTGTTCGGAAATTTATTTGCCAAAAGACACCTGTTCTTTTTCAGAAGCGGGATCAACGGGCGGTTCGTCTTCACCTAATTGATCGATCTGTGTTTCAAGTTCGGAAACCGGCATCAAAATTGTTACTTGATGCCATTTTGAATTCACATCCCGTTCTGTCCAAATACGGCCGGCGTGCGACTTCACGATAGAGTATATACCGTCCATGTCCGCTTTGATGTCATCTGCTTGATTGTTTTGAGTTGCCGATTCAACTAGTTGATACTCTTTTGTTTCAGCTGAAAAGTTTAGAAAACGAGACGTACTGATGTCGGCCGATTCTTCGCTGTTTATCACTTCATCCAGAACCAATCGAATCGTCACAGTCCCATTTTCGGCCGTAGAATCGATAACGTTTGCCATGACAGAGCTGAAAACATGAACCAGCGTTGCAGACCCGATAGGAATTTTAGGGAACTGATCATCCACATCTAGATTCAATTTGATCCCACGAGCCTCAACGAGCGAGCGCGTATTTGCAATCGCCTGTGTAAAAACAGTATCCACATCTGAAAGGACCAAAGAAGACAATTGATCTTCCCAAACTGAATCGAGTCGATCAAGCAGGTCTGAAACACGAGAGTTGCTATTTTGTACCCGTTGCAACAAATCAATCTGTCTAACGCTTAAAAAGCCGGTGTTGTCGATCAGCAGCAGATCAATATAGGATTTAATCATCGCCAATGGGCCACGAATCTCTTCAAGCGGAGATCCGGAAGCCAAAGAGTTGGCGCCGGTCATGATTCGGTTGAGCTGATACTCAAGCTGCTCAATCCGCTGCTGGGCTAATTCAAGCTCACCAGAATAATGGGTGATAGTTTGGGAATATTTTTCTAGCTCTGGGGCTGGATAATTTATATCTCCGGGCTTTTTACTGTCACTAAGAGAAATTTCAGCTTCCATGAGCGCATCACGCAGAATCGTAACCTCTTGCTTGAGCGCCTCTGTATCAACATCGGCCGGGGCCTCATCCTTTTTCCGCTTTAACTCTTCAGCCACCCGACGGGTGATTTTTAAATCTTGTGTTAGTTGAGCAACTTTGCCACTTGACTCTGACAACCGCTTGGTCAAGGCTTTGTTCTCATGCTCCAGAGCATCGATTTTGGCGGTCATTTCAAGATCATCAACAATGCCCAACCCTTTTTCAGCAAATCGCAGACGCGAAATGCGTTCGTGATCTAAAAATGCGCGGGCGATGTGGTCGCCCAATCTCATCAAAACCTCGCGATCATCTTCGTCCCAACGAACTCGCTGGGGCATCGCGCCGAGCAAAATAAAGCCCAGCTTTTGAGCATCACGACGCAGTGGGATTGTCAAGATTGGCGTTACAAAACGTAAATGGAGTTCCTGATGAAACTCATAGATTTTCCGAGTTGATTCTTGCTCGTAAGGAGAAAACTGAACCGCCTCATGTTTATCCATCGCCTGCAGCAAAAAGGGCCAATCGGCCAAATTCAGCATCCACCGACGTGGCTCCTCAAATTGATCCCCCGTTCCATTTTTCTGCATCATCGCCATATCTGCAAAGCTGGGATCTTCGGCCGAAAGTGAGGCCAAACCGACAAACTGCGTTCCGTACATACCGTCAAACAGTTCGCTCGATTGTTGGATGCGGTCAAGCATCTCTTCCGCTTCAAGCAGATTCACAGACTGCTCAAGCATCGTGGCTAATTTAGTTCGCCCTTCACCCGTTAAACCGGTCTGATCAAGCAAGAACGACATGACGCGCCGATAAGCGATCGCCACCATTAGCGGGATAGAGATGATCCATGCAAATCGATCCCAAACGGGCACAATTCCAGTGGTGATCTCAGGAGCAAGCTCAACCGATGTCAGCTCTTGTGGATTAAACGCAAAGAAGTGCAGGGCTAAGGCGGCCAGAATCGGCAAGACGGCCGAAATTCTCAATATCCAATCAAATGGCCGCATGAGGCTTAACGTCAAAATACAGCCGATGCAGAGAATGATGCCGAGAAGGGCCCAAGCTGGGGCCTGAGCCGTGTCTGCATATGCTTCTACCCCAACTCGGTTCAGCCAGTCAGGGATTGCGAAATAAAGGCCCGCTCCGGTCCCAATTGTGACTAAAAACAAGCCGAATATTCGCAGGTTAGCGACCTCATCCCAAGCTGGTGCCATGGCCCATGTCAAATAAGCAATCGCAACCAAACTAACGCCCCGCTCAACCGGTGCCAGTGCGACTCGGTCTTCAGAATATTTAATTAGCACAAATGCCCAAATAATCCGTACCAAGAGCAGCAAAACAGAAGCGCTTGCAAGGCGTAGGGCTAATTTGTCGTCGGGGGATTTGCGCCACAGCCAAAATGAAAGCCCGGCCGAAATTTGGAGGCATACAAAAATGATGAAATGATATGCGAAATTTTCGGGGGATTGGCTAACCAGCTTTAGCGCTTGTTCAAAAACCATAATTGGAGGGTGGTTAAGCGATTTTATTTAATCAAACAATTTTAGTTATCTAAATGGGAGGAAAGAGGGCTAAAGAGAGTTAAATTAGCCCTTTTTAGTCGAGTATCAATTATAACATATTGATTTTTTAGGCTAAGGAAATACCAAGCAAATCACCCAATTTTCATGTGACTGTGGTCCTAAAAGCTCTCTGGTAGGCCTGTTTCTGGCTGAATCTAAAAATTTTGCTGAAAAGTAGGGTTTATTCCTTCAAAATTTCTAAAACCCGCTCTTGGGTAACATCCTCTAAATTTGTGTAGTAATTGTCTACACCAGACTCCAAAGATTCCGGTGACTGAAGCGCTATCACTTCGTCAGCAAAATCAGCCAGCGCGGTAAGCGTTGACGCGGGCGCAACAGGCAGTGCCAGCACGATTGAAGCCGGCCGTTCGGCCCAAAGACCGCGCAGGGTAGCAAACATCGTTGCTCCGGTTACCACGTTATCATCGATGATAAACACCGTTTTTTCTGAAAGATCTGAATAGGGGATAATTTTGCGATAATCGGCCGCCGTTGTGGCGATTTCAGATTTAACTTTTGCAACTTCAGCTTTTACAACCGCCTCATCTAATCCCAGAGCAACCACCAATGGGCGGTTGATAAAAACGCGGCCCCGCTCTGTCACAGCTCCGATTACAATGTCTTCCCGGCCGGGTGCTAAAATTTTGCCCGTGACCATAATATCGAGCGGCAAATTCAGCTTTTTTGAAACTTGAGAAGCAACAACAACCCCACCGCGCGGAACACCAACAACAACTCCGTAAGATAGCTCCGGCTTGCGATCAAGTAAATCTTCGATTAAGGGGACTAGTAGCTCGCCTGCATGACTTCTATTTTCAAACCGTGAAACAGTTTGATCAACGCATAGATTTTGTTTGGGAAGTTTTATCATGGGATATGTGGTTCAAAGCAAATAAATTTGGAGCAAACAAACACAATAAATACTCAATCTTCTAACCTTAGTTTTCTGTGCTTTTTTAACCGCTTTTATTCTTGCACAAGCATACACTCACCCATATCTCCCATATATGGTACATTAGTAAAGTTACAACTCAAATTTAGCTTTCACAACACTCATGATTCAGTTAGACACAGTAATTTTTAATCATAACGGACGATTTTTTCGGTTCAAAAAGAAGGATTCACAATACATTTGTGATGTCTGCTACTGGAAAGGAATTATCCACCAAGAAGAGCAAGGCTGGTCGGCCGAAATTCTGCAAAAATACGACCCTTTTGAGCATCATAAAACCACAGAGATGCTAACGAGCGTTGAAGATGGAATGCGCTGGATCACCGAACGTCTGATCAAAAAAGAAAGCTATTGACTCACACAAAGGGAGCCAAACCCGCCTAATCTTTCCCATAAAGCAATAAAAAGTCGATCGCCGTCCCGATCCCTTTGTCGAACATGCTGAGACAGGTGTTCTCATTGGGGCCGTGAGCCAATCCCCCTTTATGCGAATATCCCATCAAAACAACTTCATCCGTTACTGTGGCGAATGTCGAGGTAATCGGCACACTGCCGCCAGCCACTTCCATAACGGCCGGTTTGCCCCAGTGGTTTGCATATGCCCGATTGGCAGTTTGCGCAGCTTTTGAGTCATGCGGAATCCGAACCGCTGGAGCCCCCATATCCTGCATAACCATAGAGACCTTTACTGTGTCTGGGGCGATTGCGTTGATATGTTTTTCAATCGCTTTAAATATTTCGGTAGGATCTTGATCTGGCACCAAGCGGCAGGTAATCTTTGCCCCAGCTTTTGCAGGCAAAACGGTTTTTACACCCGGCCCAGAATAACCGCCCCAAATCCCGTTAAGCTCTAACGTCGGCCGTATCCCCGCCTTTTCCTGAATCGTATATCCTGCCTCTCCCCACACTTTGGGTGCTCCGGCCGTCTTATGCCAGTTCGCCTCATAATATTTATCTGCACCCGATATCGCTTGCCGCTCAGCCTCAGTCACTTCAACAACATTTTTATAAAAACCGGGCACCGTCACAGTGCCATTTTCATCATGCAGCTGGGCTAAAATTTCAGTGATGGCTTGAACCGGGTTGTGAACGTTGCCGCCAAAATGGCCGCTGTGCAAATCACGAACCGGCCCCTCCACGTGCAACTCCATCCCGATGATACCGCGCAGGCCGATCACCATTGAGGGTTGATCAGGGGCGATAATCGGACCATCGCTCACAACCGAAACATCTGCGGCCAAGCGATCTTTGTGCTTGGCGACAAAGGCGTTAATTGTTTCTCCGCCAGACTCTTCTTCCCCTTCCAGAATAAATTTAATATTGACCGGCGACTTTTCTGGCGTGGAAAGGATCGATTCAATCGCTCTGAGTTGGGTGATCACGTTGACCTTACTGTCGGTCGCGCCCCGGGCGTACAAAATGTTGTCACGGATCGTTGGCTCAAACGGCTCGCTGTCCCAGCCGTCTTCAATTTCGGCCGGTTGCACATCATAATGGCAATAGACCAGAACTGTCTGCGCATCTTCCCCAGCCCCCATCCACGTCCCAAAAACCAAAGGGTGACGCCCTTCAGGCATATCGATTAACTCGGCCGTATCAAAGCCGATTTTCTCCATTTCATTTTGGAGCCAAACTGCGGCCTTGCGCACATCGCCTGCATGTTTCGGCTGTGTGCTGATTGACGGAATCCGAATTAAATGTTTTAGATCTTCTAAGAAGCGGTCACTGTGTTTTTTTGCATACGCATGTGCGGGATGGGTCAAAATTTTCCTCCAAATGATGATGAAGGTAATGATAGACACTATTCACAAATTGCCAACAATAAGGAGCTTTCTCGAAGACGTTGTGGCACTACTCAATGATCGGGTATGGCTCTTGTACCAGCTTCGCTTCAACAAGTAGGCGTTCTGCATAATCCCCCGTTGATGGGTCATAGCCGATGCAGGTCAGCAACAAAATTGTCCCCTCTTCATGCCGGAACAAAAGCTCCCCTTCACTTGGCTCCATCCGTCTGCGGCCGGTGACTTCATACACAAAATTATACCCGTCCCATTGGTAGATAATTTGTGATCCGTTTTCAAGGTTAGACAGCTGAGAAAACGGTCCCCAAAAAGACCAGCGGGTGCGCACATGACCAGCAAAAACCATGCTAAAGTCGTCCCCGGGAAACCGGCCGGTAGATTCTAACAATCCCACCCCTAGTCCTAAAGATTGAATGTCCCAAGCATTGTTGATGAGGTCAAGCTCCAGAACGTCTTCTTCAATTTCTAATCTCGGCACAATCAATCGGCCGGGAGTCGAATCAAGCGGTTCCGGTTTTGAAAGCTGTGGAACGATGACCGGTGCTTGGATATCTTCCGTTTCCTCGCTCGCCACATCCTCATTCGTTATGGGGGATTCAACTGGTTCGGCCGCCAAGTTGGGCTCAGTATCTTGCACAGGCTGCAATGTAGCCGTTGGCAACGGCTGTAACTGGGCTGACACAGCACCGGTTGCCGCTGTGGGAAGCGCAGCAACTTCTAAAACAGGGGGCTGGAGAAGCCTTGGTCTGATTTGGAACAAGGTGTATCCCACAGTCAAAATCAGCGCCAGCGCAACACCCACAATCGCAAAGCCTATGATTTGTTTTAGAACGCTCTGCTTTTTAGCTTGTCCATTCTGAGGCGTTTGACCTGTCACCGGTCCCGCATCAATCACAGGGTTGGGGTGCATCTTGATCGGCGTGGGGGCAGGGGCCGTTGGCTTGCGCCGAATGCGTTTGATTGGCGCCTTGCGTATGGCGGTTACCCGCTTGCTGGGTTGTTTGCGAAACAAATTTTTACCGATTCTCACGATCTTTCAGAATGATGTGTTTGTAGGACTTGCGCTTTATACATGTTCAGTAACTGCGAGAACACCCTTCGACAAGCTCAGGGCTCCTTGCAAGCGAAAGTCCTAGTTTGATTAAAATAAGGTCGAAAAAAACTTTAGGTTAACGACGATCTTTTTTCTTTTTATCAGTTTTTGAAGCGGATGGTTCAACAACTGGGGCAGTTTTGGAAACGGCCCGCCAGGCAAAGAATAATCCCACCAAAACCAAAAGCAAGATGCCGTTTACCGCCAACAAAAAGCCAAGCGAATACCCTTCACCCAATGCTGGAGCGGCCGGTGGGTTAGCAGGAATTGCAGCTCGGGGCACCGGAGTTGCCAATGCTTGGGTTGCAGTTGGCTGGCTGGCCCCACTTGTTGATTGTTGAGGCGTGGGGGAAGGGGTTGAAGTCGCGGCCGGTTGGGGGTTGTTCCCACCAGACGTTGGTGTATTTGTAGGTGCTGGAATGAGCGTGTTGGTCGCTGTGGGCTGTGCCGGGATCGGGGTACTCGTCGCAGGGATTTGAGTGCTGGTCGGTGGCACAATCGTGTTTGTAGCCGTGGGGGGAACCGACGTACTTGTCGGCTCTGGCGTGGGTGTGAATCCCGCATGGGCCACATTTACACCAGCTGGCGCAAACACAAACAGCGCGACGAGGCAGATGATAAAACTTGTAATTGATAATTTATTAGTCATCTTCGAACTCTCCAAACTAACCGGCCGATTATCGGTCGGCTTTTGAACTATCTGACCGATACGGGCAGATAGAGAGAATAAAATTCTTCAGGTTTTGTAAATCCCATCTGGGTTGCAGGATCGCCTAACAACGTAAACGTATCGAGCAAATCAGAATGGGCAGATTGATCAAACACCAACTGCAATTTGCCAGCCATTGCGGCCGACCCAACCGTTGATTGATCTGAATTTAAAATAGTTTCTAAAAATCCAGCAGACAGTGAATCGTGGCCCGTTGACACACCAAGACCGGTTGCACCCCACGTCACCAATGCGCCGCCGTCGGTCCGTATAAATTGCTCATCCAAAACATCATTTTCCGGATAGTGGAATGAACTAGTAAAGCAGCTCATGCTCATCACCAACGGCAAACGTGACGTGTTTGGGAGCGAACTTATTTCATCTTCGTGGAACATCCGCTCAACGGCCCATTGATCAAACGAGGAATGGCCGGTAAACATCACCATCGAGTGACCCGTATTCCAACGAGATTTCAAAGAACTCAAGATCGAATCACCTGACTCAGCATCATTGTGCAAAACATAGTGCTGGGTGCGCCATGGAGCGGGCATGAAAGTTTGTATGATTTCATTCGATTGTTCCTCGAAATTCCCAGCTTCATCGGTGTCATCACTTACAAGAGTAAACGTCCCCAGCCAGTTGCCAGACCCGTTCTGGGCGGCATGTGTTTTCATCTTTTCAATGATGATTTCTAACTCGGCGGTTGAGTTGACGGGCAACCGGCCGATCGCCATTTCCGGCAGCTGGTCATCTGGGCCGTCCATTGTCACAAAACGATTGTCGGCCGCCGTTTCACCCATCCACGGATCGGTGTCAACCAAATATGGCGGAAGGAGGCTGGGGGCTGAACCGGCTAAATTTTGGCGCGGATCAAAGTGACCGTCCCCTACTAGAACCACAACCTGTGGCGGTGGCGACCAGCTTTCCCAAGCGTGTTTCAGAAACGCTTGAATAGCGGCCGGATCAGGCTGACCATGACCAAATTGGTCATAAATAGCGCTCACGCTCTCAACCCCAACCCGATGCCCTTGCTCGGTTCGTAAGGCTACAAGATCGTCCAAGCTGTTCTCAAACTCATCGGCCGTAATCACGAGATACGAAGCACCATAACCGGAAAAGGCCAGCGGCTCAGCGGCTCGCACCCGACTCGGCCGGAGATAGCTGTTAAAGGGAGTAATTTGATAAAAGTGAGTTCCTGTTGTTCCGTCTGCAAACGTTAGTCGGCCGTTGTTTAGCTGTGTGTTATTTAGCAAGATGGGTGCGTCTGGGTCAGTCACATCAAAAGCATCTGCTTGGTTGGCCGCGACTGCAACTTCATACTCACTACGCGAATTTTCCCCACGAAAGCTAAGTTGCTCGGATAACCCAGAAACATCATCGGCTAACACATAATCGATTTGAATCGCATCTACCCAAACGCCATCAAACAAAGCGTCAGTTTCTTCCAAAATAACCGTCACGCTGTTTGACTCAGCCAACAGACCGGCCGGGATATCGAACACCCCTTGGCGAGCAGCTTTGCCATCCCACAACAGTGTGCCCAAATGCTGTCCATTAAGCTCAACCCGAGCGCGATGATCATTTTCTTCTTCAAGATCGGTAAAGCCGATAAACCAAATGTTTAGCTTCCCCTTTTGCCCAGAGTCAAAATCGGGGGTCTCAATCGCAAAATCGGCCGAGGCCGCATTGGGCCGTTTTAGCTCTTTCCATATCCAGCGGTCCCCGTCACGGCCAAGGGGCAACGATCCACAGAAACATTGTGGTGTGTAAACCAAATCCTCTTCAGCCACCACAGAGACGGTGCGGGCTCCATCAGGAAATGATGCGGGAGCGGCCGAAATCGAGGCGAATTGACGGCCAGGCTCAAAATCAGCGACTAGCTTGAAAACCTGTCCAACCATCCAGCGGCTGTGCTTAGCCGGTGCATAAAAAACCAGACTCTCACCCGTCTCCAAGCGGTCAGCGTTTGCTCCTGAACCTATGACGTGCCAAGCGATTTCGCTATCGCCCCGATACAGGCGATAAGTGGTCAAGTCATGTGCTTCAACTGGAAAACCGGCCGCCTGCAATTCTGCGTAGCTCACTTTCACCATTCCGGCCGTTTCATCGGTCTCGATAAAAACGGTGGGCCGGTTACTAATCAACCCGCTTTTGCTTGCTTGTCGGGGCAGCGGGTCTAAGTGGGATGGGTTGATTACATGCTGCAACAACTCTCTATTTAAATCTTGATTCGCTCGGGTCCCACCCGTACGCTGTTCTATCGACGAGTTAAACTCGATTTTTAGCTCCACATGGCTGATCGACTGAAGCTGTTGGCCGTTGGCAGTCGCAATCAGCGGCCGGACCTCAAGCCTTGCCAGCCGGACACCGGCCATCGTGCCAACCCCTTGCAACGATGCGATTTCTGAGGGTTGCTCGACCAGTGGAGCCACATCTAGAAAGCCACCACCCACAATTGAACCGTCAGCATCCCGTTCTATTCCTTCTGGTTTGGGGGCGATGCGGAGATCGCTATTGAGCCGGATCGGCTTTGAGTCGGTCACATCTAACACCGTCAGGGTTGGGTCAGCGTCGGCCGGTAATGCGATCCCGAACGACCGCAGTGGCAGTTCGTAATGACCGGCCGTTTGATCTGTGGCAAATTGATCAACGGTCCAAGCCCCGTCCCTAAAGACGGCCGGAGGCAGATGCCAAGCGACATGCAACCCGTCGGGCAGCTCGGTTATTTCAGGCTCAAACCGGTTTAGTTCTTCGATTGGTTCGGCCGTTATCCAGCCTGTGTTTGCCATCATAATGAGCCCTAGAAACAACCCGGCCGCGATGGTGCGAACATGTGTCATCAAGGATTAGCTAGAAGCGATTGGTAAAAAGTAGCGACGGAATCGATCAGTTGTTATGCGTACCGGCTGCTCTTCAATATTTACATCACCGTCTGTTTCAACATCAACCAGCCAGTAGTAATACACCCCATACTCATCCACCGTGTCAGTAAAGGTATAGGTGTCACCTTGTCCAGTTCCACCCTCGACCTTGGTCAAAACCGGGCCAAGTGCAGCCCTCAGATCAGGGTCAACCGGCATCACCGGCGTGCGGGTACGAACCAGATAAAATCCGAAGTTGTCGATTTCTGTTCCGGTTTCCCAAGCTAGGGCAACTGTTTTGTCTACGCTGGTGCCGGTAAAGGCGATCAGCGTCACGGCCGTTGTCCCATCTGTCGGGTCATAAAAACCAAAGTCAATGGTCAAGTCGCTCAGATCACTTGTATCGCCATCATTTGTTGGCTCTTGGTTCGGGGTCAAGGTCACAATCGGTCCAAGTGTTGGGCCACCTTCGGTTGCTTGATCACCGTTATCATCGTTGTTGATGCGGCTGTCAGTCATGTCGGTCGGCCCGCTGCTGGCCGGATAAGAAGCGGGTGGAGTCGGGATACGAACCTGATACTGCCCTTCTGGCAAATTAGAAAAGAGGTATTTACCCCCGTTAGCCGTGGTTGTTGTGCGGATCACATTTCCGCTTGAATCGAGCAGTTCGATCGCCACATTGTCGAGTCCGATCTCCCCGTCGTTTGGTTCATACAATCCATCGTTGTCTACGTCGTGCCACACAAGGTCACCAAGCTCTAACAGGATGGCGGTCGTAATGTCTTCGTAGTCGCTATCGTCTTCATCTTCGGTTGGGTCATCGTAGGCGGGGTCGTCATGCTCAATATCGTCATGATCGATGACCGGATCACTGCCGGTTCCCCCATCGCCCGCATCGGGATCGCTACCGTTGTTGTCGTTTGGCACAGAGTCTTTGTCGTTGACACCAAAGTCGCCCGATGAATCAGATGCGATTTCTGCCCAGTTGCGGAATGGCTGCTTCGACGCATCATCCACACTCAAACGGAGGGTGAGTAACGTTTCATCGCCTGGGTTCAAATCCCCGCCAAACGTACAAATCACATTGCCGGTATCACCCGCACTCGCCCCACAGGTCCAATCAATGCCGCTACCGCTGACATAGCTCATGCCGCCGGGGATCGTGTCACGCACAGTAAAGTCGCCTGAGTTGACGGTCCCTTGGTTTTGAACACGGATGAGGTAGCTCACTTGGTCACCCAATGCGACATTTGAAGCTTGCCCCGAGAAAAGAGACTTAACCAGTGCAAGGTCATACATCACCATGACATCGACATCTTCGTAATCGTTGTCGTCTTCGTCGTTGGCTGGCTCGTCTAACATCACATCGTTGTGGTTATCAACGTCATCATTCGGGCTGGTCCCCAAACCTGGGGCATCGTCACTACCGGTATTGGTGTCCGGTGTTGAATCTTCATCCGTTGTGCCGTAATCATCGGCCGAATTTTCTGAAATCTCGGCCCAATTACGGAACGGGGCGTTGCTAACACTATCTACCCGCAAAGAAAGCGACAGGGTGATTTTTTCTGACGGAGCCAAGCTGCCGCCAAAGGAGCATGCAATCGCACCGGTATCTCCAGCACTGGCGGGGCAGGTCCAATCGGTCCCGGCCGCAGCCGCAAAACTCATGCCTGCTGGGATTTGGTCCGTCACGACAAAGTCGTTTGAATCAACATTCCCTTGGTTCATCACAACGATGTTGTAGTTCACAACATCGTTCACCGAAACCACGGCCGCCTGCCCATTGGCCAGAACTTTTACAAGCGATAGGTCATAGCGAGATGCGATAGTTATCTCAGCGTAGTCATTGTCATCTTCATCGCCAGGGGGTTCATCTAATGAAATATCGTCGTGATTATCGACATCATCATTGGGGGGCTGCCCCACTCCTGGGCCATCGTCATTCCCCACATTCCCATCCGGGGTCGAGTCTTCATCAGTCGTGTTGTAATCCTCAGATGAGTCGTCAGAAATTTCAGCCCAGTCACGGAATTCAGCCTGAGACGGGTCATCTACCCGTAAAACCATTTCTACGGTTGACGTGTCGCCCGGGGGCAGATCACCCTGATACACAAAAATCACTTCACCGGTGTCACCAGGTTGGGCCGTTGTGGTCCAGTTGGTTCCGGTGATCGATACAAAGCTCAACCCTTCTGGAATTTGATTGGTAACGGTAAACACGCCGGACGGCACGTTACCTTGGTTTCCAACAATCAGGTTAAATGTAACATCCTCATCTTGCCCAACCTGAGGCGACTGCCCTGGGGCCAAAATGTTGATCAAAGCAAGGTCATAGTTGGCGTCGATACCAACGTCTTCATAGTCGTTGTCGTCTTCATCGTTGGCAGGATCATCTAAGTCGATGTCGTTATGATTGCTGTACTCGTCGTTTGGATCGTCCCCAAAATCAGGGCCGTTATCATCCCCCACGTTTGTGTCCGGCGTGGAGTCTTCGTCTGTGGTGGCGTAATCTTCGGCCGAATCATCAGAGATTTCGGCCCAGTTACGGAATGGAGCGTTGCTGGCATCATCGATGGTTAACGCAACAGCGATGGTGGTTTGGACATCGGGAGCCAGTCCGGCCGAGTGTGTACAATCAAACGATCCGGTTGCACCAGCAACGGCCGGGCAAGACCAGCCAGCACCGGCCGCAGAAGCTAGGCTCATACCAGTCGGGATCTGATCTGTAACCACAATTTCATTTGACGGCACGTTTCCTTGGTTGGCAACCGTAATCACATAATTAACCGTTGCATCTGTTGCGACCAATGCAGGTTGGCCGGTCGCCAGTGTTTTAATCAATGCGAGGTCATAAATCAGATTAATGACCACATCTTCAAAGTCGTTGTCATCTTCATCATTAGGCGGCTCATCCAAGTCGATATCGTTGTGGTTATCAACTAGATCATTGGGATCATCCCCAGAGCCGGGACCGGCATCGCTACCGGTATCTGTGTCAGGCACAGAGTCTTCATCCGTTGTACCAAAATCACCTGAAGAATCGGCCGAGATTTCAGCCCAAACTCTAAACGGCGCATCGGTCACATCATCCACGCTTAAGCCAAGTTGGATGACTGAAGTTGCATCTGGTGGCAAATCTCCGTTGAAGGTAAGCACAATCGTTCCAACATCTCCAGGCTGCGCGTCGGTTGTCCAGTTTGTCCCTGTCACCGTATCCAGGCTCATTCCGGCCGGAATTTCTACCGTTGTCGTAAACGCTCCAGAGTTGGTGCTCGACTGATTTTTGACAATGATTTCATAGTCCACAATCTCATTCAGCGTTACGTTAGGCGACTGACCCGATTCTAAGATGACGACCAAAGCAAGGTCATATGTCAGCGCAAATCCAGCATCAACGGTGTGATCGCTGTTGCCCGGATTGCCGGAGGTAAACGTCGCACTCGGCAATTCATCCCCGTTAACCGTCACCGTTTCTGTTGGGCTTAGATCGGAGTCATTCAACGATGTTGTTGAGGTCAGACCATGTTTTGTTGGCACCAAATCCTGAGCGCTGGCTCCACCGGGCAGTGTCGTTGTGCTGGTGCTGGCATCAAACCCAAGGGTGTAGTCGGTCCGATTATCCACATTAAACAGATAGAAGCCGTTGGCGTCTGTCGTGGTTGTGTTGAACGTGCCATTAGGCTGTTGCAGATGAACGGTTACACCCTCAAGCGGCTGTTCGCCAGGGTCTTGTACACCATTTTGATTCATATCAAACCAGACAAAATCTCCCATTTGTTGAGGGATGGCGGGGCAAATCGCCTCTAAGTCGCCTAATCCGCCAGCTTTACCCTGCGTTCCAGGTTGCGCAGTTGGGGACGAAGTGTTAACTGATGCAAACAGCATATAACCAGGAGCGCGTGGGTCGCCGTTGGTTGTGTTAAACCAGTTGACCCCACCGCTTGAATAATAATCATTTTGCCATGGGTTCATTCCGGCCACGACGACTTCGCTAGCACCGGGTAGCACTGCCAAACCGGCGTTGGCCGTTTCGTTATGGCTATCAATTTCAAAATACCAGCCATCACCGTAAAAGAATTCCCGGCCGCCAGGCCCTTGCGCATTGGCAGGATCAGAGTTTGAAACGAGCCCTCCACATTCCCCATCATCTTCTAGGATGAAGGTTCCGGTATTGTCAGGGCATGCCATCAACACATCTCCACCAGCCATCAATTCATACAAAGTCTGGTCATCAGTTTCGTCTAAACCATAGTTGAAAAAGCCCCACTGGTGAGAGCTCCGATCCATAAACGAAAGCAGCATATTCCCATCGTCTGAAAATTCGAGATCAGACAAAATCGGTGTCGGCCAGCAGATCCGCTCCCGCTCAATATCATCTGGGCCAAACAGAGGCACATCTGTCCCTAACGGATGTGGGTTCGAAGAATCGAGCCATGGGTGCCAACTGCTTGTCACAGGGCAATTGCTTTCTTTCCAAACTGGCCCGCGAGCATAATCAAGTGGCTCACGCAAAATTGTGACAGGTGCAGCGGTTCCGGCCGCTGGCGGAGTCTCGCTGCGCAATTCAGCCACAACGTCATACTCATAAACGATGGCTTCCAAGTTGCTGTTTGGCCCCTCGTTTAAAAGATTTGCTGTGTCAGTGGACCCATCACAAATCAAACCAACATACAGGCTACCTTCATGATAGTTAATGGCCCACGGCCGGTGTTCGCCGTTGACACAGGCGGTCGTTGGGGCAGGAATGTCGTATGTGGTGACCAAGTTTTTATCGACCGTATCCACGACCAACACGTCTTTGTTCGCCACATCCACTAAAAACAGATATTCATGATCAACCCACCCATCTCCACGGGTTTGATCGGGATCAAGCAGTTCATCATCTACGATATCGATATCACCTAAGCCGATTGTTGCGATGCTGTCGAACACCCCCGCGTCATGGCTAGGGTCTGTCGACGCGTCTAAACCTCGGTCAGGGTTTGAGTCTACCAGCGATACACCGATGTCAACGCCTAAATCAACTTCTACCTCTAACCAGTTGGCAACAGTGGCAGATGGCCCCCCATCAGACATGTCTACAGCGTAAATCCCATCTAGCCCCAACGGGCCTAAGCCAACGTGCCGTTTTAGGAAGGCGGCCGTAAATGCCAGCTGTTGCTGACGGCTATAAGCGACACCCCAAGTTGATCCGATTTGTGACCCAACGGCCAAATGATCAGGCTCTACCACGTTAATATCAGGGTTAGCCGGATCTTGTGGATCAAAGGCTGAGCCGGTTGCGGTGTACGGGAAACCTACAAAAGCGTCCATATCGGCCGCACCACCCGCAATTAATGGATCACCGTTGATATAACAAGGGACAAATAAATAGGCGTCTGCGGCAGAGCAGGTGTACTCGGCCGGATTGATGACTGAAATGTTGATAGTTTGCGGGCTGCTCAGATCAACCATTTGAACGATGGGCGACGCATCTGTCGCACTATCTTCATAGGTTGATGTGCTGGCGTCTGCATCATCGTCAACCGTGTTGACTGGGCCAACCAAAAGGCCTGCCGGGTAGTCGGCCGAATTAACTTCAACACGCACAACCTCACCGGTACAAGTTACCGTATCGGCTGGGGCAAACGTTGCGGTTCCATTCAAATTGGTTGCAGCTGTGGCACATGCGGCTGTTGCCCCACTATCCGCCCCAAAAAGGGAAACGGTTACACCGTCAATTCGATCAGTCTCTGCAACATCAAGAGACCCATTCCCATTTGTATCTTGAAAAATTGTTACCGTAAGTGTCTCGCTAGGCGGGGCGGCACTCACCTCAGAAACCAGTGGAACATCAAATTGGTTCAAAACACCAAATAAAGCGATAAGTCCGAATGAAAGTGCAAAGGTTGCACCCAATACTTTCTCTTTTGAAAATCTGTTTAAATTCATTATTCAACCCCATGTGGCCCTAATAAAAAATCCTCTTCTTACGTTGGAGTTTTTTCGGCCATGGTAACGAGACGTTTTACCTGAAAGCTCTTTGGCACTGTCTCTCTAAAATTGATCCTATTCAGTCATTCTTCATGATGCACATCTGACTATCTCAATTTAGCTTGCGGTCCAGCCTGCAACGGTTGCAAAACCGTTAGAAAGACCATGGCTAATTATCACTCAGGTTGACATAAAAAGAAAGTATTATGTCAATATTCAGCCCCGATTTCAGCCTTTTCGCCCCTTGTCGGGCACTATTCGGCCCATTTTGCAGATTTAATCGTGCACTTTCTGGCCAATACTGAGATGATTCATTGGCAGGCAAAAGGAGCCAGCAAGATCAATTTTCTACAAACGGAGAAACCAAATGATTCCATTTTTAATCAATTTACTCGTTGGACTATTAGGCGGTATAGCGGCTGGATTACAAGCACCGTTTACCGGTGTGATGGGGCAAAAAGTTGGCGAGCTGGGCAGCGTGCTCTTTACCTATGGGCTAGGCGCAATCGTAATTCTCGCTGTCGTTTTGGGCGCCCTCGCCACAGGCACCGCAGACTTGTCTCAATGGAGAACGATTCCATGGTGGGCATTTTTCTCAGGTCCCCTCGGGCTAGTCATCATCGGCTCGCTTTCATACGCGGTGCCACGCTTAGGGGCCACGGCCGCAACCATGTTGTTCCTGATCGGGTGGCTTATTTTTAGCGCAATTACGGACCATTTTGGCTGGTTCGGCACACCGGTAAAACAGTTGGACATAACTCGATTGGCTGGTACGCTTACCCTACTTGTGGGCGGCTGGCTCATCCTGAAATAACCGCCTACAGTCAGCCGATTGCCCCCCCATCTAACCAAAAGGAAAAACTGAATGTCGACAGCAGATGAAATCAAAGCTTTGAAAGACGAAGAGAATGAAAAATTTCAGACAGAACATGTCTTAACCGTGTCAGGCGGCCACTTTGTGCATGACACCTACACCGGTTTCTTGCCCGTTCTACTCCCTTTAATCCGAGACAACCTTCTTATCTCAAACTCTTTAGCGGGCTCTCTCATCATTTGGTCTCAAGCGCCAAGTTTGTTAAACCCGTTTATCGGATACATCGCCGATCGGGTCAGCGTTCGCTATTTCATCATTTTGGCACCGGCAATTACGGGGACCCTGATTGGTGTTTTAGGGTTGGCCAGCAGCTATTTGGCGATGGCGATGATTTTATTTGCGGCCGGTGTCAGCATCGCAGCATTCCATGCGCCAGCACCGGCTCTAATCGGGCAAGTTTCCGGCAAAAATGTCGGCCGGGGGATGAGTATCTTCATGGCCGGAGGGGAGCTCGGCCGAACCCTTGGCCCCATCATCATCGCAGCATTACTGGCGTGGTTTGGCATCGGTGGCTATTGGAACATTTCAATCGTGGGTTGGATCGTTTCAATCATTCTGTTTTTTCGACTGCGCGATTTACAAGCCCGGCCGTCTAAAAACTCGATCCCATTTCGGGAGCTTTGGCCCCAAGCACAAAATTACTTCCTCATTTTGCTGTGGCTGATGTCGTTTCGCGCCCTGCTGGTTGTAGCGGTAACAATTTGGTTGCCCACGTTTATGCAAGATGTGATCGGTGCGGATCAGTGGATTTCAGCACGATCTCTGACAATCGTCGAAGGGGCCGGAGTTGTCGGCGCCCTCTTCGCCGGTACGCTGAGTGACAGAACCGGCCGACGCTGGATGCTGATGGTCTTGCTCATCGCCTCTCCCATTTTCGCCCTTTTGTTCATGAACAGCACCGGCACGATGTCGATTGTCTTGATGCTGCTAGTCGGTATCACCGCCATCTCACCCACCCCGGTTATCATGGCCAGCGTTCAAGATCAGTTCCCCGACAATCGGGCTTTTGCCAATGGGGTCATGCTCGCCATCAACTTTGTGACTCGCGGTCTCGCCATTTGGGGCGTAGGCGCCTTGGCCGATGTCATCGGGTTCCAACAGGCGTTTTTCTGGAGCTGTATCTTGGCGCTGCTAAGCGTTCCAGCAACCTTTTTACTCCCGCTTGGGAACGAGAAAGAATTAACTTCCGCCTAAAACAGACATGTCTATAGAAATAAGCATCGGCACAATTGAAGATGTCGTTTTAATAGATGCTCAAATCCCTGAGTTCACGACTAAAACCACGGCCGAGGCGATGCGGCAGCGGCTTGACGGCAAGCCACACCTACTGCTGATCGCCAAGCAAAACGGCATGCCTGTCGGCTATAAACTTGGGTACGCGCTTTCAGACTCTGAGTTTTACAGTTGGCATGGGGCTGTTGTTCCTGACTTTCGCAAAATGGGGATTGCCACTCAGCTACGGGAATATCAAGAGCGATGGGCGCAACAACAGGGATACGGCCGGATTACTGTCAGATCAATGAATAAATTTCCGGGAATGCTCCAGCTCCTTATCTCAAGCGGTTATCAAATTGCAGGCTACATCGATGAAGGGTCCCCGTCTAAAAGCAAAATTTTGTTTGCCAAAGAGTTAACCAGAGCTTGATCCTAAAACAAAAAAAGCCCGCTTGCTTTCACAAACGGGCTTTTTGTTGAATTCTAATTGTGGACAGATGATGGTCTAATTAGGCTGCACGTTCAATCAGCCAAGTAACGGTTGATGGGAAGACCATAACGAGAATGAGGGCGACTCCCTGCCAGAACATAAATGGCAGCGCCCCGAGATGAATATCTCGTGTTTCGACCTCCTCCGGTGCCACACTCTGCAAATAGAAGAGTGAGAACCCGACGGGGGGCGAGATAAACGCCATGTTGAGGTTGATCGCCATCATAACCGCAAACCAAACAATGTCGTTCTCGGTAAAGTTGAGCAATTTCATCGATGGGACAAACAGCGGCATCACGATAAAGCTGATTTCCAAAAACTCTAGGTTGATGCCCAGCAAGAACACTGCGATGTTTGCCACAATGATGAAGCCCCAGAAGCCACCGGGCAGGTTGACCAAAATGTTGGTTACCCAGCGCTGGCCGCCTAATTGGTCAAATACTAGACCAAAGAAGGTTGAGGCGAACAGGATCATCAGAACCAAAGCGGTGATATTTGCTGTTGAGCGAGACGCTTCCCAAATCATCTTTCGCATCTTGCCAAAAATGGTCCGGAATTGTTCTCCACCCGGGAATTGATAGGTGTCTTTCAGCAAATAGGCGATACCGGCCGAGACCACGATGATTAACCACCAAGGCACCCAACCGATCCAACCGATAATGGCAAGCGCGATAAACACAAATGACCAGCCTAGATTCAGTCGGTTCAAAAACGCTAAGAAAAGCGCACCAAATGCACCAACCGCACCAGCCTCTGTCGGGGTAGCAATACCTGCAAAAATAGATCCCAGTACCGCACCAATTAAAGCCAAAGGCGGGATAACCGCGATAATCATTTTCGCAATTAGCTGCATTCCTGTTAAATCACGAGCTTCTGGTGGCAAAGCCGGAGCCGCTTCGGGATTTCGGATCGCCACAATCACGACGTGCAAAGCGTACAGGCTCGATAAAATCAAACCGGGAATCAATGCACCTACAAACAGTTTACCCACGCTCACACCGATTTGGTCTGCCAAAACGACAAGAACCAAACTGGGCGGTAACAGCTGCGCCATCGTACCAGACGCGACAATAATGCCGGTCGCCAGCTTGTGGTCGTAGCCATATTTGATCATGATTGGCAGAGACAAAATCCCCATGACGATTACGGTAGCAGCAACAACACCTGTCGCGGCCGCTAATAACGTCCCCACAATCACCACAGCCAATGCCAAACCACCGCGTAAGGGGCCCATCGCCTGACCGATTGTTGTTAACAATTCTTCGGCCAGGCCAGATTTTTCAAAGACCGCCCCCATAAACACAAAGAAAGGGACAGCCAGCAGTGTAAAGTCTGACATGGAGCTAAACCAGCGGTTTTGCAAAACGCCGATCCGAGCCAAGGGGTATGCACCCAGCGCCAAGCCAATCGCGCCAAACGCGATGGCGGTTCCTGCGAATGAGAAAGCTACAGGGTAGCCACTCAAGATCAGGATAAGAAAAAGTACGAACATGACTATCGCTAGCCACTCAAAACCTGTCATTTTATTTTCCTACTTCCTTTCTATTCAATCCTGATCGGTGCATCGGCTTCGATACGCTTAAACGTATCATCCCCACGCAGGATAGCGATTAACTTGATGTATTCAGCAAATGACTGAATAAGCAAGACTGTGAATGCGACCAGCACCATTGTTTTGATTGGTGCTCTAGGCAGACCATCTGCATCGGGTGAAACTTCCCAAGGCAAAATGTTGCTGTATCGCTGAAAACTTTCAAATGATAGAAGGCTACACTCGGGATCGGCCGAGCAATTTTGTCGATAGTTGCCCATTCGCTCTCGTGTGCCTTCCCATTGATCCCAGCCTTCCAAAATCGGTGCACTCGTTTTGTGCCCCCATGATGTCAGCACCGGATTAAAAGTGGCGTAAAGGGCCAAAAAACAAAATGGGATCAGTGCGATCGTGTGACCGATCAAATCAATCCATGCTTTTCGTTCTTCACTTTGTTCAGCAAACCAAAAATCGACCCGCACATTAATGTCATTTTTGAGCAAATAAGCAAAGCCAAAGAAAAACACAAGCGTATATAAATACCACTGCGTTTCAATGATCGCATTGTTTGTTAGCTTGATTTCTAGCTGCTCCCCCGTATAACGCAAAACAACGTTAGCAAAGCCGATAAAGACAAGAAACGGCACAATAAATTGCGCGATTAAGCCAAATCGTTCGGTGAGTCTGTCTGAGAAATCCACAAATGGCTTCAAAGCTTTCATAGAATCCAACTTCTCCTTTTTTCTACATAGGCGATATTGACCGTGGCTAGCAAGCAAACCCAAGCGAAGGTTTGATAACGTAAACCAAACCTTTGATGAGGTGAGGTTGTAGAGGGGTCAATATTTTTAGGAAATGGGTAGGCAGGCCATTAACACATGGCAATGGCCTGCCTAAAAGTTCAATTAGGAATTATTTCCCTAAGAACTCGAGATAGCGTGCTTCTTGAATCCCGTGCCATGGTTGAATCCCGTCACGGAACGCTTTCCATTCTTTATAGATCGCAGCAAAGTCGCCGTCTTCTTGAGAGAATGTGTCATACAGACCAAACGCTGCATCTTCGGCCGCTTGTAATACTTCATCACTAAACGGACGAACATCAACTTTGCCTTCATCCAAAATTTCACCAAAGGCGACAACGTTTTTAGCGTCGTAGTTGGCAAGCATTTGTGTGTTAGCTTCCCACGCAGCACTTTTGATAATTTCTTGATAGATTTCAGGCAGTGCGTTGTACTCATCTAAGTTGATTTGTACTTCAAGTGTTGGTCCTGGCTCCCACCAGCCTGGGTAGTAGTAGAATTGAGCAACTTGGTCAAAGCCCATCGTGCGGTCGTCATAAGGTCCAACCCACTCAGTTGCATCAATTGCACCGGTCTCTAGCGCTTGGAAGATTTCACCACCAGGCAATACCTGAACGGTCGCACCAAGTGCGGTCATAACCTGTCCGCCTAGCCCGGGGATACGCATTTTCAACCCTTCTAGGTCAGCAGCGGTGTTGATCTCTTTGTTGTACCAGCCACCCATTTGAGCACCAGTGTTACCCGCAGGGAATTGGATAACGTTGAAGCGATCAGCGTAGAAATCTTGCATCAATTGCAAGCCGCCACCTTCGTACAACCAAGCGTTTTGTTGACGGGCGGTTAAACCAAATGGCAAAGCGGTTCCAAATGCGGTAGCGGTTGATTTACCAACATAGTAGTAAGACGCTGTATGGCCGATCGGGTTTGACCCTTCCTCAACCGCATTTAAAACTTCAAGACCACCAACAATTTCACCGGCCGCGCGGGCTTTGATCTGGAATTTTCCACCAGTCATTGCGCTTACACGGGCACCAAATGTTTCAGCACCACCAAAAATCGTATCAAGAGAAAGCGGCCAGCTTGTTGCAATATCCCAAGAGATTTCAGGTAATGCGGTATCCGCAGCAACTTCATCTTTCAACTCTTCAACTACTGCTGAGGTTTCTTCTTGTACATCTTCTACAACCTCAGAACCGCCGCAAGCAGCAAGTCCAGCAGCGGCTAGACCTGTACCAGCCATCTTCAAAAATTCTCTTCGTTCCATCTTTTCATTCTCCTTTGATAATTCTCCTCGTCTATTGACGAGGTATGGACGATGTAATGGGATTATCCGGACAAATCCGGGAAATCTTAATTCAGAGCGATTAAGGGCTAAAGATTAATGAGCTGTACAGATCTTAATCTTTAGCTGGGCAAGAACGGGAATCACCACAGGCACTTACAAAAATTCCGTTCCTTAAAACACATTGCCTAACAAGTTTCCTATTGTAGTATCGTAAAAATTTAAGGTCCAACTGATCGCGGCGATAAAAAATAACAAGATGCCTTCTGCCCGGGTTATTTTCCAATCGGTCCGCATGACCCACACCACAACAACGGTTAAAAACAAAAGCACAAATGCGCTTTCGATTACGTTGGGGGCGATAATCATTTGCCGGCCGGGGGTGATGATTGAAGCCAAGCCTAAAACGCCAAGCTGATTAAAAAGATTACTACCAACCAAATTACCGGCCGAGACATCAGAATCGCCGCGTAACAGCGCCACAACAGAAGTTGCAATCTCGGGCGCAGAGGTACCAAAAGCCACAATCGTAACGCCGATCACATATTGTGAAACATTAAAGAATTCAGCAATCTCCGATGCGGAGCTTACAAACCACGTGCTTGAAACAATCACAACGGCTATGCCAAAAACCAGCAAAGCGATATCGGTCCAACGGAACTCTTCCTCGTCCAGCTCTTCTTCTATCTCTTCCTGCTGATAAATAAGCCAGCCGATATAACTGATCAAAATAGTGAGAAAGATCACACCTTCCCACCAAACCATTAATCCGTCTAGGAAAAACAGAATCAGCAATACCGTTGTGCCGATTAAAATCCCCCCATCACGAAAAACCAGTTTGCGCGTGGTTGGGACAACCATAAAGCAGGCTAGCCCGCCTAAGATAAAACCGATATTAAAAATGTTTGAGCCGACAATGTTACCGACCGAAATCGCAATTTCATCACGAGCGGCCGAACTAATCGATACAGCAAACTCAGGTGCCGAAGTGCCGATTGCAACAATCGTAAGGCCGATAAAAAGTGGCGAAACGCCCAATTTACGAGCGATTCGAACGGCCGCGGCTACCAGCCAATCAGCCCCAAAATAGAGGCCAAAAATACAGCCGATTACAATTAATACATCAATCCAAGGAAATGCCATTTAGTTATTCGTTTATTCTGCAAAAGATGCAGATAGTATTTTTTTTGAGAGTTGGGGAGATTGTCTCCCCAACTCAGTAGTGAAGTAGTCCGTCCACAAATCTACCTCACTTTCAATAAAAGGTCATTGAATCCCACCAACTGACCTTAAATTTTTATGTAAATAAGCCCGACAACTTATTCTGTACCGCCCACGAGCCCTTTATCACGCCAAATCTTAAATATTTCTCGGGCACGCTGGTCAGCGATTTGTACAGATTCTTCGGCCGACATTTGTCCAGTTACCACCCGCTCCACCATCTTCGTAATCACTTTTTCGTCATAAATTTGACTGATGGCCGGGTTAGCAACCCCAGGGTAGCCAAAGTTCACAAAATTATCATCGCTACCAGATAACGCACTTAAGTTAGTTTTGACCCCGTCACCAAACGGGTCTTCATCTAACCAGCCATCTTTTGCATCTAGCTGAGGGGCGGTAGATGGCCACGCAGGGAAGTTATAAAGTTCGCTATTAAAAACCGCTTTTCCATAATTCGCCGCTAAATGCAGCATAAACGACTTAGCTGCTTGAAGTTCAAGCGGCTCTGCATGTTTGGGTACGACGTAAATCATCCAAACATGGGCTGGAGCCAATGAACTAGCTGGGCCAGCCAAAGGTTGAGAGAAGCCGATGTTTTTGGCCCGTTCAGGAGCAACTTTTTGCATCGTTCGGTACGCAGAAAGCGAATTCTGAATAAAAGACAATTGCCCGTTGATCAACCCCTCATTATTCGAAGATGGCTTCCAATCAAGCACCGCCTCACTCATCGATTCTGCAAATAACCGATCTAAAAATTTAACCGCTTCTATTGTTTCTGGGCTATTCAGCGTGACATTTTCGTTTTGATCTTGAATCGCACCACCGTGCGACCAAATAATCGAACGGATAACAACCTCTGAATCTATTTCAGGGGATATGCCTAACCCGACCGGCAATCCGGTCTGCTTAATAATTTCTTGCCCGCCATCTATCAGATGCTCCCATTGCTGTGGCCCGTTTGGGTATCCGGCCGCTGCCCATTCATCAATCAAGTAGTTTCCCGGGCTGGGTGCATACCCGTGGCAAAACGCATAATAACTGTCAATCGTTGGCAAATAAGAGCTAGCCCGACAGGTTTCCTTTTGCTCGCCTAACAGTCCGATTATCTCTTCATTTAAATCTGTTAGGTCGTGCAAATCTTCGATCCAAGCTGACGGCGGAAACAAGACTTCAACCATTGTGTATTCGCCACCGTTTACTAAATCAGCCTCGAGCGGATTCTCAAATTCATTGATGTCAAAGCGATCTACTGTGACTGTTACCCCATTTTGTTCACCCCATTCAACCGCAAACTCGTCAAACCAAGCATCATACAAAGGAACAAAATGGTTCCATTGAAGAATTTTAAGCTCAGTTCCTTCTGGAAACGGCCGAATATCATTCAGAGTAACGTCAAAATCGCTTAACTCGCTTTCGACATTGTTTTCACTAAATCTGTTAACGTACAAGTCTGATTGTGCATTGCCACACCCGGCCGCGATAGTGAGCAACAGGGCAAAAAAAACACAGTTCAATGTCACATGCTTGTTTATAAAAGTCGAAGTCAACATGGTTTAAATATAAACAAAATATAACAATTTGAACGAAATTATACAAACAATATAAATAAATACAAGATTTTTCGTTACTTTTTCCAATTACCACCTCCCATTTTTGTTACATTTCAGTTTGTGTTTATAATTCTGTTTCATTTCAGTCTTCAGAAAATGCTTGGCTGATCGGCTCGTTTAATATGCTCAACAAAGTTATTAACCCACATTCTCCCATTGCCCAACTCAGGAACGACATACGGTTTAGATTAATCAATCTACACATCTTCCTCGCGGTTGTAGTGGTTGGCTCAGCCTTATCTCTGTCGGGATACGTTCGCAATCGACTTGAGATTGAAGTTCAAAGAAATGACATCGCATTGGCCCAAGCGCTGGCTCTTGAAATAGATCGCGAAGGTCAATCGATTGGGGACTCGTCACAAAACATTATTCGTTGGATGGAAAAAGTTTGGGGAGACCAGATCGCAGTTGTGACCGTAGTTGATTCCAATGGGCAAAATGTGATGCAATTGCGCGGGGGAACGACCCTATTGCAGGATAGCGACTGGGAAGCCTGGAGTATTTGGCAAAGAGACGTTGTTGGGTTCACCCTGACTGAAGGAAGCGGATCTTTCTTCTCGGAGGCGCCAAACCGGGATCGCTGGGTCCATTCATTTGTGACCACGCCTCAATCAAATTCTAGGGTGATTATCCAACGCCCTACCCGTCAGGC
>JAHDEN010000108.1 GCA_020628815.1 Chloroflexota bacterium | reverse complement strand
GGATCGGTGTGATCAGCGTGCTGTTCTATATCTTTGCCCCTTGGGTGGCGTGGATATTGATCGGTGTTGCGGCTTACTATTTTTACAACAGATAACAAGAATTAACGTTTGGCCGGTGATTAGTCTTCGGCCGAATAGCAAACTTAGCGCGAGCATGAAATAGATACCGCTCGCTGAAAATCGGATCTGAAAATTGGCTGATTTTCTAAAAAACAAATATGGCAAAGAAAAAAGAAACAAACAACATTGAAGAAATAAAAAAAGAAGTTCAAGAAGTGGTTAAAATTGAGGAAGAGGAAGTTGCTGAAGAAACCGGCCGTAACTGGTCAGAAGAGATTGAATCGGCCGGAAATGAGGTGATGGGTTTTTTCAAAAATCTGTGGCACGAAGGAAAAACGCGCCGAGTTGTTGTGCGGAACGAAGCAGATGAAACTGTTTTGAACTTACCAATTGTGGCCGGTGCACTGGGGCTTTTCCCTCCACTAACCGGGCCGGTAATCACTATTGCTGCGGTTGGCACAGCGGCGGCACTGCTGAAAAAATGCAAGATCGCTATTGAGCGACACGCTGTAGAAGAGGGGCAAGAGGCTGTTTAATCGCTTGATTCTCTGAAAAATGGTGGCAGGTTCTCTGCTCTCACCATCAAATATATGTTTGGCAACTGTCCGAGTTACACAATGTGGCTCGGATTTTTTCTTTTCATGGCATAAGATTGCTGACTAATCTGGGATTGAAATCAACCAGATAAATTATTTATTGAAAGGAAATAACCATGACAATTATCAGAAAACACACCTCTGCCCGTGCTAGCAAAATTGTAATCAACAATGGAACCGTTTATTTAGCAGGCCAAGTTGCGGCCGATCCCGATGCGGATGTTCAAGAACAAACCCGTTCGACTTTGGCAAAAATTGATGAGGCTTTAATTGAAGCAGGGAGCAGCCGGGAACACATCTTGTCTGCCACCATTTACCTGCGTGACATTGCGAATCACTTTGCGTTGATGAATGAAGTTTGGAATGCGTGGGTGCCGGACGGGCATGCACCAGCACGGGCGTGTGTACAGGCGCATATGGCTCGGGCGGCGTTGCTGGTCGAGATTTCTATTGTGGCGGCCGTGGCTGAGTAAGAAGAAAGAAGGTGCAAGCGAGGAAAAATTATGACACAAGATGAAAACAAACCGATTTTTGAGTTACGGCAGTACGTGATATTCGAAGGGCAGTTGGATCGATGGGTTGAATGGATGGATACCGTCCTGATTCCATTTCAACAGTCAATCGGGATGGTTGTAATTGGTAGCTGGTATTCGCGTGAGACGAATCAATATATCTGGATTCGCCGATATGAGAGTGAAGAAGATCGCAAACGGCTGTACAAAGCCGCGTATGAGCATGAGTTTTGGTTAAACGAAGCTCTGCCCATTGTGGGGGAGATGTTGGATAGAGAAACCGGCCGGACAATTACCGATATGCACCCATCCGCCCTTTCAATTTTGCGGTAGTGCGGGTAAGGGGGAGCGTTCAGCCTGCTTATGACGCACTGCGTTACCGCTTGTCGTCGAAAACATACCGGATAGTCGAAAATCGTATCTGAGCGAGGCGATTTTCGATACATTGTGTCCATCATATTTTTTACGAGGACACAATGAATAACAAATTTCGAATCATAACAATTTTAGCAATCTTAGCGACCGTGTTGACGGCCGCAATCGCTTCGGCCGACAACGCAGGTGCGACTTTAATGCCTAATCCAGCCAACGGCGGCCGGGATTTTCGTCAATCAGGCGATGGCTTAGACGAAGAAAGCTTCGTTGATGAAGATGGGGTGACATGGTATCTGCACGAAGATGGTTGGTACTATGATGTGCGACCGGGTGAACTAGATGAGTGGGAGTATGACGATTCAGACGATTATGGGGATGATGCGTCATATGATGACGGGGCATACGACGACGGCTGGGGCGAGTTTGATGACGACGAATGGGATGAATTTGACGATGATTTTGACATTGAAGATGATTACACCGAGGAAGAGCTAGCGGCTCGAGAGGAATCAGCGACCGGCAAAGTCCCGGCCGAAGATGGTGAGCATCCTTGGCAGGTGGCCCTTGTTTCTCGCGGTGAGAACAACGCTTATGATGGTCAGTTTTGCGGTGGATCGCTGATTGCGCCAGAGTGGATTTTGACGGCCGCACACTGTTTAGAAGAAGAATCAGCTGACAGCGTAGATGTCGTCATCGGCCGAAACACGCTTAGCAGCAGTGACGGCGAACGAATCCCTGCAGAGCAGATTATTTTGCACAGCGACTACATGGATGGCAGTGATGAAAATGCGGATATCGCCTTGATTAAACTTAGCCGCCCCGCAACCGAAGGTGAAATCATTTCGTTAGCAAATAATCAAACCACCGGCCATCTGGACGACGCAGGGGTTGATGTGACAGTTTCAGGCTGGGGCTTGCTTCACGAGCTAGATGAAACTAGCCCAGACGAACTGCACGATGTAAGCACCGAAATCGTTTCAAACGAACTGTGTAACGTCGCTTACGACGGTGAAATCAACAACAGCGTGCTCTGTGCCGGTGAAGAAGAAGGTGGCAAAGACTCATGTAACGGCGACAGCGGCGGACCGCTAATCACCAACGAAGGCGGTGAACCACTACAAGTTGGTGTGGTTAGCTGGGGCGAAGGGTGTGGCTTAGAAAATTACTACGGTGTGTACACCCGAGTAGCGGCTTTCCAAGATTGGATGGCCGAGCACATGAACTAAGTATCTTAGACTCTAATCAACTGAGGCCAGTCTGGTTTGCAAAACCAGACTGGTCTTTTTTTTTGCTCAACTTCTCTAACAGCAGTAAGCTTCCGGGCATGACTACCCTAATTCTTGATGGCGTTTGGGAATTTTCCCAGGCATCTAAAAACGATTGGCTTCCGGCAACTGTGCCGGGCTGTGTACACACAGATTTATTGGCGGCCGGAGCGATACCCGACCCATATTACCGAGACAATGAGCTTGCTCTGCAATGGATAGGGGAGACCGATTGGGTTTATCGGACAGAGTTTGAATTGGCGGCCGACTTTTTGACCCACCAACAACAAATTCTACGCTGCAATAGCCTCGACACGTTAGCCACCATCACCTTAAACGGCACGCAGATTGGTACAACCAACAACCAATTTAGAGCCTGGGAGTTTGATGTCGCCGAGCAGCTTCGGCCGGGAAAAAACAGTCTGGAAATTCGCTTTGATTCCGCTTTAAATTTCTGTCTCGCTAAAAATGAAGAACGCTACATGCATGCGTGGAACACAAATGTGGGGGTGCCACATATTCGTAAAAGCCAGTGCAATTTTGGCTGGGATTGGGGGCCATCATTTGTGACCTGCGGCATTTTGCAGAATATTGAGCTCATCGGGTTAGATGTGGCTCGCATCCAAGACGTTTATATCGGCCAAACTCACGGCGAGCAGGTTGGGTTAGATGTGGCGGTGCAGGTTGAAGGTGTAAGCGGCGACAAGACTTTCGTGCAAGCTGAGGTTTGGTTCGGGGATGCGTCTATCGCTTTGGGCGATGTGTCTGTTGAGCATGGCCAGGCTAATTTAGCCCTGACGATTGAAGAGCCTGAGTTGTGGTGGCCCAATGGGCTGGGTGACCAACCGTTGTATCGTGTAGAGGTGCGTTTGAAGTCGGCCGATGCGCCTCTTGAAACCCAATCCCGCCAAATTGGCCTGCGCGAGCTAAAGCTGGTGCGCCAGCCGGATGAGTGGGGCGAGAGTTTTCATTTTGAATGCAACGGAGTTCCATTTTTTAGCAAAGGGGCCAATTGGATTCCGGCCGATACCTTTGTGACCCGAGTAGACGAAGCTTGGTACAGAGATTTAATTCAGTCGGCGGCCGATGCCAACATGAATATGTTGCGCGTGTGGGGGGGCGGCATTTATGAGCCTGACATTTTTTATAATCTGTGTGATCAGTTAGGCATTTGTGTGTGGCAAGATTTTATGTTCGCTTGCGGCACCTATCCGACCGATGACCCTGATTATTTTGCCAATATCGAAGTAGAGGCGGCCGAGCAGATCAAACGGTTGCGCCATCATGCGTCGCTGGCGCTGTGGTGCGGTAACAACGAACTTGAGCAGGGATTGGTTGACGACAGCTGGACCAAGACCGCCATGAGTTGGCAAGATTACAGCCGCTGGTTTGATGTCCGTTTGCGCCAAATTGCAACTGATCTGGACCCGCAGACCGATTACTGGCCGGGCAGTCCGCACAGCCCGCACGGTAATCGGCTAAATCATAATCACCCAGATTGGGGGGATGCTCATATTTGGGATGTGTGGCACGGGATGGAACCGTTTGAATTTTATCGCACCTGCATGCACCGGTTTAACAGCGAGTTTGGCTTTCAATCGTTTCCAGAACCGGCCACGCTTGACACAGTTTTAGAAGCTGAAGACAAAAATGTGACCAGTTTTGTGATGGAGCAGCATCAGAAAAATGGGGCGGGTAACAGCAAAATTATGAGCTACATGTTGGATTGGTTCCGTCTGCCGAGCTCGTTTGAAAGTACAATCTGGTTGAGCCAAATCCAACAGGGGATGGCGATCAAATATGCGGTAGAACACTGGAGACGCACAATGCCGCGCGGCATGGGAACGCTGTATTGGCAGTTAAACGACTGTTGGCCGGTTGCAAGTTGGTCGTCTTTAGACAGCCTGGGGCGTTGGAAGGCGCTGCACTACATGGCGAAACAGTTTTTCGCTCCCACGCTATTATCGGCCGTGGAAGATGTAGCGGCGGGCAGACTCGAAATCCATGTAACCCATGACAAACCTGAGCCGTTTGAAGGCAATGTCGTATGGCAAATCTTTACCGCACAAGATGGAACCATTGTTGATGAAGGTGAGCAGTCTTGCAGCGTTTCGGCCGTTGAAAGTCGTCTTGTGACAACGCTTGATCTGCAGAATACGATTTTAAAACAAGGGGAACGCAATCTGTTTGTGCGAATGATGCTTTTGTCTGCGGCTGGGGAGGTTGCCTCCCAAAATGTCACTTACCTTAGTCGGCCGAAACACATTTTGCTACAGGCGCCAGAAATCAAATCTCACATCACAAAACATGAAAACACGGCTACCATCCAGCTAAAAACCGATCTGCCTGCGATGTGGGTTTGGTTAGAACTGGACGGTAGCGCACATGGCTTTAGCGACAATTTTGTCCATCTGTTTCCAGGGGATGCTGTTGAGCTGACATTGGAGACAGATTTGTCGGCCGAAGAGCTTGCGCAACGGATCTGTGTTTCTTCGCTTTGGGATACGTTTGAATAAACAAAAAAGCCCGGCCGAGTTAAACACTCGGCCGGGCCTGTTAAGCTTAGATTTGGCTAAAAAGACCTATTTCTGATCCTGTTCGGAGTTGCCCAAGGCATTTGATTCGCCGTTAGACCGGTTGGTCGTAATTGGCAAAAATATTGTTGAACCCTGAGACTGGATAGGTTTCCAAAGCACGTCAGATGTGCGGTTTGTTTCAACAATTGGCAGAACTGTCACATTTGAAATAAACAGATCGTCCATCGAATAGGTGATCGTTGTATTAGATCCGTTCCGGTTAAAGAACTTGAATCCAACACTGCCGGTTGCTTGTAAAACAGCTTCTGAATCGATCAGCGACATGTGCCAATCGGCCGGTTCTTGTGTCCCATCGGCCCAAACCTTCGCTCTCAGCGTCGTTGGGTTAATGCCAACCACTTGGTATCGAACATTCAGATATTGGCCAGGCGTATACGTTAACCCTGGAACGATCTGATTGGGGGAGGCAGACCAAGCACCGTTGGCTGCTTTAATCTGAGCTAAGCCTACGCCACCACCAGGATAAATCTGCATTCGTAAACGGTATAGCGAACTATTGCTTACTGTCCGTGCCGAAATAAACAGCTGTTGGGTCGAGGCTGCTTGCTTATCTGTTTTGAATTTAAAATTAACATCAAAATCTTGCTGTTTGATCTTCGAGAGTACTGCTTCACGATTTTGGTTATTGTTTAGCACTAGCAGCCCTTCTGAGCCATTCACACTAAATGCTTCGTGAGCTCGTTCACCCCACTGATGAACATACACACCACCCATATTCCCGAATCCCCAAGAGGCGAACTGGGTGCGCCCAAAATCATCACGAGCGTAAATTTCTAACGGTACCGTTTCAGGGTCAACTGTTGGAGGTGGTCCTTCTTCGCCCCAGGAAATAGAGAGATCAGATTCAAACACAAGGTAGCTGACCTGTTCGTTTGTGTGCAATCTTTCTGAGTCTGCAATTTGATCTTCATCAATAGCGACCGTGATGTCACTGTTGGTTAGCGAATCGCTTCCGAACTGGTATGACCAGCCTCCATTCCCACCGTCCATACCGGCCTGCCCCGTTAGAACAAACGCTGGTGTTGAGCCAAATGCGGAACTAAATGAGTATGTTCCGGGCGATGTCAGGTCGTAGACGGTGTCTCCACCGATCATCGCTTCATATGCTGTTGATTCAACAGTGCCACTACCTGCTTCAAAGACGATATATCCGAGGGTTTCATCAAGGCGGACGGTGTCAGTGTCTTCTGCAACCTGTTTGCCGATATAAAGGGCTGATGAGCTAGGTGGATTAACGGCCGAAGAGCCGCGATTCCAGAACGTGCTCCAACGCGCGTCATTTGAGCTCATGACTTGTCCAAATACGATTGGATTAGAGTAGGATTGGCTGTAATTGACCCGTTGGCCAACCCAACTTCCTAAACGATCTGTTACGGTTGAATTAAGCAGTCCAGCTTCGACTTTGCGGTCATCGGGCAAGGTCCAAGCGCCTTCTTCTACCACCAAACATGAAACGGTGTCTGCCACAATCGGATTAAGGTCACCGGGGTTTTGTAGACGAATGTCAAACGAGGTTGAGCTTACATTTTGCATTCTAACCACAACAGGGACGCTGTTGTTTAGATAATGAATGCTACAGGCGATAACGGGTGAGTCATATTCTTGATTTAATGAAACGGTTGTCCAGTTGGCATCAACAGCCGCGGAAACGGTTTCTAACCGGCCGGTGCTGGTAGGTGCTGTGGTCAATGTTTTCACACTCAGATCATCAAATCGGTATTGGATGGGGGTGTTCGAAACAGCGCCTGCTAAGTTCACCCGAACCCCTACACCACCCGCAACTTGTAGCTCTGGAGTAGAGTCTGTCACAATGTGTTGCCAACCGGTTGGCTCCGATCCACTGGTTGGCCAAATCTTCATAGAGATGGTGGTTGGATTGGTTCCGCTGGTTTGGACTTTTAAGCGATAGTCGGTGTTTGGTTGTAGCTGGATGCCTAAGCTGGCTGTTTGGCCAACTTTCGCCCAGCTGCCATTGGCCAATCGGTCCACAAACCCGTTTGCGATTCCGTTTGAAGAAACCTGATAGGTTGCACGATAGGTCGTATTGTTATTGACCATGCGTGTTTGCAAACGCATGAAGCTGTTTGCATTTGCCAACGTGTCAAAAGAGACGGTGACTTCGCTGACCGAATCTAAAACAGAGATCCCGTTCAAATTAGCCTCTCGAGCCGTACCACCTGATGAAAGGGTAAGAAGACCCGTTGAGCCATCGGCCGAGAAGTCATTGGCGGCCGATGCGCCCCACAAATGGGTATACGCACCACCTTTCTCAGCCAAGCCCCAGCCGGTTGAGCTGCTGCGGCTAAATGAATCCACCGCAATGACATTGGCTTCTGTGGTGGGTTGAGGTGTTGGCGTTTGGGTTGGCACAATTTCTGGTATCGGTGTACCTGTTGCGATAGGTGTTAGCGTAGGGAAGGGGATATCGGGTGCGGGTGAGTTCGATGAACTTGAGGCATGCCCGATAATTTCAACTTCTGCTAATGATAATACGTCTGTAGATGTCAGCTGAATACGAATGTATCGTCCTGAACGATTGATCGGAACAACTGCGTCGGATCCAACAGCGCCTGTGAAAAAGAAATTTCCTACACCCGCTTGATTCAGACTGCTCTCAAGGGTATTCCCTTCAAATGGAACATCAGAAACAAAAATATGGAAATCACTTAAACGGCTGCTGCAGCAGTCTTGTCTATTCCAGATGTGAATGTCAGAAATTTCGCTGATGTTGATCAGATCTACATCCCACCACATCGGTTGCTCTGCTGTGCCAAATTGCGTGTGTGTAACAGACCCATCTACCCAAAAACCGCTTGTATTGCCATCGACGGCTAACTCACTAAAGCCACCAGAACTCCAGGTTGAAGGTTGGTAGGTTGGTTTATCAAGGGCTAGGTTTTGGATCGGATACCCGAACACTTCGACTTCCCCTAGGGAAAGATAGTTTGTTGCTGCCAGCTGGACGCGAACATAGCGACCAGACCTGTTGATGGCTACTTCAGAGAAGGCTGGTGCCGCTCCTGGTAAAAAGAAGTCTGATACGCCAGCTTGGTTTTGGCTGCTTTCAACTGTGACCCCTTCGAAAGGAACATCTGAAACAAAGACATGAACATCGCTGGTTCTGCTTGAACAGCAGTCTGTCCGATTCCAGATGTTGATCGTTGAAATGTGGCTAACTTCGCCTAAATCTACTTCCCACCATGATGGTTCGGCTGCTGTTCCAAAGCCGGTAGATGCGACTGAGCCATTTGACCAGTTGCCGCTTACATTGCCGTCTACGGCAAAACTTGCCGCTCTATCGCTATATTGGGTTGATTGGGTTGCTGGTTTGTTTAAAGCTAGGTTTTGTGCAAGATCAACTGGAACAAACGAACCGTCAGATACTTGGGTTGTGCGCGAAAATTCAGACGTATTCCCGGCCGGATCAATGGCCAAGGCAACGATCATTTGCCCCACTTGAATTTGGTCTGTTATCGGGAATGAGAATGCACCTGTCCCATCGGCCGTGGCTTGACCGATGTACAAGCGCCCTTCCCCATAAAAGCTTGTCAGTGAGTCAGAAATGTAAATTTCTACGATACAGCTGGCACAGGCGGTTCCCGCTATTTCATTTTCATTTGCCACTGTAATGACAGGTGAATTTAATAAGCCGTTTGGCCCTTCATCAAGATCGTTTTCATCGTTGACATTAAATCCAGCTGGCTCGATATCAATGGCCAGCCCGCCGTTGTCATAAAAAGAGTTTTGGAAAATTCGGTTTTCATCCGAGTTATCTGGATCATCATTCGGACCACTTCCCAAATAGTTGCTGATATAGATTCCGCCGCCTCTGTTGCCAGCAAAGATGTTTCCGGGTCCAATTTCAAAGTTGTGCCCAGTCAAGAACATCGCTCGGCCGGCATTCCCCAATGTCTCGCCGTTGGCGCCAACACCAACTCGATTATTGTAGAAATAGTTGCGGCCGTTGTAGTTGTGCTTCATCCAAATGGCGTCACGGGTGTTTCCAGCGATTACATTGTCATGAATGTGATTGTGGAGCGGATCGTCTTTGATTAACACACCAAATCCATTGGCCGTATAGGTGAAAACCTGTGTACCGGTTAGATCTGTTCCCATAAAGTTACCAGAAACAAAATTGTTGCTTGTTCGCTGATTATGAGACAGGTCAACGGCTACATACGAATTCCCCGAGATCACATTGCGTTCTCTAAAACCGAGTCCACCAATAATGTTATGCGACGGTCCCCATTGAACATCAATCCCATAACCGGCCGCGACATTTCTAGCGGTCCCTGATGGGTTTAGACCCATAATATTGTTTTGAATAACATTGTGATCAGAATTGTCATGGTCGATGATGATCGCACGCGATCCTGCACCGCTGAGTACGTTTCGGTCCGCAAGCAACGGTGTGCCGATCGTATTGTGATTGGCACCTTGATTGATGACAATCCCGTGCCCACTACCGGTAACACTGCGATTTGCGACGTGGGTTCCCGTTGAATCTGTCCCAACGAAACTGCCAATCACTCTGTTGTATTGCGAATTGTTCTCATAAAAATTGAGGAAGTTTGCAGAGTTGTAAAAGGCAAGCCCCCGGAAAACATTTTCTTTTGATGTAATCGTAAGCGTTCTAATAACCGTATGATCAGGACCTTTAACTTCGATCAATATGGTTGAGTTATTGGCCAACTCATCTGTGTTTTCAATTGAGCCAGGTTGAGTAAACCCATCAATCGTCACACCTCCGGTCATATCATTAATGGTGGGGAGATTGGCTGACAATTCAATAGTTTGTACACCTGCTCCGGGGATATTAAAGTGAATCGAATTAGGTCCTGATTGAGCGTTAGACTCCATGATGGCGGCTCGTAGCGTACACTCACCGGCCGCAGTTGCGCAGACGCCGTCCCCATAAACATTGTCCGCTTCATCAGACGTTGTGTTAACCGTAAAAGTTAAACCGTTTGTCGCCCGTCTGCCCTGATTTGCATAAATCGGATTTTGGCTGTCTTTATGCAGGGCCATGAGTTGAATATCTACAATGTCTAAGCAACCGTCTGAGTTAACATCAAACCGCACATTATCATCGGTTAGCGAGCAGATGTCTCCCGCCTGGCGTAGCTCTTTCCAGACCAAAGTTGTTTCAACAACGTCGATAAAACTTAGCATGCCATCGCTGTTTCTATCTAGCTCAACCGCTTCTAGCGTTGGAAGAACTGCGGCCGAACGTGTTTGTGCAGGTAAGGCCGGCACATCCCATGGCTCAGTTGAGTTTTCAATTACGTCTGGAGATTCTAATCCGTTATCCAGCACTTTAACTTCAACCGTGGATTGATTGATTTCGACGTCAACCGGTTCTCCATTTTTATCTACAAAACGTGCAGACTCTAACCCTACTTTCAAGGTACCAGCTTTCAAAGGTAACAACCGGAGCCGGATCGTTTCTAGCTCTTCATCTGCAGATTGAATTGAAGGATTAGGTTGTTCATCGCTTGGTTGTACACACCCTTCAATGTGGCATGTGTAAACTCCAAAAGCGGCACCCTGAGGTACTTCGTCTAGGATTACCATTTCCCGGCCGAGAGGCATAGCGTCTTCGTTGCCCGCATACAAGCCTGCAAACTCAACCGCCTCTTTGTCGAATTGGAAAAGGAGTTCGTAGCCAGCTATTTGATCTGGGTTTGAAATATTAATTTCGATCTCAACCGGATAATCAATTTCAACACTTTGTGGTGCCGTGATGTTTAGCTGTAAGTCGGATGAGCCAATAACAATGTTTGTGATTATTAAGATAGGAAACGCAAGTATAGAAATACTCAGAAACCACAATAGCTGTTTTTTGTTTTGCTGAAAAAAGTTGTTTAATGGATTGATATTCATGTTTTTATTACTGCTTAAATTTCGGCACGAATCACCAGAGCTACGCTCGAATCTCACACAGACAATTAAAGTAAATTTGCATAGGCAGTCACATCCTACCTTATGGGCTAGGATAATTTTATGCTTACTGGCTTGCACATAACCTTACGACAAAAGTTAAGACAGCGTTTGAATCATGAAATTTACGTTAAGGATTAAACCCGCACAAAAAAAAAGGCCGTCCAAGTTGTTATTTCAACTTGGACGGCCTTGAGATACTAATTTGCGTACTGCCTACTTTTGATCTTGAGCTGAGTCACCCAGGTTAATCGATTCACCATTGGACCGGTTGGTCGTCATCGGCAAATAAATGGTTGAACCTTGAGACGGGATCGGTTTCCATACAACATCAGATGTACGATTCACGCTGACGACGGGCAAGACTGTTACATTAGAGATAAACAGATCGTCCATCGAATAGGTGATCGCCGTATTGGATCCGCTCCGGTTAAAGAACTTAAACCCAATACTGCCGGTTGTTTGCAAAACAGACTCTGAATCGGTCAGCGACATGTGCCAATCGGCCGGTTCAGCCGTGCCATCGGCCCAGACCTTTGCTCTTAACGTAGTTGGGTTAATACCCACCACTTGATATCGAACATTCAGGTATTGACCTGGCGTATACGTCAATCCTGGAACAACTTGGCTTGACGTCGTGGACCAAGCGCCGTTTGCTGCTTTAATCTGCGACAGCCCTACACCACCACCAGGATACAGCTGTAGTTTTAAGCGGTATAGAGAGCTAGTGCTTACGCTACGGGCTGAAATGAGCAACTCTTGATTAGATGATGCTTGCTGATCTGTCTTGAATTTGAAATTAATATCAAAATCTTGCTGCTTAATCTTTGAAAGGTTCGCTTCACGATTTTGATTGTCGTTTAGCACCAAAATTCCTTCAGAGCCATTAACGCTAAATGCTTCGTGTGCAAATTCACCCCACAGATGAACATAAGCACCACCCATATTTCCGAATCCCCATGATGAGAATTGGGTGCGCCCAAAATCATCCCGGGCATAAATTTCTAGGTCAACCGTTTCAGGATCAACGGGTGGGGGTGGTCCTTCTTCTCCCCACGACATAGAAAGATCAGATTCAAGCACAAGGTAGCTGACCTGTTCGCTTGTATGCGCTCTTTCTGTATCTACAATTTGATCTTCATCAATAGCCACTGTGATGCCGCTGGTGGTTAGCGAATCGCTTCCAACCTGATAAGACCAGCCGCCGTTTCCACCATCCATGCCAGCTTGGCTGGTTAAAGCAAATGTCGGTGTTGATCCAAAGCTGGAACCAAATGTATATGTTGTTGACTTTGTTAGGTCGAAGACAGTGTCTGCACCTAGCATCGCTTCGTATGCGGTTGAGTCAACTGTGCCACTGCCCGCTTCAAAAACAATGTATCCCAAAGTTTCATCTAGTCGGCCGGTGTCTGTGTCTTCTGCAATCTGTTTGCCGATATAAAGTGCTGATGAGCTAGGTGGATTAACGGCCGAAGAGCCGCGGTTCCAGAACGTGCTCCAGCGGGCATCATTCGAACTCATGACCTGCCCAAATACAATCGGATTTGAATAAGACTGGCTGTAATTGACCCGCTGACCAACCCAATTTCCTAGATGATCTGTGCCTGTCGAATTAAACAACCCTGCTTCAATTTTGCGGTCATCGGGCAAAGTCCAAGCACCCTCTTCTACGACCAAACATGAAACTGTATCGGCTACAACCGGATCAAGATCACCAGGATTTTGCAGACGAATGTCAAACGAGGTTGATCCTACATTTTGCATTCTGACCACAACCGGCACGCTGTTGTTTAAATAATGGATGCTACAGGCGATGACGGGCGAGTCATATTCTTGGTCTAGCGCAACAGTTGTCCAGTTTGCATCAACTGCCGCAGAAACGGTTTCTAACCGGCCGGTGCTAGTTGTTGGGGTTGCCAAGCTTTTTACAGTTAAATCATCAAATCGGTATTGGATGGGGGTGTTCGAAACAGCCCCAGCCAAGTTCACCCGAACCCCCACACCACTGGCTACTTGTAGCTCTGGTGTTGAGTCAGTCACGATATGTTGCCAGCCGGTTGGTTCAGATCCATTTGTCGGCCAAATCTTCATAGAAATGGTGGTTGGATTGGTTCCGCTGGTCTGCACCTTTAAGCGATAATCGGTATTTGGTTGCAGCTGAATGCCTAAGCTGGCTGTCTGGCCAACTTTCGCCCAGCTACCATTAACCAATCTGTCTACAAACCCAGAGGCGATCCCGTTTGAAGAAATCTGATAAGTTGTCCGGTAGGTCGTATTGTTATTGACCACCCGTGTTTTCATACGTATGAAGCTATTTGCGTTTGCCAGTTTGTCAAAAGAGACGGTGACCTCACTGACAGAGTCGAGCACAAAGACATCATTAAGATTGGCGTCTCGAGATGCACCACCAGACGACAGGGTGAGGAGACCCACCGAGCCATCGGCCGAGAAATCATCGGCGGCCGATGCGCCCCATAAGTGGGTATACGCACCCCCTTTTTCAGCTAAGCCCCAGCCTGTTGAGCTGCTGCGGCTAAACGAATCTACCGCAATCACATTGGCTTCTGTAGTGGGTTGCGGTGTTGGCGTTTGGGTTGGCACAATTTCTGGTATTGGGGTGCCTGTTGCGATAGGTGTTGGTGGTGCAAATGTTGGAGTAGGTAAGGCTTGAACCTCGTCAATGTTGAATATTTGTACCTCAGCCAATGAGAGTGGATTAGTTCCAGCCAACTGCACACGCACATACCGGCCGCTACCATCAACATCTAGCGTAGCTGATTCACCTACTGCACCAGCAATGAACAACTCAGTTGCCCCAGCTTGATTTTGGCTATCGGCTACACTGTCTCCAGTAAATGGAACATCTGAAATAAAGATATGGACATCGCTTAAACGGTCCGAACAGCAATTGGTCCGATTCCACAGCACGATCTCAGCGATTGGGGAATTCTCCCCTAGATCAATCTGCCACCATGGTTGGGTCGTGACGTCAGTGTGAGTCACGCTATTCCCTGACCAAATTCCGCTGGTGTTTCCATCTACAGCTCTAGAGCTCACTCCGCTATGAGATGTTGAAGATTGTGTTGTAAGTTTGTTTAACGCCACATTTTGTCTTGTCTGGTTTGGATCTCCGCTTTCTGTAATTGCCACGTTTAAAGAAAACTCAGATGTATTATTCGCGCTATCAATTGCGATGGCTGTTACAGCTTGGCCAATAGCTATATCTTGACCAATTGGAAGAAGGAAATTGCCTGAGCCGTCAGCAATTGTTTCCCCAAGATACAAGCGTCCGCCACCATAGTTTCCGCTAGGTGAATCAGCTAAATAAACTTCAACCGTACACCCTATGCAAGCGGTTCCGGAAACTTGACTGGTCGTTGCAAAAGCTATAACAGGAAAATTTAATAATTGATTTGAACCCGTGTCTACATCACCAGAATCATTTAGATTAAGTCCGGCTGGCTCAATATCAATGGCTAAGCCAGCATTTTCATAAAATGAGTTTTGGAAAATTTTGTTGCCGTCTGAAATATCGGCCGGTTCATTGGCCCCACCACCTAGGCGGCTGTCGATGCTCACTCCGCCTAGCCCATTTCCTGCAATTATATTGCCAGGGCCGATGATAAAATCATGTCCAGTTAATTGTATTCCCCACAGCCCGTTGCCTATAACTGTGCCATCTACACTAACCCCGATCCGATTATTGAAAATATAATTTCGGCCGTTGTAGCTGTGCTTCATTTCAATCCCATCGCTATTGTTGCCAGCGATAATGTTGTCATGGATATAGTTGTTTATCGCATCGTCTTTAATCACCATTCCATAGCTATTGGATGTCCACTCAAAGGATTGTGTACCAGTTAAGTCGGTTCCAATAAAGTTGCCAACCACAAAATTGTTGCTGGTTGATTGGGAGTGAGAAAGATCAACCCCAACATATCGACTATGACCAGAAATAACATTTCGTTCTCTAAAGCCAGTTCCACCAACAATGTTACTCGACGCGCCCCATTGAATGTCGATACCCATCACAAGGTTATACAGATTTTCTGTCCCGGTTGGATTTAGCCCTATAATGTTATTTTGGATAATATTGAAGTCTGTTCCTTCATGGTCGATTTGTACACCACGATTTGGAACACCACTAATCACGTTTCGATCATCTAATTCTGGCGACCCAATGGTATTTCGACTTGCACCTTGAGAAATGTAGACACCACATCCAGTTTGCCAATCTCGAATTGGAGATATAAAGGTCCCTGCTGCATTTGTCCCGATAAAATTCCCAACAATTTGATTATATTGAGCATTATCTTCATACAGTTCGATCATTTGATCTGAATCATAAATTGATAGGCCACGTAAAACATTATGGGGTGATGTAATTATGAAATTTGAGAATTGATCCAAACCTAATCCTCTGATTTCTATGAGGATAACAGAATTGTTGGCTAGATCAGCTATGTTTTCAGAGCTACCGGGCTGAGTGAACCCATCAATCGTTACCCCACCGGTCATATCATTGATTGTCGGTAAGGCTTCTGTTAGTTGGATCGTATGAACTCCGCCACCTGAAATATTAAAGTGAATCGAGTTTTCCCCTAACTGAGCATTTGATTCAGAGATTGCAGCACGTAGGGTACATTCTCCGGCCGCAGTTTGGCACAATCCATCCCCATACACACTGTCGGCATCATCAGACGTTGAATCTACGGTAAATGTCAGGCCGTTGGTTGCCATTCTGCTTTGGTTTGCATTTAACGGATCTTGGCTACCTTTGTGCAACGCCATCAGTTGAATGTCAACAATATCGAGACATCCGTCTGCATTGACATCGAACTGTGAATTGGCGCCGATTAACGTGCAAATGTCACCAGCCTGACGCAATGTTTTCCAAACTAAAGTGGTTTCAACAACATCGATAAAGCTTAAAACCCCATCATTATTTCTATCCAAATCTGTTGCTTGTAGTGTCGAAAGAGTTGAGGCGGCGCGGGTTTGCTCCGGAACATTTGGGATATTCCAAGGGGTAGCAAAATTCTCAATCACTTCAGAAACTTTAGCCCCATTGTCTAAAACATTAATTTCAACGGTTGAATGATTTATTTCAACTTCGATTGGATCACCATTTTTATCAACAAATCGTACAGACTCCAGTCCTACTTGCAGGGCTCCCGCTTTTAGCGGTAGCAAGCGCAAGCGGATTGTTTCTATCTCTTCGTTGGCTACTCGTTTTATCGAATAGGCTTCGTCTTCGGCCGGTGGTTCACACCCTTCAATTTGGCAGGTGTAAACTGCAAATGCAGCCCCCTGAGGCACATTGTCGAGAATAATCAGCTCCCGGCCGACAGGCATTCCATCTTTGTATCCTGCATATATGCCTGCAAACTCAACCGCATCTTTATCAAATTGGAAAAGCAATTCATAACCGGCTATTTTTTCAGGACTTGAGAAATTAACCTCGATCTCAAGCGGTTGATCAATTTCTACACTTTGCGGTGCAGAAACACTAAGGTGTAAGTCTGCCGAGCCAATAACAATGTTACCGATAATAAAGAGAGAGAACGCAAGAATAGCGATACTCAGGAGCCATTGAAGGTGTTTTTTATTTTGAAAAATAAAGTTGTTTAATGGATTGGAAATCATGTTGTTACTACTTGTGTATATTGCCACTAGGCTTTGCAAATAGGCCAGCATTGCATATGTGAGTTGATGATGACTTAGTGTCAGTAGGCTAGAGGGGGAGATTTAAGTCATGATTGATTTTAAGCGGCATGACTTTCATGCAACCTGACGACAAAAGTTAAGATAGGGTTTGAAGCATGAAATGTGCGTGAAGGAATTTGCAGGATCGAATGTTCTTAATAGCTTGATGGCAACATAAAATATCTGATTTTGCCGAAAAACAAAACAGCCCTGCTGGCTATATAACCGGCAGGGCTGTTTTGTTTTTTGGATATATTTTTGCTAGCCGCTACCAAGCACCAACTTTCCGGCCGCGCTGCGCACCCGGCCTTGCGGTACACCGTTCATACCACGCCATCACATTTTTAAATGAGTCAAGCTCAAGCTCTTCACTCGCATCATAAAACTCGATGGCAGCCGTGAGCCATGGGAACGTTGTGATGTCTGCAATCGAGTAGCCAGAATCAACAATGAAATCCCGCCCAGCAAGACGGCCGTCTAAAACACCTAATAGCCGTTTTGATTCATTTCTGTATCGGTCAACCGAATAGGGATCTTCTAGCTTTGATCCCGCATATTTATGGAAGTGGCCGAATTGCCCAAACATCGGCCCTAATCCACCCATTTGAAACATGATCCACTGGATCGTTTCGATGCGATAACGAGGATTAGCTGACAAAAGTTTGCCTGATTTTTCAGCCAAATAGATCAAGATGGCTCCAGATTCAAACACCGTGATCGGCTCTCCATCTGGCCCTTCGGGGTCAACGATAGCAGGAATCTTGCTGTTCGGGTTAATTTTTTTGTATTCATCGCTGAACTGGTCGCCAGCGCCGATATTGATCAGATTAAACTCATAAGGTAGCTCCATTTCTTCAAGAGCGATACTAACTTTTTGCCCGTTGGGGGTGGCTAAGCCGTAATATTGAATTGGTTTTGTCATCTTAATTTCCTTGAATGTAACAGGTTTCCGGCCGACTATGCTGGTCAGCCGGCCGGAATAAATCCCGCTTAGCCCAGCATGCGTTGGCGCATTCCTGCGATAAATTGATCGTCACCAGCCTGTTGGCGCATTGCCCATGTTTGTTCAGCATCTGGTCCGATGATGTAACGCATTTGTTTCTTACCATCGGTGGTTGCTGCATAGATGCCTTCGGCCAAAAACTCGGCCGTGCTTCCTCCACCAGTGCTTCCCATTGCCGCCTGCATTTTGGCAACCATTTCATTGTAGTCAGGAAGATTTTCATCCATGGCTAAGACCATAGAGCGGCCGCCAAAGTCTGTTGCGACGCCACCTGGTTCAATCAGTTTAACCTGAATTCCAAGCTCGCCCAGCTCATAAGCCAGCGACTCTGAAAAGCCTTCGACCGCCCATTTGGTGCTGTGATACAGGCTGATCAGCGGGAAGGTGATTAAACCGCCGATAGACGAAACATTGAGAAACATGCCTGCTTTATTGGCCCGGAAATGAGGCAAAAACGCCTTGGTAACCGCCATCAAGCCAAACACGTTGACGTCAAACTGATAGCGAATCTGTTCATCAGTTGCCGCTTCAAAGGGGCCAATTAGTCCGTACCCGGCGTTGTTGAGCACCACATCTACGCTGCCAAAATCACTAATAATTTGTGATGCGGCCGCATCAATTGAGGCTTGATCGGTCACATCGAGCTGATATAGAGAAATATTATCGAGATTGCCTAACTCTGTTTCTTTTTCTGGCTTACGCATGGTGGCCGCAACTTTCCACCCTTTTTCTGCAAAATATTTAGCCGTTGCTTTACCAATGCCTGAACTTGACCCTGTAATTACGATTGATTTCATGGTGTTGATTTCCTTTAGTTTAATATCCTTTAGACCGTGGTGCGTGAACCGTTAAGATTTGCGCTTTTTGGCCCACCACATATTACGTTTTATAAGTAAGAGATTCCGGTTAGCTCTTCTGACACTTCCCAGAAACGTTTAAGAGCGGCCGCATCATTCACAGCATTGTTTGATTTTTGCTCGGCCGGATAGCCGCGCATGCGCATTGTTTTTGGGCCATAAAAGACCCCGCCTTTTGCATGTGGGGCGGTTGCACCGTGGAGCTGAGGCAAAACGCCCATGTTCACATCTTGACCCATCAAGAAGAAGGCAAATGGAATGAGTAAGCGTTCAAAAAACGGGTTGCCAGATTGTTCTGAACTGTTGGCTTGAAGATTGGTCATGACAAACCCGGGATGCGAGGAATTAGAGATGGTGTCATGTCCGGCCGCTTTTAGCCGTCTGTTTAGCTCGTTCGAGAAGAAGATGTTGGCTAATTTGCTTTGCCCATAGGCGGTCCAGCGGCCGTAGCTTTCTTTCCCCATTAGGTCATCAAAATTGATGTTGCCATTAAAGGCGGCACTGCTGGCGGTGTTGTGAATGCGGGCGTTTGGGGTGCTGGTGATCACGTCGATCAGGTGACCTACGAGGGCAAAATGGCCTAAATGATTGACACCGAGCTGCATTTCAAACCCGTCGGCCGTTTCTGTGCGAGGAATCGCCATCACACCAGCATTGTTGAACAAGATGTCGAGCCGGTCGTATTTAGCTTTAAATGCGTCAGCAAATGCTTTGACCGATTCAAGACTTGAATTGTCTAACTTCATCAAGTCGAGTTTGGCGTCTGAGACTTGACCCAGCACCTCTATTTTTGCCTTTTCAGCTTTATCCATATTGCGGCAGGCCATGACAACCGTTGCCCCTTTTGCGGCAATCGCTTTGGTTGACTCCAGACCTAACCCGCTGTTGGCTCCAGTTATCACAACAACTTTTCCTGATAAATTAGGAATATCGTTTTGTGTCCATTTATTACTCATCGTTTCACTCCTTTGCTCAGGGCCGAAAAGCTAGAAACTGTTTCGGCTGAGACTGAACGAACTTCACCAAAGTATTCTATGATGATCTAAAAACATATTTAATACACAAAACAATCTAATCCTTGCACATTGTGACACAGCTTGGTCATTTTGTATTGAACTAGAGGGCTCAAACAGATATGATGCTTGAACGATCTGAAAAAGCGTGTTGCGTGGAACGTTTAACCAATCAAGCGGAGGTTTTTACGTTCTACGCAACACGCTTTAAACAGATAATAAGGGCGTTGAATTGTCACAAGCATAGATCGCCTTGTATATTCGGAGAAAGTAGTATGAGTTTTTCAGAAGACAACTTGAATGAGTTTATCGGCCGGGTTAAACAGCTGGTCGCAGATTTACCCAACAACCAATCTAAGCAAACGCCCATTAGTGACATCCTTGTTTATAAAGGGACTGATTGCATCGAGAAACGGCCGACGGTGTATGAACCGGCGATTATCATCATGGCCCAAGGGAAGAAGCGGGGCACAATCGGAGACCAAACGTTTGATATTAGTGTCGGCCGCTACGTCTCTGTCTTTTTGCCCATCGCATGGGATGTTGAGGTTCTGGAGGCAAGTGAAGAAAAACCGTTGATTATGAGTGGCTTCAAGATTGATTTAGAGCGCATCGCCAATATTTTGATGCGGATGGATCGGGTCTCTTCAAGCAAACCGGACAGTGAAACACCACCACCATCAGGCGTGTATTCAGAACTACTCACCGACCCGATTCTCGATACGCTAAATCGCCTGTTGAGAACGGCCGACAACCCGCTTGAGCGCGAGGTGTTGGGCGAATCTCTTTTGGATGAACTTTATTTTCGGCTGATCTGTAACGATCATTCCGGCTCGCTTCAGCAACTATTGCACCATCGGGGGCAGATTCCT
>JAHDEN010000107.1 GCA_020628815.1 Chloroflexota bacterium | reverse complement strand
AAAATCTTCAATATCTTCTTTGGCAAAGGCCATCGAAGAGACACCTAACACGGTTGCTAAAATTAATCCTAAAAGTCCTAATTTATATTTCTGTTTCATGATAATTCTCCAATATTTATTGTGGCTTAATCAGCTTGATCAGCGCATCGGCTTGTTCAGCTAACGCCTGAAAATTTCAATTTCTGCCAGAATAAAAACCGACGGCAAAAAAAGATATGGTTTATGGACAAGCTGAAAATAAGTGGTCGATTTTTCCTGATGAACGGTCAGGGAGATGTTGAATGGTGTGTTAAGATTGGATGGCGTGGAACGTAGAACGTGTGACTTACCAATTTTGCGTAACACGCAACACGTAACACGTTTCTATTTCTGATGGCTCAACTCAACTCGAAACAGCTCTCACAATCGAATAGGCAGATGCGTATCGTGTGGACGGCCGTGATCACCATCCTTTTGTTGGTCATCTGCGCCGTCATCCGCGCAGATGATGGGGGGAAACCTTGGGAATTTACCGCAGACGATTTTTTCTTTGAAACGGAAATGCTCGGCCTGGGCATGCAACGGATGTTTATTCCGCTTATCGGTCTGTTTTTTCTGAGTTCTACAGCCCCTTTTCAAAGATTGGTTACACCTGAAACGGCCGAGCCGAATGACGGCCGCTGGCTGCTGCGTGGATTAGGGGTCGTGCTTTTTCTTGAGCTTTTGGCAACCGTTTGGCTAAACGAGCCGATTGATATTGCGGTCACAAACGGTCTGGCAATTGCGCTGATTTGCAGTTTGCTTGGAGGCTGGCGCTGGGGATTAGCGACGAGTTTAGCAACGGTCGTTTTCTATACAATCAGCGCATTTCTTACAGAACGCCCCTTTGATGATCTGGCTCACGTGGCTGAGCTAATCCTGATCACGATTTTTGAACCCTCTCTCTTGATGATGGTTTGGGGGAGCGTGATTTTGGGGCTATGGCGGCCGGTGCCGATTTACAACATAAAACCGCTTCAGTGGTTTTTGATCGGGGTTGTGTTTGAGTGGTTGTCAGCTCTGTTGACGTTTGCCGTTTATGGGACCGGATTCACACTGATTGATGAGATTCCGGGGACCATCATCACCGGACTGGCGATGATGCTGTTTGGCTTCTTGGTTCAGCAGGCAAACGGCCGGTCAACGGCAGAGCGTTTGGTCGCGGCCGAAGGGGCACAAACGCAGGCAGAACTCAAAGCATTGCGGGCCCAAATCAATCCCCATTTTTTGTTCAATGCGCTCAGCACCATCAAATATCACGCGCGAACCCATCCAGAAACCGCTTATGATCTGCTCGATGATTTGTCAGACGTGTTCCACACGGCGCTCCGCTCAGAGCCGTTTGTGACGCTTGAGCAGGAGCTCGATACGGTCAAGGCATATTTAGCCATCGAACAGGCCCGTCTGAGGGAGAGGCTCACGGTTAAACTTGAAATTGATGACGGGGTTGATCTGGGCCAGCAAGTGCCAGCGTTGGTGTTACAACCGCTGGTTGAAAACAGTGTTCTGCACGGCATCGCTCCAAAGGCGGCCGGGGGGACAATCAAGATCAACGTGACTCAAAATGGCTCCAACTGTCTGATTCTGATTGAAGACGATGGGGCGGGATTTGATACCGATAATCCCCAGCCAAAAGGAACGGGCATTGGGCTAAAAAATAGCACTGAGCGATTGGTTGCGCTTTACGGTTCTGAGTTTGCTCCGGTGATTCAGAGCTTGGTAGGCGAAGGCACTTCGGTGATGGTCAAGATCCCTATCCTGACGAAATCAAATCAATCGACGTAGGGACGAAAGGCACGGCGGCGGTTCTCAGGGAAGCGCACGATAAATTGCCCCGGGCCTTACGTCCGCTGTTCGTGCAGCAATCGCCATTATGCGGGATGTAAGGAGCGGGGCATAAAGGATTTTGCTCCGCCAAAAATTTTCGCTGCTCCTTTCATCCCTACGAAATAAAATTCAAAATCGTATGATTTTTTTACTGGTAGAAGACGAATTTCCCACACGGCAAGAGCTGCGGTTTACGCTGGAGCAGCTCTTGCCTGAAGCCACGTTTTACGAAGCAACCAACGGAGATGAGGCGCTCTCTTTTATTTCGCGCGTCCGGCCGGACGTGGTGTTTTTAGACATCAACATGCCCCAGCGGGATGGGTTGTCTACGGCTGGTTTGATGGCCGAAATGCCCAATCCCCCTTTAATCGTATTTGCTACCGCATATGACGAACATGCGCTCAAAGCGTTTGAACTGGCCGCACTCGATTACGTGGTGAAGCCATTCTCAAAACGGCGCTTGGAGAAAACAGTCGGCAAAATTCGGCAACGGGTGGGAGAACAGCAGAAACTCGAACAGCAGAGCGGCCTCATCCAGCAATTTTTGAGCGAACGGCCGGAGGTTCAAAAACCTGAGAAGCTGTGGGTGGTGGGGGAAAACGAAAATCGATTGTTGATCGCCTATGAACGGATCAGCTTTATTGAGGCTCGGGATAAGCAGGTATTTGTCAATTTGCTAGAAGGGGGAGAGTTTGTGACTCGCTACACGCTCAAAGAGCTTGAAGAGCGGCTCGATCCTGCTGGATTTTGCCGCTCTCACAAAGGGTTTTTGGTCAATCTGTCGGCCGTGGCTGAACTGATCCCGTGGTTTTCGGGTGGGTATCAGCTCAAAATGGATGACACGGCCGAATCGATTGTTCCCGTTTCTCGACGACATGTGCAGGCGGTCAAAAAACGGTTGGCTTAGGTTGCTAGGCTAATCATTTTCGTTCCTGCCTAGCTACAGCCGTTAGCGCTTGCGACCCAGCCCTTCAGCTGCAAGATAATCGATGCTTTCGCGCACGGCGGTTAGCATGTCGGTGTCGCAACGGTCAAGCTCAACAACCAGCCATTCTGCGCTGGTGGCGGCCGGGATGATTTTATGGAAATCCATGATCCCTTGGCCAACCGCTTTCATGTTGCTGGCATAGCCGGTAGGGCCGTCTTTGATGTGCAAAAACGGAATCCGGTCGGCATATTTTGTGATTTCTGCCACCGGGTCGGCGTAGGCGGTCGCGACCCAATAGGTGTCAATTTCAAAAAAGATGTCGTCGTCTAATCCCTCATCAATCATGACTTCATAGCCGTTCCGGCCGTCTACATTTCCAAATTCAAACCAATGGTTGTGGTAGCCAAACTTTAGCCCGGCCGCTTTAGCCACCGCGTTAGATTGGTTTAACTGCTCTACAAGCCCTTTAATTTTATCAACCGATTTAAAATTCGAGGGATCTACCCAAGCACAAATCAGCTTGTCATTCCCCATCGCTGCCATCGCATCTAAAATGTCTTTTTTGACTTCACCCACAGGTAGCTCAAAGTGTGCGCTAGAAAATTGAAGCCCCAAGTCTTTAATTTTTGCGATCACTTGCTCTTTTACATCGGCGTAGGCAAAGCCCGCCATTTCAACGCCAACATAGCCTGCGGCAGCTACTTGTTCTAGTGTGCCTTCCCAGTCGGATGCTAAGGCATCACGCAGGGTGTACAGCTGTAACGAGATTGGTAAAGGTTGTGTCATGGTTTTTCTCTCCTAAAACCTAAAATTTTTACGATTTTGGCCCCGATTGAGCTTGAATGCAACTTTCTGTTTCTTCTAGCGTAAATTTAACCATTAGCGTATGCTATTTAACCAAAGTTGCTTGTCCATCATTGCCCACAACCCTCTCTGCACTGCAACTGAACTACAGCCAAAACAGATCAAAAGGACTTATAGAATGGATATTACAAAAGCATTTACCTATGTGTTTGAAGACAAAAACTGGATGACAAAAATATTAATCGGAGGGTTACTTTCGATTGCAAGTATTTTGATTGTCCCGATGTTTATTTTGGGCGGATATTCAGTTGCGATCATTCGGAATGTGATGAAAGGGGTTGAGAAGCCACTGCCAGAATGGGAAGATTGGGGCGGCTTTTTAAACGATGGATTTTCCGTATTTGTCGCTCAGTTCGTATATACCTTACCGATGTTGATTTTGTTGTGCATTGCGTTTGTTGCCACAGGCAGCATGGCCGGACTCTCTGAAATGTCAGAGATGAGCGAAGATGCATTGTTTGCCGCGATACTAAGCACATTTGGCTTTGTGTTTTGCATCATATTTTTATACGCCATTGTTATGCTCTTTATTTCACCCGCCATTCGTGTGCAATATGTAAAACATAACGAACTTGCCGCTACGTTTCGCTTTCGCGAGGTGATAACCATCATCCAAGAAAACATTATGGACATTTTGTTGATTTCAGGTGTTTTGTTTGGTTTGGGTATCGCATTTAGTATGGTGACCGGTGTTTTAGGCATTATCCCCTGCTTAGGCTTTATCATTTCCATGTTGCTAAGCATGGCTTTTGGACCTTATATGAGCATGGTTTCTGGCCATCTGATCGGTCAACTCGCCCGTAAAATCAGCAAGACTGATATGTCTGCCACAGAGTAGCCATCTGTTAAAAACGATCTAAGTTGCCGAGCATCTTTTGCACAGCATAGATGCTCGGTAACAGAGCCTACTCTTCCCGTACCTGCCAAATCGCCCCGGCCGCTAATAGCGAAAAAACAACTAAAATCGGCAACACCGGCCCATAGCTGTTTCCAGCCCGGGTATATAAAATACCTGCACCCACCGGAGCCAACATATTCGCAACTCTCAACCCCATAATTTGCAAACTGCTTATCCGGCCGTAGTTTTCACCACTGTATAAATCAGCCAGCATAGCGGTTCGGGCCAGAGTTGTTGCCCCGTAGCTTGCTCCAAACACCACCACAAAAATCCAAATCCCAACGATTGTAGGGAAGATCTGCAGCAAAATAATGCTCGTGGCCTGTATTAAGAAGATAGCAACTACCACCGTTTTTAATGTGATCCGTTCCCCTACCGGGGCAAAAATTATGCGGCCGACTACCTGCATCGCCCCTATAGAGCCACCGACCCACGCCGCAAATTCGGGCGAATACCCCCCATCAATCAAATACGGAATAAAGTGGACCCTTAACGCAATTGCGGCTAATGCTGCCAGTGCAAATGCGAGCCCAAACCACCAAAATGACGGCTGCTTTAATGCCTGGTCAACCGTTATGCTGCGGCTTTGCCCACCGTTTTTTAATGATGGGTTGTTGGCTGCGGCTTGATCTCCATCTGGCACAAGACCCATGCTTTCTGGGGTGGGGCGCAAAATCAGACCGTGTAGCGGAATGGTGATACCGCCTAAAATAACCGCCAAGATTAGCCATGCCTGCGAGCGCCCCACGTTGCGAATTAAATAGTCGGTTAATGGCAAAAAGATGGTGCTCGCAAACCCGGCCGCAAAGGTGATGATCGCCAGCGCACGCGGCCGGTAGCGGGTGAACCAGCGGGCCACCACCACAAACGATGGCTCATAAAGCACCATGGCGGCCGCAATGCCCAATCCCGCCCAAACAGCATAAAAAGCTGGTAGAGATTGGACCAGTGAAAGTGCAAAGATCAGCCCTGTGGCTAAAACAGAGCCGGCCGTCATCATAATCCTCGGTCCATAACGGTCTAATACCCAACCCACCGGATACGAAAAGGCGGCCGTTACTAAAAGCGACAGCGAAAATGCTCCCGTGATTTGAGCCCTCGTCCAGCCAAAGTCAGCTTCGTTTGTCGTAATAAAAACAGAGAACGCATAAAAAATGATTCCCCAAGAGACCGTTTCTGTAATGGCAAAGGTGATGGTGATCCACCAGCCGTAGTAAAGCTTACGCATAACTCAAAAGTAAAAAACCCTTGGAAAAGATAGCTTTTCCAAGGGTCGATTTATACATTCAGGCGAGGCCTAAATCTTTTTTTAGGGCTGTTCAACCAGCCGGGCTGTAATTTTGGCACTCCAAATATTTTGAGCAACCGGTCTAACAGCTTTGGTTAAAACGGACTGAAGCAGATTTTTCCCACAGCATTTTAGCTTGCTGAGAAATTTTGGTGCAGCATCTGAAACAATAGAGGCGATTTGATTCGCGTCGTAAAACTGACGAGCCAGTACTTCTCCATTGGCTAATCCTGCTTGCGCCAGACCGTCTAAATATTGTGATTCAGAGATGACGCCACCGGCGCAGGCTGCTTTAACCGCGCCGCTGTATCTGGCCCATGCGGGAATGTTTTCACCAACAATATCGGATACAAGCATTTTTCCGCCTGGTTTAAGCACGCGAGCAATTTCATCAAAAGCACTCTGTTTATCTTCGGACAAGTTGATGACGCAGTTTGAGATAACCCAATCAACTGAGTCTGAATCTATCGGGAGGTTTTCGATCACACCTTGGCGCAATTCGATATTGGGATGATCTTGGCAATTCCTTTTGGCGAGAGCCAGCATGTCATCGTTCATATCGACACCGATCACCCGGCCGTTTGCGCCAACTTTCTCAACCGCTAGTAACAGATCCAGACCTGCACCACACCCTAGATCAAGAACCGTTTGGCCCGGCTGTACCGCGCTAAACGCTAACGGGTTGCCACAGCCAAAAGACTGCTCCAAAACCTCTTCAGAAACCAGATCGATGTCTGCGGCTTCATACCCAGCGAACTTTCCTTTACCGGTGTTGGCAACGATCGAGTTCGCCCCTTCTATGATCGCTTTCGAATATTCGTGCGAAACATTTTGATTGTGATTTTTCATAATCTTGGGACCTCCAAACCATCGGTTAGCAACACGAAGCGTTGGTTACCGCAATTTGAATCGGTTCCTGTGTTTCATTGGGTCCACAGCAAGAGCCCGCATCGCTTTGGGCGATATTGAGCGGGGTCACTGTCTCTTCTCGGGCTGATGGGGCACAGCAAGAGACCGTTTCGAGCGTTGCTGCTGCAAAGTCTTGGAGCGGCACTAAAATCTCGCGCGGCTTGCACATCGTCCGTGGTGGAGCCATCTGGACCACAAAACCATCTTCGGTTTCCGCAAAGCCATGCACATCATAGTTTGATGTTACATGTTCAGCGTCACCGTACTCGATGCGAATTTCAGCATCTTTGTAGAGGTTTAGGCGTGAATCGACCACGTCCCATATTTTCAAGAACTTGTCGGCCGGCATATGCGCATCTTCGGCCGTGGCTTCTTCTGGAACCCACACTTGCACGATGACTTCTTGCCAACTGTGCAAGCTGTTGCCGCAGTCGATGGTTTCATACTGAGCATTTTTTATTTCTGTTACGTGGTACCCGCCTTGCACAACAAGGCCGGGTTTAATTTCAAAAAGTAGGGGGCTGTCAGAGTTGTTTCTGATAGCTGTTAAAAAGTCATTTACTTTCATGATTTTTCTCACATGGTAGTCTGACTATCTGATTTATAGATAATCATCTATATGTTCGGCCAAAAAAAACGACTGGCCTTTTTTACCCTGATTAATCAGGGTTTTGGTTGTAACTGAGGGATTAATCCCTCAGGGGTGGCTGATTTTGAGTCACCGAGCATTTCTGGGGCAAAGTTGGTCATGATCTGACCACAGCACACAACTACAGCTTCTTGATTGAGTGAGCTATAGACCTGTTTGCCTTCTTTGCGACGTTTGAGCAGTCCAGCTTCATTCAGTATTTTGAGATGATGGGACACGGTGGGCTGTGAAATGTTACCGCCGAGTTTATCCACCACATCATTTACAGATAGCCAGTTACAGCACAGCATCTGCATTATTTTTTGACGAGTTTCGTCTGCGATCGCTTTAGCGAACAAAACTGGATTGTTCATACGTATAGAAGTTTATCTATATGATCGAATTTGTCAAGACTCAAAATCTTAAAACAAACACACCCCATCCTAAATAGCGTCGGCCGAACTCAAGATAGGCCCGTCTTGCTCGATTGCTCCACTGCCTCATTTCGGCCGCTTCTGGGTCATCAGGGTTGTCGTACAGGTAAGTGTCAATCGCCATCCACTGGGGGCTTTCATACCGGTCCCAGCCTTCAAGATTTGCCAGCACCATTTCAACAAGATTTAACCCAACCGCTTCAAACCGATCCAAAGTTCCTGCTAAAGAGGTAAATTCATCTTCTTTGATGCGCATCGCCTCATAAGCTTCGGCCGGGGGCGGTTCGTGCCAAAATGGTTCCCCAATCAGAATCGTTCCGCCCGCTTTAAGGGGGGGCTTCATCAAGTCAACTGTCCCTTCGATTCCGTTTCCAATCCATGACGCACCGATACAGCTAACCAGGTCAAATTTGTTAACTTCCCCGTTGTACTTACCTGCATCACCTTGTACAAAACTAATTTGCTCGGTTACTTCAAGCTCTTTTGCTCGCTCGCGGGCCGCAGCCAAAAAGACATGGCTGATGTCAACACCGATCCCACCGATTCCATAGGTTTGCCCCCAACTGCAAAGCATTTCACCTTTGCCACAGGCCAAGTCGAGCAGCTGCATTTCTGGTGTTAAGTTGCATATTTCGCCAAGTAGCTTGAGCTGATCTTGGGTAAACGGGTTGAGGATGTTGTGAGTTTCTGCTATTTCGTGAAAACGTAAGGACATAATAAATTATCTAAATTAGACTGTTTTAACCCGTACACGGCTAAAGCCACCGCCTATAAATTTGCTTGGTAGATCTCTTAAAACTGGGACGTTTGGCAGGATGCGCATAAATGGAGGGAAGCTAAACGGTTCATCATTCAACAATCCCGGAGTAATAATGCGTCGCTGCGCATTCCCTTGTATCGATTGAATAATGCGTATCGGCCGGTCGCGTTGCGCCTGAATTTTAGCCAGATGCCGTGTCTCGACGCCGTTACCCTTAAGCGCTGGAACAAGTTCATTGGCGGCAACGATGGCATCTTCGATGGCGTAGTTGATTCCCACACCGCCTAAAGGGGTCATGACGTGAGCTGCATCTCCAATTAGGAGTAACCCATCTCGCCACCATTGTTTTACCCGGCCGCCTGCGACGCTTAAAAAAGCGATCTTGTTCCAATCATCTAATGTATCAACCCGATCTGCAAAAGCGGGTACACCTTCGATGATGCGTTCATGTAGTTGTTCGAGCCCTTCATTGCGCAGTTGTCGGTATCCTTTTTCGGGCACAATTAACCCGATTTGGAAATGATCGTGCCGTTCTAGAATCACGATAGGCGTCCGGCCGCCGGCAAAACCACCCGCCAGCTGAATCGTTGCGTCAGACGCTTTGCGTGGCAGGCGAAACCAAAGCACCTCAATTTTGTTAGAGGTTTCGGTAAACTCAAAGTCCGCCTGCTTACGAATGCGAGAATTTCGGCCGTCGCAACCAACAACCAAATCAGCCCGGATCATATCTTCTACACCGGCCGTGCGGGTATGAATGCCGACGACTTTGCCGTCTTCCCACATCAAGTCGCGCCCCTGTGTTTGCATCATGAGCTTGAAGTTTGATTCGTCTTTGAGCTGATCAATTACGTGCTGTAAAAACAAAGCTTGATCAACCAATGTCACAAATTTGAAGCGGGTGTTTTGGCGGGAGAAATCGATAAAGTTAATCGTTTCTCCATCAAACTCAACACCCAACTGTGCCATTGTGTGGTGGGGCAGGCTAAAGATCCCATCTGACAAACCCAAGTCATGCAGTAGCTCCATCGATTTGAAATGAATGGTGTCCCCACGAAAATTGCGGTCAAAGTCCTTTTGCGCTTCAAGCAAGGATACTTCGATGCCGTTTTTGACAAGCTGATAGGCTAAGATCACACCGGCTGGACCACCCCCGACGATGCAAACTTGGGTCTTCATCTTTAATCTCCTGAATAAATATCCGGCCGTCTGTGTTGTAACGATGGCAGTTGCCCACGCACTTTGTCTTGCGCATCAAAATCAATGTCAGCGATAACCACACATTCCCGCTCGGGAGCACGGGCCAAAACCATCCCCCATGGGTCAACAATCATGGTGCTGCCAAAGCATTTGTTCCCGTTGCCGTGCGTGCCGATTTGGGCCGGTGAAACCATGTAGACCTGATTTTCAATTGCTCGGGCACGGATCAACGTCTCCCAGTGATCTTTGCCGGTGTAAAGGGTAAAAGCGGCCGGTTGAAAAATCACTTTCGCCCCATTGAGGGTTAACGCCCGGTACAGCTCTGGAAAACGAATGTCATAACAAATGGTGAGCCCCATGTTGCAATATTCTGTTTCAAAATTGACCATCTGTTTGCCGTCTACAAACTTGTCGCTTTCTTTGAACGAGACCTGCCCTTTGACGTCGATATCAAACAGATGGATTTTGCGGTAGGTTGAAATTAAATTGCCAGATGGGTCATAAACCAGGGTTGTATTGCCTACTTTTCCTTCCTCTCTGATCAGCTCTGGAATACTGCCTCCATGCACGTACATCCCATGTTCTTTGGCTTTGCGTGCCAAAAATTCAGACGTCCGGCCGGGGATTTCTTCAGCCCCGTTTTCCAGATAATCAGGCACCCCAATGATATTGAACATCTCGGGCAAACCGACCATGTTGGCCCCCATGCTGGCCGCTTCGTCAATCAAACGTTCGGCCGTAGCTAGGTTTTTGTCTTTGTCTCCCTGGGTGTTCATCTGAACCGCTGCGATTTTAAAATTGCCCATCTTTTATCCTCAAGTTTAAGATCAATTTGATTTAACGGAGTGCATGATGCGTTCGGTTGAACTTATGCATCATGGTTATTGATAATTATCCCTCATTGACTACAATTTCAAACAGGAAGTGGAAAACATATGCAGTCAAACAAAAATCAATTTTTGATTGGGGCGAGCGTAACCCAAGATGACCTAGAAAACAATTTACATGAAACCCTCCATCGGCTCAGAGCCAGCGAACCGGTTTCGTGGCTACCAGCAACCGATTGTTGGATGATTTCTGATCGGGAAACATGTAGCAAGGTGATGCGTGATGCCAAGACGTACACGGTGGATCACCCCGGTTTTTCGACCGGGCAGGTGGTTGGCCCCAGCATGCTCTCGTTAGATGGGAAGACGCACAAGGCGCACCGCTCTCCATTTGAACGGCCGTTTCGTAAACGAGAGGTTGAGCAACGTTTTCGCGAGCCGGTCGGCCGGTTTATCGATGAGCTGATTGATGCCATGCTCAAAAATGGGGAGGCTGAGCTACGTCGCGACTTTTGTGGCCCCATCGCTGTAAAAACGATGATCGAAGCGTTGGGGATGGATGCGAAGCCGGTTCACGAAGTGCTGAAGATGTACGACACAATTGTCGATGCGGTGACCCGTGTCACGGCCGGAGAGCCGGTTTCGGCCGAAGGGCGTGCAGCTTTTGACGCCCTATCTGACAGTTTGCTGCCAGTGTTACAGCGTGCTGGACACACAAGTCTACTTGCATCTGCGGCGGGGGCGGCCGACGGGCTAACAAACGAAGAGATTGTTTCAAATGCGGCAGTATTGCTGTTCGGCGGCATCGAAACCACCGAAGGGATGATTGCGAATGCGATGTCCCATCTGTTTGATCATCCTGAAATAGTTGAAAAGGTAAAAGCAGATAGCTCGCTCATTCCGGCCGTGGTTGAAGAGTCGTTGCGTATGGAGCCGGCCGCCAGTGTGATTGATCGGTATACAACTGCAGATGTGCAGTTGGGGAATGCCCTAATCCCAAAAGGGGAGTTGGTTCGTATCTCACTAGCAGGTGCCAATCGGGACCCTCTTACTTTCCCAAATCCAGACCGATTTGATCCCACCCGAGAGAACTTGCAATCACACGTGACTTGGGCGCAGGGGCCACACGTTTGCCTGGGGCTGCATCTGGCACGGCTTGAGGCCCAGCAATCCCTTAAACAATTGCTGAACCGGTTGCCCAACCTGCGCTTGCTGGACAAGGAAAAAGCCCGGCCGAGCGGGTTGGTGTTCCGTAAACCGCAGGCGCTTTTTGTGGCATTTACGGCCGGATAAATTGACCCATAAAAAAAGCGCCACATGATTGCGACGCTTTTATTTCTTCTCTTCCTGTCAGTTACCCGAAGGCAACGAAAGGTTGATTAGGAACCGAATTTAAACAATTGTTTAAAAGAAATTCTGGTTCCCATTTAGCCAGATAGGTGGCTTTTATCCGTAGATAGATTCTTTACCGAAGTGCTTGGCCAACATGTAGTAAACCACTGCACGGTACTTACGTGGGTTTGATTTTCCATATTTTTCGATAACAGCATTGATACCAGCCATTAAGTTATCGCCATCTGGTAAACCAAGTTTTTTCATTAAAAAGTTTTTCTTGATGCGCTCAAGTTCCGCTTTGTCGCTACCAGCAACGGTGCTAGCATCTTTGTTATAAATTGATGGGCCACATCCGATTGTTACTTTTTTCAAAAGATCCATATCAGGTGATACGCCGACTTTGTCTTTAAGGTCCGCAGCATATACTGCAATTAGTTCGTCTCTTTTACTCATGATAGTTCCTTTAATCTCCTATGTTGAATTTGGTCAATCAATATCTGGTGTTTTATATAGTCAGTAATGATCGATTCAAGAATGTCATAAAACACTTCAGGTCACTGTGGCTCTGTATGTTCTTTTATTTCATCAGAGCTGTGACACTCGTACCATTCAGATACGTTAATCTGATTTGATTATATGGCAAAAAAAATATTAGGCGAAAGGAGTGAAAATACGTACTTTCGCCTGTTTGAAACATCTATTTCCAGATAAGATCCTAAAGTCGCGCGGTATTTTGGTAGAATTAATGGCGCAACATACTTGATTTATAGTATCAATGGGTTTACTACATTTTAAATTTTAAAGGACTTATATTTCATGGAAGACATTCTCAATCAACTCCCCACCTTACCGGTGATATGGCAACTTATACAAGATGGCTTTTTTCTAGGCGCGTTAGCAGGTGCAATTGTAGGCACCTTAACGTGGACCCTTATGGAGCGTTCCAATTTCAGTTTAGTGCCTCTTGCAATTACAGCCCTACTAGGATTAATTCTGGGCATTTATTTAGAAGGAAATAACCTGCAGGTGCTGGTTGATGGGGATTGGCAAAGCTTTTTTACCGGTTCCATTGCGACCCGATCTGATGTATTGGCGACTATCTTTCGTATTTTGGGCTGGATGCTTGGCTTCACCGTCATCGGCGCCATTATCTCCAGCTACCGTTTAGCCCTTGGTGGGTTTGTCATGGGTACGATTAGTGGAATACTGTCAGGTATGTTGATTTTGATCCTTGGTCAAGAACTAGGTTACCCTGTTGAATCTCCTATTACGATTGTTCTCATTGTGATTATTTCTATCCTTCTGCTGGTTTTGATTTCAATGAGCCGCGATCCATATTAAACCAACCATTGGGGAGCCTATTTTCTACTTTCCCTTTTGATAATTACGAGGGTTTGCCTGCACAAGCCTTTAATGCAAACAATTTAAACATGACCTGTTTTTTGCCAAACGTACAGCTTGCGTGGTTCTCCGATTAGGGCTTTTCAGTAAAAAGGCTATCTGTTTAAAAGGACGCAAAGGCGTGGAGGCGCACAGGATTATTGCTAAGGGATTCAACATTTTCTTCGCGCCTTTGCGCCTCTGCGTTGAAAAATTAGCCACGATAGCTTGAACTTTGACATGATGGAGCCTTTTTCACTTTTACTGAAAAGCCCTGGTTCTCCAATGTATTTAGGTGCAAAAATTTCAATTTGGTGTACAAAATAGGGCAAGGAACGGAAGTTAAACACTTTGTAACATTTGTAAGTTGTGCTTCTTGTGGTGTCATGCCCGCGTAGGCGGGTATCTAGCGGCAAACTTAGCACTGGATTCCTGCCTACGCAGGAATGATGATTTCTTGAATAATTTTTAATATACGTTTGTTATTGAGTGTTAAAAAAGCTGTCCCAAATAAGTTTACGTTCCTGCTCGGCCGAAGATTAAACTTGGGACAGTCATGTAATCTTCAGCCCTTCATGATTCGACGGCCGGACTATGCTGCCATGGATCAAAATTACTAGACTTATACCAGACTTAAAAGAAGAGGAACTCCCCCATGCTAGAAGGCTTAATGATGGATTACCAGCTAACGCTGGACAAAATTATCGAACATGCAGCTCGGTTACACCCACACAAAAAAGTGATCACCAAATTGCCCGATGGCTCTTTTCATGAGCTTGAATATGGCGAAATGGCGAAACGTATTCGACGTTTATCTAGTGCTTTAGAAAAAGTGCTGGGCGTTAAACAAGGGGATAGGGTTGGAACCTTTGCATGGAACAATTACCAGCATTTAGAGCTTTACTTTGCAATTCCAGGGGCTGGAGCGGTGTGTCACACGCTCAATATTCGACTAAATGGGGAGCAGCTCAGCTACATTATCGACCATGCAGAAGATAAAGTTGTGTTTGTTGATGGAACACTTTTGCCCCTATATGAGCAATTGGCGGCCGGATCAACCAGCGTGCAGGCCCATGTTCTTTTTAATGTCGATCGAGATGTTCAGACTAGTCTAAAAAATGTTCACTTCTATGATGATTTGATCGAAGCGGGGGATGACGATTATCAGTGGGGCTGTACGGATGAGCGGATGGCTTCTGCTATGTGTTACACCAGCGGTACCACGGGCAACCCCAAAGGGGCGCTTTACAGCCACCGGTCAGCCTTTTTGCACACCTTTGGTGTCATGCAAGCTAACGCGATGGGGCTGAGCGAGCGTGATACGATTTTGGCCGTTGTGCCTCAATTCCACGCGATGTCTTGGGGATTGCCTTATGCGGGTGTTTACTCTGGTGCTAATTTGTTGATGCCGGGGCAGTTTTTGCAAGCTGAACCTTTGGCAGAAATGACAGAAAAATATCGTGTGACTGTGGCGGCCGGGGTTCCAACGATTTGGAACGGCTTGTACCATGAGTTAAAGAATAATCCACGTGACATTTCAACCATTCGGGCTTTGGTTGTAGGTGGTTCTGCCATGCCGCGTGCGCTCACAAAAGCGTACGAAACTGAACTGGGCGTAGATGTGCTACACGCTTGGGGAATGACAGAAATGAGCCCGATTGGAACCGTCAGTGCGCTTATGAGCCATCATGCTGATTTAAACCAAGATGAAAAATGGGATGTAAAAGCGACCCAAGGCTACCCGGTTGCCGGGGTTGATATGCGCATCTGCGACGAAGAGGGGAATGTGCTGGCTTGGGATGGGGAACAGATGGGCGAACTTCAGGTTCGCGGTTTCTGGATCTCGAAGCAATATTACAAATTAGATAAGTCGGCCGATCATTTTACCGATGATGGCTGGTTCCGTACCGGCGATGTCTGCACCATATCGGCAGACGGGTACATGCGAATCACCGACCGCACCAAAGACTTGGTTAAATCAGGTGGCGAGTGGATTTCATCTGTTGATTTAGAAAATGCCCTAATTGGTCATGCAGATGTGATGGAAGCAGCCGTGTTTGCCGTACCGGACCAGCGTTGGGCCGAACGGCCGTGGGCCGCCATCACCCCGGCCGCAGGCAGTGACATTGACGTAGATGCGTTAAACCAATATTTATTGGACGAAGGGTTCGCTAAATTCTGGTTACCAGACAATTATGTCGATATTGCCGAGCTGCCTAAAACTAGCACGGGTAAACTAGACAAAAAAGTTCTGCGTAAAATGCACGCTGACGGTGAATTTTAGAACTTAGTGCTTTGTAAAGTTTGTGATTTACACTTCTTATGGGGGTAGTCATTCCTGCCTACGCAGGAATGACTACCTCTAAAGTGATTTAAAAAACAACTATGACCGATCCAATCAATCCAAATGAGTCTTTTCTTGAATGCCCCAAATGTCACCGGCCGATGGCTCAGGTAACTTTTGGTGGGGTGACCGTTGACCGCTGTACCGGCTGCAGTGGGATTTGGTTCGATTTTCATGAAGAAGCTAAATTGAAAGAAATGCGTGGGTCTCAATCAATCGAAGGGAACCGCCCTTCGGCCGCAGTTGCCAAACAATTGAACGCGATGCCGTACGTTTCCTGCCCACGCTGTGAAGGAAATATTGAGATGACACGGCTTGTGGTAAATAACCAAGCACACATCTGGTATGAATCTTGCCCATCTTGCCGGGGCATCTATTTTGATGCGGGTGAATTTGCTGATTTTAGGCTTTATACACCGCTTGATATGCTCAAAAATCTGTGGGCTCGCCCCAGAGATTAGGTATGGATGATTGAGAGTTGCCTACTATCGTAACTTTATTAGCTAAATCGCCTACACGAGCCGCTGCCCAAATTTCTGACTTACCCCCAATATATAGATTGTTTTTTAATTTCAGTCCTATATCTGTGGGTAAATTGGCCAATTTGTAAAAAAACAAAAGAAGGCAAAATGGGCAAAAACGGCCGTTTTGTTCGTGTATTAATCTTCCAAACGCCGAGATTATGTCAAGAAAAACGGCCGATTACTCTGGTAGACTGTTGAATTAATACAACATTTAATATTTTAAGAAAATTGGTCTTTCCACCCCATGGCTCGGCTGTTATAATCCTCGAACGTTATCCCCCATATATGGATTAGAGGCAAAACTTAATCCCTTATATGGTGAAAAATAACGAAACTACCAAAGAGGACGAAAAAAGCATTTAATATGAATTGCCCTTATTGTGGACACGGCAAATCGCGCGTTATCGACACATCCCACGATTCACGTGGTGGAATTCGTCGTCGTCGCGTTTGTAGTGACTGTAACCAGCGGTTTAGCAGTCATGAGCGTGTTCTGGTAGCCACTCCCCTAATTATCAAACGTGGGGGGATTCGCGAGGAGTTTTCAGGTGACAAACTCGCATCTGGCCTTCGGGTCGCATGTGAGAAACGGCCGGTCACAGCTGCAGACATTGATCGCATCGTGAGCGATGTAGAGTCAGATTTGCAGAAATTAGGCAAGCAAGAAGTTACAAGTCGAACTGTCGGTGATATTACGATCAGTAAACTGAAAGAATTGGATCAAGTAGCCTATATCCGGTTCGCCACCGTATACCTTCGTCTTGACGATCTCGTAGCAGTACGTGACGAGATCAATCGATTGCTCGAATCAGGGAGCTAATCACCCAAATTTTCGCATTCAGCAGAATCGAATGCCAGCACATGATCTTTCGGTTGCCCGATGCCGCCAATGTTCATGTTTTTCGTCACAAAAACCATTCTAAACTATCCAACTGAGGAGATATGATGATCGAAGCCAAGTCATCCAATAACGGACATTCCAACCCACAATCAGCAGCTGATGTAAAGCCTGTAAAAATGCCAAAGCAAATTATCAAAAGAGACGGCCGTATCGTTGAATTTGATATCGAGTTTATCGAAAACGCGATCGCAAAATGTTTTGCCAGCATCAACCGCACACCCGTCGTCTCTGTTTCAGAGCTTGCACTGCAATCAGCTAACGTTGTTGCTGCAAAATTTGATGTTCCCCCTGTAGAAGATGTGCAAGACATTGTCGAGATGGTTTTGCAGGCCAATGGAGAATATGAAGCGGCCAAAGCCTATATTCTGTATCGGGCTGAAAAAGCTAAAATTCGTCAAAACCGTCCTGTTCCTACCGAAGTAAAAGAAGCCTTTGCTCAATCAGCAAAATATTTCCCGACTCAACTTCAAAAATTCCAGTTCTACGACAAGTATTCCCGCTTTAACTATGATCTTGGCCGACGCGAAACTTGGATCGAGACGGTAGACCGTGCGGTAGATTTCTTGCGTGAGATTTCAGAGAACAAACTCTCTAACAAAGATTACGAGCGTGTGCGCCAGGGCATCCTAGAAATGAAGGTGATGCCGTCGATGCGTTTGTTGGCGATGGCTGGCCCAGCCGCGCGTCGTAACAATATCGCGATTTACAACTGTTCATATTTACCAGTTGATACGCTCGATTCATTCGTTGAAGCGTTGATCATCTCGATGAGTGGGTGTGGAGTTGGCTACTCGGTAGAACGTCAATATGTTGAAAAAATGCCCCGTATCAAACGCCAATCTGGCGAAAAATTGCCAAACCACGTTGTGGCAGATACCTCTGAGGGCTGGGCAGAGTCTTTGCGATTTGGCTTAAAAACTTGGTTCGACGGAAAAGACGTTGAGTTTGATTTTTCACAAGTTCGTTCAGCCGGTGAACCACTTAAGATCAAAGGTGGACGTGCTTCTGGTCCAGAGCCATTGCGCTACATGCTGAATTTTGCCCGTGAGCGGATCTTAAATCGCCAAGGCAGCTTCATGCACCCGATTGATGGACATGACATCATGTGTGCTGTCGGTGGAGCGGCCGTTTCTGGCGGCGTGCGTCGTACCGCTATGATCGCACTGTTTGATTATGACGATCTAGAAATGCGCCACTGTAAAGATGGGGATTTCTGGGTACACAACAGCCAACGCTGGAACGCAAATAACTCGGCCGTATGGCCAGATCGTGATCTGAGCCAGCAAGACATTACCCGTTTTGTGCTAGACATGGTTGAAAGCGGCCGTGGTGAACCTGGAATCTTCAATCGCCGTGCGGCAGTGGCTAACCGGCCGGAACGTCGTAAAGAACGTGATTTCGGAACCAATCCTTGTGGCGAAATTATTTTGCGCCCTTACCAGTTCTGTAACTTAACCAGTGCTGTTGCTCGTCAGGACGATACGTTCGAGACACTGCGCGAAAAAGTTGAGCTGGCAACCATCTTGGGTACATTGCAATCATGTGCGACCCATTTCCCAGGCTTGCGCAAAATATGGCAAGAGAACTGCGAAGAAGAGCGTTTGTTGGGCGTTGACCTAAACGGCCAAATGGACAGCCCAGTTTGCCAAGATGCTGATGTTCAATCGCGTCTACGCTATGTCGCGGTTGAAACCAACCGGATCTATTCACAAAAGTTAGGCATTAACCAATCTGTTAGCGTTACGGCTGTAAAACCATCTGGGAACTCTTCTCAGTTGCTCAACAGCTCATCTGGTTTGCACGCTCGTTGGTCACCCTACTACATCCGCAACGTTCGGGTAGGCGCACATACACCTATCTTGAAAGTCATGCAGGATGTGGGTGTGCCCTTGGACCCAGAAAACGGTCAAACGGTTGAGAATGCAACCACATGGGTGGCTCACTTCCCGGTAAAATCTCCAGAAGGGGCAAGCACCCGCAACGACCGTACTGCGGTTCAACAGTGTGAATATTGGCTGCAAAACAAGGTGCATTACACCGAGCACAATCCATCTGTAACGATTACCTATAACGAAAACGAGGTACTCGACATTATCCGTTGGATTTGGGCAAACCAAGACAAAATCGGTGGGATGGCGTTCTTGCCAGCGTTTGATGCACAGTACGATCAAATGCCGTACATGGAAATCAACAAAGAAGAATACGAGCGCAAAGCGGCCGAATTCCCTGAAATTGACTTCTCGAAAATCTATCGCTACGAAGAGAAAGACTTGACCACCGCCGCCCAAGAGTTGGCGTGTATGGCCGGTAACTGCGATATTTAGACACAAACATGAAAGCCCTGTCTGGTTTTGTAAAATCAGGCAGGGCTTTTTTTTTGCCTTGCACAGCCTAATCATTGCCCTTTCATTGTTGCCACGTAGGGTGCCTAACAGCTAGAATCACCCGTGCATGACAACTGATCAAACACAAGAAGATTCTTCTCCTTCCTCCCCTTCTGCTTCAACCGAAGAACCCACACCGCTTAGTCAAAATCGTAAACTATTGGGTGCCGCTTCTTTATTGGCCGTTGCCAATATTATTCAACGTCTGCTGGGATTAGGCCGTGAAGCGGCCAAGGTCGCTTTTTTTGGAGCCACAGGAACCCTCGACTCGTTTAATTTAGCGGCAGAAATGCCACAAACTTTCTACCAATTAATTGCTGGTGGAGAAATGGTCAGCTCTTCTTTGGTGCCTATTTTTAGTGAGTACGCGGCTAAAAAAGACCGAGACGAGCTTTGGTCGGCCGTGAGTATCACCTTCAGCCTGGTGACTGTGATCATGATTGTGTTCGTGATCCTAGTCGAATCATTTACTCCGTTGGTTGCGCAACTCATTGGTGCTGGCGAGCTTTCAGACCCCGGCTTGTTTTTGCTCACCGTTCAGCTGATGCGAATTACGGCACCCGTCATGCTCTTCTTAAGCGTGTCGAGCATTATGACGGCCGCTTTAAACTCTTTAGAACGATTTACGTGGCCCGCATTCACCATCTCACTCTTTAACGCATCGATTATTCTGTCAGCTTTTCTTTTCCCAAACAATATCAACTCATTGGCATGGGGGATGTTAATCGGTTCGATTTTGATGATCATGCTGCAAGTTCCGGGCATGTCAGATGCCAAGCTCCGTTTTCAACTTGATTTTCGTCATCCGATTGTGATTCGCATTATGCGACTATACGCTCCCATTTTGCTCGGCCTATTCGTGAATCAATTTAGCCTGCTATTTGGATTTCGGTTAGCGGCCGGTACCGGAGATGGCTCAGTTTCATTGATGCGGACGTCTACCACGCTGTATCAACTGCCGATCGGGCTTGTGGTCGTCGCCTTGTCAACCGCCATCTTGCCAACGCTGTCGCAACAGGCGAACCGGACGCTTGAAGAGTTTAAGCGGACGTTGGCGGATGGGTTGCGCTTGGTGATCACGCTGATCTTTCCGGCCGCGGCTGGGCTGTTTGCCCTGGCTCCTGCCATCATTGCATTGCTTTTTCAAAGAGGGGAATTTACGGCCGTTGATACATCTTTAGTTGCCCAGATCCTGCGCATTGATCTGATCGGCCTCCCATTTGCAGGGATAGATTTGATCTTGGTGTATGCACTGTATGCTCGCAAAGATACCCTCCGACCCGCCTTGGTCGGTGTGGCGAGCGTTATCTTTTATGTGGTTGCTGCATCTGTCCTAACTGCCCGTTGGGGATTGCCCGGACTAATGGCGGCAAATGCGGGCAAAATAATCGTGCATGCGTTTATTATGTTGGTGTTGCTTCAAAAGGATTTGGACGGACTGCGCGGGTACGGCATCGGCCGATTATTCTTGCGCGCATTATTGGCTGCGGGGCTTACTGGGCTGCTATCTTGGGGACTCTGGTTTTATCTGGATAAATGGCTGGTTCAAGAAAACCTCATAAATCAGCTGTTACCAGTGGTGATACCCGGTACTATTGGCTTACTCTTTTACTTGCTACTAACCAATTTGT
>JAHDEN010000106.1 GCA_020628815.1 Chloroflexota bacterium | reverse complement strand
CGAACTATGTTGGCAAGACCAATCAACAGCTTTGGGACACCTTTGGGCAAGCGGTAGGAGGTGAGGTCATGCCGGCCGATGCAGTGAGCGATCCAGCCATCATCGGTGGAAAACTGTCATCTGGGACGGTTGTTCAACCGCAACCCACCAGCACGCCTGAGCCGGGAAATCCAAATCCAACCGCAACACCGGCGCCACAACCAACAGCCACGCCAGAACCAGAAGATCCGGGTGATGATGAAGAGATCGTAGACCCAGATGATGAGGAGTTTGATGGGAACGACATTTTTCTCCCCTTTATCACCATCGGCTCTGCGGCGGCAGGTGGTGTCGCATCGCTAGGCTTTATGTTGCTAACTTATAAGCGGTCAGGCGAATAGGCTCATCAACCCCGGATAGAATCAAACGGAAATAAGGCAATTTAAGAGTGTGACCAACTATTTGGTCACACTCTTCTGTTTAAACAAAGGCACCGATTAACGGTGACAAGATATCGACCTACTGGTCTGCCAACTCCTTCAAATGCTCCATCACTTCAGCCAAATCAGCACAAATCTTTTGCGCCTGATTCGCTTTTTCTGGCGATGGGGGAAATCTTGGGTCAGGTACATTGATTGTGTACATGCCTGCACGCACACCGGCCAGCACCCCATTCCCAGAGTCTTCTAACACCACACAATTTTCAGGCGCAATGCCTAAGCGTTTGGCGCTTTCTAAATAAACGGCCGGGTCAGGCTTTCCTTTGCCAACCTCATCGGCCGCCAGTGTGAACTTAAACATCCCTTCAAGCTCAGGGGCGCCGGTTACCGTATCAATTAAACGACGGGGTGAGCCGGAGGCCACGGCCGTGGGGAAATGGGCATTGGCCCATTTGATCAACTCAAGTGCGCCGGGGAAAAATGGAATCTGCTGGCGATACAGCGCTTCCATCGCCCCGATGATCGCTTCTTGCACATCGGCCGGATTCATTGTCAGATTGAGCCGTTTGATCATGTAGGTGGTCCACTCTTCCGTGCTGACACCCATCACATTGTGATGATCGTCTACGGTCCAATCGATCCCGTTTTCGGCCGCCATTAACTTGCGCGCCTCGTTCCACACCGGTTCAGAATCGATCAGAAGACCATCCATGTCAAAAATTATCGCTTCTATTTTCATATATTTTTATGACCTTATTTTGAGTAATTCATCTCAGAAGTAAAGATCGATTTTCAGTTTAATGCGAGACCACCCTTCGACAGGCTGTGCCAACAAGTTGGCCTTAGAAGAACGCAGTTCTTCATGTGAGCGTAGCGACGCTCAGGGCTCCTCCGTAAAGGGTAGACTGAGCTTGTCGAAGTCGAGATCGCAACCATTTAAAACTTCTGGGGCCATGTATTGAGTCGGGCGGACGGGGTAGAAATAAAAGTTTAGGCCGGCCGCTAAACCCGATCCAACTTTACCCAACTTCTCCCATCACAAATCGACGGGCTGTTTCAGCCAAAATAGCCGTCCCTTGGGACAACACATTTTCGTCGATGTCAAACAGTGGAGTATGGTGGCCAGTCCCTTCACCGATTTTTGCCCCTAGCGAGAACATCGCCCCGGGAACTTTATCGACCATAAAGGCGAAATCTTCACCCGCCATACCGATCGGCCCTTCATGGATCGCCTGCTCCCCGTAGAGATCACGAGTCACACTCCGCATCCAATTGTTGACTTCGGCCGAATTTACCATCGGAATGTACCCTTCGCTTAGGTTAAATTCGTAGCTACCGCCTAACGTTTCAACCAGCTTAAACGCACGCTCGGTTTCAGCCCAAAGCTGCTCACGCACTTCTTGATCAAACGAACGGATCGTGCCGTTCAGCGAAATCTCGGCCGGGATTACGTTTCCTGCCTCACCGGTATGGATCGAGCCGATGCTGACCACGCTTTTATCAAGCGGGTTGATCATGCGTGACCGAATGCTGTAAATATGGCTCAGCACCGTGTTGAGCATAAAAATCGGATCGGTACCACGATGTGGATAGGCGCCGTGACCGCCAGTGGCGAAGATTTTGGCGTCCCAAATGTCAGGGGCTGCGAGGGCAGGGCCATCCTGAAACGTACACACACCACTGTCACCCGTTGAGCCAACGTGGGTGGCGATCACATAATCGACCCCATCCATCGCATCGTCGGCAATCATGGCGGTTGCACCGCTGTGGCCGTCATCTCCCCATTTTTCTTCAGATGGCTGGAACAAGAATTTAACATTCCTTTTCCACTTATCTTTGTTTTGCATGTAGCTCTGGCGCAAAACATGGGCCACCCCAAGCAACATAGCGGTGTGGGCATCATGGCCACAGGCATGCATCACCCCGGGATTGGTTGATTTATAGTCGTACTCGACCTCTTCTAAAATCGGCAGCGCATCCATATCAGCCCGAATGCCAATTGTTGGCCCTGTACCTGGTCCGATAATGGCGGTCACGCCGGTCCGGCCGACTTTTGTTTTGATGTCATCTGCCCCGATTTCGGCCAAGGTGTCTGCCACCAATCCGGCCGTGCGAATCTCCTCAAATCCCAATTCAGGATGAGCATGAATGTCGCGGCGCAGTCTAATAATTTCGTCTTGAATTTTTTCAGCTTCTTTTCTCATTTTTTAGCTTCTAGTTTTCAGGCGTCAGTTTACAGTTTCGCGCTTCTGATTGGTTTAAAGAACCAAAGAAAGCAACTACTGATCACTGGTCACTGATTACTTCAATTCCCCCGTAACATAGCGGCGGGCGGTTTCTGCTAAAACGGCCGAACCTAATGGCAACGCATCTTCATCAATATCAAACAGCGGGGTGTGGTGCCCCCCTTTTCCATTGCTGGCCCCCAACATAAACATGGCGCCCGGCACCATTCTTGACATGTATGAGAAGTCTTCTGCCCCCATCCCGTTCCGATGGTCACGCACTTTATCCGCCCCCACAAGGTCTGAAACCACGCCGCGCATCCAGCCGTTAACCGTACTGTCGTTCAAACCGGCCGGATACCCTTTGTGGATCTTGAGTTCGTAGCTGCCCCCTAACACATTGGCCAACTGAAACGCCTTATCGATTTCGTCCCAAAGCTGTTCGCGTACCTCGTCAGTCATCGAGCGAATGGTGCCTTGGATATACACCTCGGCCGGGATCACATTCGGGGCCGCACCGGCCGTGACCTGCCCCACGCTAATCACCACAGGGTCCATCGGGTCGATATAGCGGGATGGGATGCCGTACAAGTTGGGCAACACGGCACTCATAATGTACAGCGGATCAGATCCGGTATGCGGATACGCTCCGTGTCCACCATCTCCACGAATCCAAGCCTCAAACGAATCAACGGCCGCATGACCATACCCATCATGAAACTGACAAATGCCGCTTTCAAGATTAGAAATCACATGCAGCGCGATCACATGATCAATCCCTTCCATCGCTTTGTCATCGATCATCGCCGTGGCGCCGCTGATCCCCTCACCATCAAATTTTTCTTCAGAAGGTTGAAACAAGAGGCGCACATTCCCTTTCCAATTTGCGCCGTTCTCTGCAAAATCCTGACGTAGCAAATGGGCGACGCCCAGCAGCATGGCTGTATGCGCGTCATGGCCGCAAGCGTGCATCACACCTGGGTTGGTCGATTGGAAATCATGCTCTGTTTCCTCTAAAATCGGTAGTGCGTCCATATCTGCTCGAATGCCGATTGTTGGACCAGCCCCATTGCCAATTTGTGCGGTTACACCGGTCCGGCCGACTTGAGTCTTCACGTCATCATATCCGATTTCAGCCAGCGTATCCGCGACCAAAGCTGCGGTTCTTATCTCTTCAAACCCCAGCTCTGGGTTGGCATGAATATCCCGCCGCAGTCTAATAATTTCGTCTTTTATCTTTTCTGCTTTTTTTAACATTCAACATTCCTTCTAATCTGATTACCGTCTGCCACTCTATGGCAAACCGTTTGTTGCTTCATTTCAGTCAGCTTGCTCCGCTTACCCACAAACCGTTCCTATCTCTCTTTGTCTTCTTGCCTAAAAACCGCTTATTAATCGTTTTCGGCCGGTTATCATCCCAAGGCAGATAACATCCCCACAGATCGATATACTGGTTTAAGTTGATTTTTATTAAAACTTTCCTTCAACTCGGTTGAGAAAAAGTTCAAATCAGCCCGGCCGTCGTATTCTTAAAGACAAGTAGCCCAAAATTACCCTTGGTTTTGATTTCAACAAAATTTACTGTTATATCGCATCGACCGGTAGCAGCAGTTCCAAAATTTTATAATTGAAGAGAATTTAAGGCGAATACTATATTTTCACCATGAGGAAACCACAACCGAAAGTAAACCACTTTACATTTCAACAGGTTTAATTATTCGCAATCATTTTTTAAAACAGGCTGTGCTTTCGTCAACTATTCAAATCATGTTCAATCTAAAAAGAATCATCCTAATCAGCTTAACTCTATGCGCCACACTACTTACCCAAACAGATCCGGTTTTGGGGCAAAGCGGTGGAAACAATCAGCTACCAGCACTGCCTATTTTTACAACCGATAAATATCCAGGCTGGGCCGGATCTGGTTTGGGCTTAACGATAGAAACGGATGAATTTAGCTTTTTACCCCTAGACGAAGCGGTTCGGTATCAAAACGAACCGGCCCTACGAGTCAACGTAGCGGGTGAGTTTAATTCTGGCGGATGGTGGAACGCTCTGCTGGCAGGCAAAGATTGGGAAACCTATAGCCTTGCCCCGTATATCCAAAATGGCTCGCTCGAAATTACGGTTAAAGGAGGCACCGGGGGTGAAGATTTCAACATTGAGTTTAGAGATGCTTCGCCCGGCCGTGACCCCCTAAATCTGAGCACAGTTACCGTAAACATCAAAGAATTTGGCACCGTCACCACCGACTGGCAAACGTTCAGTATCCCGCTCAGCCGCTTCCCTGCTATCGGAAGTGAATCGTTTAATTTCAACCAAATCTCAACGCTCAGCTTTAGCAGCGCCAACACCAATCCGATCAGCTTTTGGCTTGCCAACGTCCGCATCACCTCGCCAGACCCCGAACCAAGCTACCCGGCTATTAAAGTCAACCAAGTCGGGTATCGGCCGGATGGGATTAAGCAGGCTCTTGTGTCTGGTTTTCCAGACTCACTCCCGCTCACCAACGGAGATAGCTTTACAGTTAAATCGGTAGCCGATGGCACAGTTGTGTACAGTGGCAATCTGCGATTGGTTGCTGAACTAGATCGCACAGCATCTGGCGAACGGGTTTTTGAAGCGGACTTTTCTGATCTAAACCAAACGGGGGAATTTGTGCTTACCGTTGACAGTGATGCGGTGCCTGATTCAGTTCCGTTTGAAATAAACGGGAACGTGTATGGGCCACTTGTGACAGACACGATGCGGTATTTTTATCTGCAACGATCAGGCATCGAGCTAACGCCGGACTTAGCTGGGGATTTTGCCCGGCCGGTCGGCCATCCACAGGATAGCCAAGCTGAGTTCCGCTCAGGGCTGTTTCCGCCACGCGATGTGTCGGGTGGCTGGTACGACGCTGGTGACTACGGGAAGTATGTCAACGCCGGGGCCACGGCCGTCTCGGACCTACTGTGGACGTACGAAATGTTCCCGTGGCAGTTCCCAGATAATCACCTAACCATTCCTGAAAGCGGCAACGGAGTCCCAGACATTTTAGACGAAATTAAATGGGAACTAGACTGGATCATGAAGATGCAGGACCCTGAAACCGGCGGCTTTTATCACATGGTGCAACCGACTGAAAATGCAACGCCGCATCAATCAAACGACACGCGCTACATCGAGGATGATTTTTGGGGAACGGGTGATGTGAAACCCTCGGCCGGAAGTGGCAGTGCCACGGCCGCCCTAGCCCATGCGGCCTATGTGTTTGCCCCCATCGACCCAGATTATGCGGCCGAGCTTCAAGCGGCGGCCGAACTGGGTTACACATATTTAGAAAATAACCTTGAACTGGTACAGCCGGTAGAAGGGCCATACGATGATTGGGATGATCTAGAAAATCGTTTCTGGGCCGCAAACGCACTTTACCGACTAACGGGGGATGAGAAGTATCATGCCGCAACCAAGGCTCAGTACCAAAATGTAATCACTAAGTTTGATTCAAAAAGTGACAACGGATACGGGGTTCAAGATATGGGGATGGTGGCGTGGCTCCCTTACTTATACGCAGAAAATCAAGATCCGACCGTGCGCCAGTTTTTTGAAACTGAATTTTCGGCGTGGTCCAATCACATGGTTAAACGCTGGGAAAACTCAACGTGGAACCACACTCTTTTGGACGAAGATTATTACTGGGGCAGCAATTACGTCGCGCTAACGACCCCGCTGATTTTATACACCGGCCATCTTGCCCTTGGGAACGATGTCAGCACGGCCCAACTCATTTCGCAACAGGCACTCGATTATTTGCTAGGCAGCAACCCGCTAGCCATTAGCTATGTGTCTGGCTTTGGCGAGAATGCGACCAGCAACCTTCACTCGGCGCTCTGGAGCTACGATTCTGTTGCGCAAGTGCCTCCGGGGGTCATGGCTGGTGGTCCAAACGAATACAATAATCCGCTCTTGTTCACCAATTTTCCCGGCAAATCGTATGTCGATACCTCGACCAACTGGACGATGAACGAACATACGATTTATTGGAACTCTGCTTTGGTCTTCCATGCAGCTATGCAGGCTGAAGAGTCTACCAGCCGAATTATAGAGATATCGGCCACGGCCGAGGCAGAGCGTGCAGAAATGGCAGAAGCAACCGCTACGGCCGCTGAACAAGAAAATGCCAACGCTAACCCTGAACCAACTCAAACGACCGAAGCTGAGGTGGAAGAGGTGGCACAGCTTGAATCCCAAACAGAGGAAACGAGCAATAGTCTAAACCTAGATGACTCTGCTGAATCTGAAATGATGGCTGAAACGGCCGAGGATCAAGCTGAAAACAACAGCGAACCTAGATGGGATAATGAGTCACTCAGTTTGCTTGGCATCGGCGCTGCCGTCGGGGCGGTGGTAGCAGTTTTGCTTGTTTCAATCGGCTTCATCTTCGGCCGGCGTAGGTCAGAATAACTACATTTATTTCAATCCCGGGCGAGCCATCTCTTTAGATCAAAACAACGATCTAAAGAGATGGCTCGCCCTTTTTCGAAATTAATCAAAAAAAAAGGCCATTCAGGCGGAAAAACCTGAATAGCCTGGGGGTCAAAAGGAGAAAATGAAAACCTTTGCTATGCTAAAAAATCTTAACTTTGCGTACCAACTTTCACATTCATTTTCTTGAGCTTGCCGCCGCGCACAACAGTGGTGGGTGTCTTTTCACCGGGAATGACGGCCGACAATTCATTTAGCAAATCATCGGGGTGACGAATAGCCCGGCCGTTAAAGGTCACGATCACATCGCCCACCAACAGGCCGCTATCTTCGGCCGGACTGCCGGTTTTAACACCTGCAATCAATAATCCTGTTTCTTGCCCCAGCTCAGTCGCCATCTTTTCAGACAAGCGCGCTGGCTGATTGCGAACACCCAAGTAACCCCGTTTGATCTCGCCAAACTCAGTGAGCTGATTCACAACCCGCTCAATCGTTTTGTTCGGGATCGCAATGCTTGCGCCCCGCATCAAACCGGAGCTGTTTAGCCCGATCACTTCACCGGCCGTGTTAATCAACGGTCCACCGCTAAAGCCAGGGTACATCAACACGTCGGTCTGAATGTATTGATCGATCACACCACCTGCACTTGTGCGCCAGCTGTCACCAATCCCGCTTAAAACGCCAAAGGTTGATTCAGTAACACCGTGTCCCATGCCTAATGCCAGGACAATGTTGCCAACTCTACCGGTTTCTTTCGAGCGGGTGATAGGGGTAAGCAAAGCGGCGGTGGCGGGGGTTAGGGTTTCGTCCTGGACCTTCAGGACCGCCAGGTCGGTTGAAGGGTCCCGCCCCACGACCTCGGCCTCGAGCTTTGTTCCGTCCGCCAGAATCACCGTTGGATTGCGCACTTTCCCAGGTTTCCCATGCTTTTTGTGCCCATGCTTCCCATGACGACCCGGTATTACGTGGTCCGCCGTGACGATGAGCCCATCGGCCCATACGATGCCTGTGGCCCCGCCCCGTCTGCGTCCTGCTACCTGCACCATGCCTGCTGCCGCCTTTTCCACGGCGTCGGCCATTCCGTTTGAAATCTGTGTTAAATCCATTGTTTTGTTCTCTGTTTAATTCGCTATCGGCCGCTGAGTTTACTGGGCCGTTATTTTTAAAGTTATCAAAGCTTTCCGCTTTGTTCTGGTCTAATGGATGGATAAATGTCCCATCCGCACTTGGATGGGTAGATGGTCCACCCTTTTTACGAAACATCTCGTTCCGCTGCGACATCATTTTGCGTCGCATTTTCATTTTTATTTTGCGTTTAAGCAATTTATGTTTTTCGTTATTGCTGAATCTCATGCACAAAGCATACCGCAGGCTGTGGCTCTTGATCTTCGGACGTTTGGTTAGGCACTACCCGGATAAATGGGGGGGGCGAATTGTAAATGGTAAATTTCGAATGGTGAATTGAAGGCACCCCATTTACCATTTAAAGTTCAAAATTTACCGTTTACACTTCAGCTCAGATTTCTAGGATTCCCAATCGGCTGGCCGTCGTCACCGCTTCGGTCCGGCTATGCACGTCCAGCTTATCCATCAGCGATGTCAGGTGAAACTTAACCGTGTGGTGACTAATGCCCAGCTTGGCCCCGATCTCACGGTTGGTCAACCCGTCAGCCAACAGTTCCAACACATCAAACTCGCGCGGGGTTAAGGCTTCCACGGTGTCTAGCTCAAATTGGGGGGATGATGATGCTCCGGCCGAAAGTGATTCCGCATAATCGGGATCAATCACAACCAGCCCCTGATTCACCGCCATCACGGCTGCTTCTAATTGATCTTCATTAATGCTTCGATTCAAAATCCCGGCAAACCCGGCCGTCAGCAACTCACCCAGTGGCTCTTCCGTTTCGGGGATGAGCAGGATCATCGGCAACGTCCACTCATCCAACACAGGGACAATCTCATCCACCGTCAGGCTCCACCCCGCATCAAAAATCACAACATCCGGCCGATAAACGTTCAACACCTCCACCGCATCCTCATCTGGTGAGGCTTGCCCCACCACGGTTAGGTCGTCCGTTTGCCCGGCAATCGCCCCAAGGGCTGAACGGACCAGTGGATCGGCCGCTATGATCAAAAGTCGTGTCATGGTGTAGAGAATAGCAAACTAGTTGAATTTGAACCGTCTAGATTAATCAAAACCAAATATTTGGTAGGGGGCGAAGGGGGCGGAAGCAATTTTGATTCAGCCCTCCTCAGATGGACCCGCTCCCTTCGACCCCTACATGGTTATGTTGCTTCAGCCAATCCAACACTTTCGGAAAAACCTCTTGGCGTGCCGCCCGGCCGCGAATCAATTGACCATGCGAGAAATCTTTGCTGAAGCCTTGTTTGGCCGAGCACAAAACCCAAGACTTATCAGCACTACCCAACTGGTCAAAAAACTTACGGCACCCAGACGCCGGAGCGATTCTGTCCGCCCCCCCCGCCATAATCAAAGCCGGAATCTTAATAGCTGAAAGTGCTGTCAAATAGTCAAACCCATCAGCCCCCAGCCACTTTTCTTGCATGCTCCAAACAGCCCACTGGGCCAACAAACGGGTCGGCTCAGCCTCAGTGCCACTGCGCACCAAAAACAAGGGGGTTTGGTTCATCACCATTGTCACCAACCAAAGCAACCGTACCGCCCACTTCTCAATCGGTTTCAACGTGGCATCGGTCGCCTGTGCCCCAATCAGCACGGCCCCAGCAATTTGCGTCTGCTTTTCAGGATGGCGGCCCAAATGCATGAGCAATAAATGTCCGCCACCGCTGTGCGACACCCAATACAATTTTTCGTGGCCGGTTTTTTCGAGCACGGCCGCAATCGCTTCCGGCCCGTCATGCATGGCCGGATATTCGAAGGTTTGTTTTGAACTGGCCGCAATTGCCTTGCCGTGCCCGCCCCACTCCAAAATCCAGCAGTCAAACCCTTGCTTAACCAGGCTTTTCGCCAAATCACGAACCGCTGTCATATCTGAAAGGGTCCCATGAGTGATGAGCAACGGCCGGCCGACTTTCGTTTGCGGCTCATAGCGGTACAGAGCAATCCGGCCGCCCCCTTCCATCTCGATCAAATGTTGTTCTTCAATAATTTCTGTCATAAATAAAAAATGAACTGCAAGAGAATACCAAAATTGCCCAATTTAGCCCCCTTAGATGTATCAAACCTGAAAGGTGTGGGGTAAAATCAGATCATTGGTTGGACATGTAGATCGTTTGTTAGTGACCATCTACGATACCGGTCAACCGATCATCTAACTTACATTAACCACTAACTTCTAACTCAATGTAGAATGGCTGCATAAGCCATTCTACGTGTAAGCGAAGCGACATGTACATCAACGGACAATGGATCGAATCTGACAAAACTTTTGGGGTAATTAACCCTGCAACCGGCGAAGAGATCGGCCGGGTAGTTGACGGCGGGCAGGCTGATGCGGCAACCGCCATCGATGCGGCCCATGCGGCGCAAAAAAGCTGGCAAGCCACCACGGCTTACGAGCGCTCAGCCATCTTGTACAAAGCCTGGCAACTGATGATGGCCCAACACGAAGAGTTGGCTGAACTAATGACACGCGAGCAGGGCAAACCGCTCAAAGCGAGCCGGAACGAAGTGAAATATGCGGCCGACTTTCTGCTCTGGTTTGCAGAAGAGGCGAAACGCATTTACGGCGAAACGATCCCGTCCGGCCGTTCAGATCAGCGGTTTATTGTGCAATACCAGGCGGTTGGTGTTGTGGCGGCCGTTACCCCGTGGAACTATCCGATTTCGATGCTGACGCGCAAGATCGGGCCAGCCCTAGCGGCCGGATGCACCGTTGTCCTCAAACCGGCGGAATCAACCCCGTTGTGTGCCATCGCCGTCATAAAAATTCTTGAAGAGGCTGGCGTTCCGGCCGGAGTTGTGAACCTCGTCACCGCATTAGATCCCAAACCGATTGGCACCGAGTTTTGCACCAACCCGAAAGTGCGCAAACTAACCTTTACCGGCTCGACGGCCGTCGGCAAAAAGCTCGCCACAGACGCCGCCCCCTACCTCAAACGGGTTTCAATGGAGCTGGGCGGCCATGCCCCATTCATCGTTTACGAAGATGCTGATCCGGTCCATGCGGCCAAAGGGGCGACACTGGTCAAGTTTTTGAACACCGGCCAAGCCTGCATCAGCCCCAACCGAATCTATGTGCACAAAAACATCATGGGGCCATTCATCGAGACGATTACGGCTCGGGTAAACAAAATGAAGGCGGGGAACGGGATGGAAGCTGGGATCGCCATCGGCCCATTGGTGAATGATGCGGCCGTGGCCAAAGCGCAAAATCAGGTACAGGATGCGGTATCCAAAGGGGCTACGGTTCACACCGGGGGCGAACGCTTAACGGCCGATGGACTGGACAAAGGGTTCTTCTATGCACCTACCGTTTTGAGTGGCGTGACCAACGAGATGCTGATTTACAGCGAAGAGACATTTGGCCCCGTCGCCGCCATTATCCCGTTTGATGATGATGACGATATTATCGCCATGGCGAACGACACTCACTATGGATTGGCCGCCTACATCTACACTCAAAACATCAAAAAAGCGATGCGCACGTTTGAAGGTCTTGAGTTTGGGATTATCGGAATTAATGACATTAATCCAACCAGCGCGGCCGCACCGTTTGGCGGTATGAAATCGTCCGGCCTCGGCCGTGAAGGGGCGCGTGAGGGGTTAATGGAATATCTGGAAACGAAGTTGGGTGGCTTTTCGATTTAACTTACCGATCCGTGTCATCTAAAGCCGAAAGGCGGGATGACATGGATCTAGTTTGCAAACGAGTAAGCTGAAACCACAAACCATCCTTGTAAAATCAACCCGATGTTGCATAAGCAAAACAAGCTTTCATTTCGTGGCATCCGTTTTTAGAACCATGTCATCAGGCCTATCGGCCCAGATGACACGGTTCCAGCAAGTAGACTTCTAACTGACCTGCAATGCCTCATCCCAGAAAAGAAACCCTAGCTTGGGTTCCCGGTCACTATTATCACATTTACAATCGTGGAGCCCGCCGAAAATCGATATTTTATGAAGAAGAAAACTACCTGATGGTTATTCGGAACTTCAAAAAATATTGTCGGCAGTTTAACCTAACATTGATTGCATACTGTTTAATGCCCAATCACTATCATCTGCTGATTCGGCAAAATGGAAGTGATCGTGCTGGACTATTGCCACAAAGAACTTTTTTGAGTTATACCCGAGCATTCAACAATCGGTATCAAGAATCGGGAACGTTGTTTGAAGGGCGATTTAAAACAAAACACGTCAACTCTGAACCTTATTTATGTTACCTCTGCAAATACATTCATTTCAATCCTGTAAAAGATGGAATGGTATCCACACCTGATTCTTGGCGATATTCAAATTATTTGGATTGGATCGGTGAGAGGGAAGGAACATTACTTGATCAAGAATTCATCAAGGATCATTTTCAAAGTGGAGAATCGTATCGCAAAGAAATGAATGAGTTTTTAATCGATGGTGGGTATGAGATTGATTTTTAAAAGTTTTCCTCAAGAAACAGAATAAAGACGGTTTTACAAGTTAATTGAATCTAAAGAACATAATTGAATCAAACTAAAACGATGTCATCAGGCCTTTCAGCCCCAGATGACACCGTTTATAAAATCCATGACAACATTCCAATACCACCCAGACATCATCTCAAACTACCCCCACTTGGTTGGCGGCGTCATCCTAGCCACAGGGCTAACCAACTCCCCCACCTCGGCCGAACTGCAAGCGGATTACACGGCCGAACAAGAGGCGGTCAAAGCCCAAATCGGTGACACGCCGCTGAGCGAATTGCCATCCTTGAACGCATGGCGACGGGCGATTGCCGCCTTTGGCGTTTCACCAACCAAATACCGCTCAGCGGCCGAGGCCCTTCTGCGTCGCCTGACCAAAAAAGGGGACATCCCCAACATCAACACCTTGGTTGATATTGGAAACCTGATCAGCATTCGGTACGGGCTACCGGTAGCAATTCTTGATAGCCAGCAGGTTCAAGGAACGGTGACAGTGGGTTATTCTGATGGGACTGAAACCTACACAGAATTAGGGAGCGATGAAGTCATTCATCCTGAAGTGGGAGAAGTGGTATTTGCCGATGAGAATAAGATGGTTGTTGCGCGTCGCTGGTGCTGGCGCCAAAGCCGGTCAAGCGCGGCCGGACCCAACACAACCAACGTCATCATCACCATTGAAGCCCAGCATGAAAATGCTCTTTTAGATGTGGGAAAAGCGGTAGAGGATATCACCCAACTTCTTGAAAAATATGCAGGAGGCTCTTTTACTTCAGCCATTTTAGGGGCCAACCAAACATCTATTTAAGCCACGGCCGATGGGTCGCCATCCTAAAAACACCGTTTGCAGCAATTGACGCCTGCATAATCCAGCTTTTAAGATTAAAGCCTAAGAAACAATCAATTTTAAACTGGAGGAAATAGGATGGCCGATTACTCAAATTTTTCAGATCAAGAATTAGAATCAAAAGTTAAAACGTGGAACGTTGCCCAGACAACTGCGTTGGTTCTGTTTGCGGTAGGCTTTCTCTGTTGGTTGCTTATCGATTCATGGCGGGGCAACTCTACGATCTTCATCGTGCTTTTTGGCGGGATAAGCGCGTTTATCTTGATTCTTGGTCAAGGGCCACGCGACATGGCGGCCGAGCTCAAGCAACGCAAAGACTGCTAGTTTTTAAGCAAATAAACCCCACCAAGTTCAATCACATCTCGGCCCGGTTGCCACTCTGTGTACCCAAAAAGAATGACAAAATTCTGATGACACGCTGTGCAGGCTTGCTCCATTGTCAAAAGCAAACTCATGCTCCGATCTTCGTCGAGCCGTCTACATCTTTCAGCAAATTCAACTTCATCTATCCCGCTCCAAAGGGGATCTTTAGGTAAAGATCCCCCTTTTTGCATCAGCGGCTCAGATTCGATCTCTTGTTTGCAGGCACCGCATTTGAACACAATGGTGAACGCATCTAATTTGTTCACTGTATCAAAAGGATTTGTATCAAATGCGGTGACAAAATAATCGGCCGGCCGAACTAGATGGCTTTTCGGGAGCAACACGTCTTAATCCTCTAAAGGCGGGAAGCGAGTCTTTGCGGCCGCAACCGTCCAATCCATATGATTGCGCACATACTCGTTGCTGGCATCCCGTGGCGGATTCCAATCCCACTTGGTAATCGGCCCAATTTCCATCGCCGCGTGCACGGCGCGCCGCTCTTTTTGGGATTGGATCACACGTTGCCGAATCTCGGCGCTGTCCCAACGAGCCTCAATTTCGGCCGTGAATTCTGCAACCACACCTGCATACGCCCCATCCCCAGCCAAATTCTGCAACTCATCAGGGTCTTCTTCAAGATTAAACAGCAGAGCCGGATCAGTCTCACAATAGATAAATTTATACTCATTCCGCCTGATCATGATCACGGGTGAGGCGGTCATCTCTGCACAATATTCCCCAATCGCTTCACTAACCGGGTCATCCTCACCCCGCGCTAGTGGCATGAGCGACCGGCCGGGAACAGGCCGACCATATTCCGGTTGAGCCGTTCCGGTTGAACCAGCGATATCAACCATCGTTGGGAGCATATCTAGCAACGAGCAGGCGTTGGCGGCCGTGCCGTTTGCCACACCCGGCCCCGCCATAATTAAGGGGATGCGAACCGAATGTTCGAAAAAGCTCATCTTGTACCACAGGCTACGCTCGCCCAAAAAGTCGCCGTGATCGGCCGTGACGATGATGATCGTATTGTCGAGCATTTGCGCCTCTTCAAGCGCTTCAACCAACTCGCCGATCTTGCTGTCAAAATAGCTTGTGTTGGCGTAGTAAGCGTGGCGCGAATTGCGCACTTCTTCGGCCGTGACCGCTTTACTCGTCGCCTCAATCCCATCCATCAGTCGCTGGCTAAACGGATCTTGGTCTGCGTAATCAATCTCGTTCTGCGGCATGTCGATCTCGGCCGGATCGTATAAATCCCAGAACTTTTGCCGTGCCACATACGGATCATGAGGATGGATAAAGCTGGCGACTAAACAAAACGGCTCTTCTTGATTGCGGGCATAGTCAAAGATTTTCCGCTTGGCAAAAAAGGCGACCGCATCGTCATAGTCAAGCTGGAAGGTAGCGGCCGCAATTCCAGCTTCTTTGACCGAATCCATGTTGTGATACCACTTATCAATCCGCTCTTCCGCGTTTTCCCAATCAGGCGTCCACGCAAAGTCAGATGGATAAACGTCGGTCGTCACGCGCTCTTCAAAGCCGTGGAGTTGATCAGCCCCCACAAAGTGCATTTTGCCGCTTAGGCAGGTTTTGTATCCCATTTGCTTTAAATAATGAGCAAAGGTGGGCACCGTAGAAGGAAATTCACACGCATTGTCATACGCCCCGATATCGGTCACGAGTTGACCGCTCATAAATGAAAAGCGAGACGGTGCACACAGGGGTGAGTTGCAGTAGGCCGCATCAAAGCGCATACCACGTTCAGCAATGGCGTCCATGTGGGGCGTTTGCACCAGCGGGTGGCCATACGTTCCGGTAAATTGTGGGGCCAACTGATCGGCCATGATGAGAAGGATGTTTGGGGGTTTTTGGGTCATAGTGAGTTTCCAGTTATCAGCCGTCAGTTTTCAGTTGATTGGGCAATAATCCTGAAAAACGTGCAAGGCCTTAAAATTTGATTAGGACTTACGTGTGTGAAATATTACTTGTAGGGACACCCCCACGAACCATTTTGCGTAAGTCAATTTGATCTGAATTTTCTACCTGTTTTTTAAAATTAGCCAGCCCCTTTTTCATAACCGATACCACCCATTCACACAGCCCTTTTGCACTTCCTATTCAACTATGGTGAATGAAATTTTGAGCGCATTCCCATCTCCCTCTGGCTCACCACCTAATTTTCGGTATGATTTATCCCACAACCTTTTATATGGAGACGAAATCAGCCGGTTCCTGAGACTATGCTGACAAAAATACCGATGGATTTATACGATGTAATTATTCGAAATGGAACAGTCTATGATGGATTGGGCGGTGACCCGTTTGTCGCAGACATCGGCCTAAGCGGAGAGCTGATCGCGAAAATCGCCCCTAACCTAGCGGCCACGGCCGAGCTTGAAATCGATGCCAAAGGGTTGGCGGTCTCTCCGGGTTTTATCAACATGCTAAGCTGGGCGGGTGAACCATTGCTCCATGACGGCCGCTCACAAAGCGATATTCGGCAGGGCGTCACTTTAGAAGTCATGGGAGAAGCGTTCTCTTTTGGTCCCATCACTGACGAAATGGCGAATCAAGAAGGTGGGGTGATGGGGCGCAATTTTGACTATAGCTACGATGTGCCGTGGCGATCTTTGCGCGAATACCTCGACCATTTAGTTGATTTGGGTGTGTCGTGCAATGTTGCGTCGTATGTGGGTACTCACACCCTACGCATCAATGTGATGGGGTTTGATGACCGGCCGCCGACGCCTGACGAGCTGGAGCGTATGTGTCAGCTGGTCCGCGAATCGATGGAAGGGGGTGCAGTCGGCATGTCGGCCGCACTTGTCTACCCACCGGCTGGGTACGCCAAAACCGATGAGCTGATTGCACTGTGCAAAGTGGTCGCGGAATATGACGGCGTGTACGTCAGCCATCTACGTAGTGAGGGTGATTCATTTTTAGAGGCACTTGAAGAATTTTTGACCATTCTGCGTGAGGCAAACGTGCGGGGTGAAATCTATCATCTAAAAGCGGCCGGACACACCAATTGGCACAAGATGGATAAGGCGATCAAAATGATCGAAGCGGCGCAGGCAGAGGGGTTAGACGTCACGGCCGACATGTATTTGTATCCGGCAGGTGGGACCGGGCTACGGTTTATCGTCCCTTTGTGGGCCCATGACGGTGGGGTAGATGCGTTGCTCGAACGGCTAAAAGATCCAGCTACTCGTGAGCGTATCAAAGCAGAAATGGTGGTTCCCTCAGCCGATTGGGAAAACTTTTGGGCGGCGGTTCAATCTCCGGCCGACATTTTGATTGCTCAATGCAACAACCCTGATCTGCGCCATTTAAATGGGCAATCGATCCAAGCCCTAGCCGATGCGCGCGGCGTTGCCCCCATTGATGCGGCACTCGATTTAATCATTGAAGATAAAGGGAACACGTCCGCCATCTATTTCATGATGACCGAAGACAATATCGAAAAACAAATCAAACTGCCGTGGGTAAGCTTTGATTCTGATGCCGGGTCCATTGCACCAGAAGCACCCTTTCTCAACTCAACGCCACATCCACGCACCTATGGAAACTTTGCTCGGCTTTTGGGCAAATACGTGCGTGATCGGCAGGTGATTCCCTTGCAAGAGGCTGTCCGAAAACTAACCAGCTTTCCAGCTGAGGTGTTGCACCTAAAGGGGCGGGGACAGCTATCGGCCGGTTATAAAGGGGACATCGTTATTTTTGACCCAGATTCAATCCAAGATCACGCGACGTTTGCTGATCCCCATCAATACAGCACAGGGGTGCGGGATGTGTTGGTCAATGGCACCCTAGTTTTGCACAATGGGGAGCATACAAATGCCCGGCCGGGGCAAGTAGCTACCCCGGAAGATCGCTAACCGGCCGAGCCGCTATCTGGTTACAAAATCACAAAGCCTTCATTTTTAGAATTTCGGCTTTGTTCAATTCATGCACGTCGGCATACGGCTCCCACCACTCAACCACACCTGCATCCAGCTCATCTTGTAGCACGTCTGCGGCCGTCATACTTGTAAAATTTTGGTCGGCCGCACGGGCCACCATCTTTTTCAAGTAACTTATATTGGCATCGATGAGGCTTTTCGAGAAGCCTCCTTTCTTGATTGTTGCGATAGCGCAGTGGCAGGGAAAAATATAGTCGACGTCCTGTGCTTTCAACCGCTCAAGCTCAGCCATCTGAGTCTCGGCTGAAGCAAATCCGAAGTCAAAAAACCAGAGAGGGTCCTCTAAAATATCGTTGGCGATAAAGATCTTTTGCTCAGGTAAGTAAACGCCCAAATGCCCCTTTTCGTGAACCAAATATTCCTCTAGCTCAACTTTGATATCGTCTACCCAAAGCTCAAGACTCCCTTCAAAAACCAGGTTGGGCGGCACCACCTCAAACGGATCATAATCACTATACTCCCCCGCTTCAAACACAGCTTTTTTCTCCAGCATTTTCTCGCGCGTGTGTTTATGGCCAATAATCACACAGTCAGCATAAGCCTGATTGTCGATGATGTGATCGACGTGCCAATGGGAAGAAACCAATGTGAACTGTGCCACCTGATGGGTACGAGCCAAATAATCCTTGACCCAAACACCTTGCCCCGGCCGGGTCATCGAATCGATCACAAGCGCCTTGCCGTTTTTGTGGATCGCATATGTCCCACCCCCCAACCGCATATCCATCATTTTATCTTCAGGATGTCTGCCCCAATAAAAGTAAGTCAAAAACTCCCGAACCTCTACAACTTCAATTTGATGTTCCACGTGGTTTACCCCTGCCTTGTTTAAATATTGTTTTGAATATTATATGATTGAATCATGGAGGTGTAACATGGGTAAATTAAACAGCAATCTCACAGATAAAGAGCAATTACTACGTAAAAAGGCTCAAATTCAGGCCGAGATTAACAATTACCCCGGCCCGATTGCAGGCTGTGACCAACAGTTTAACCATCTACTTGCCCAACGCGCAGAAATTCGCAAAGCGTTGCAAACTCTGGCTGAGCAAAAGAAATAATCTAACGATTCGGGTCCCACGGCTCGGCCGTGTTGCGCAACACGCCAACCCCCTCAACTTCAACCTCGATCACATCCCCGGCCGACATCGCACCGGTGCTACCCGGCGTGCCTGTGTAAATCACGTCACCCGGCTCAAGGGTGATATAGCGGCTTGTATAGCTCACAATTTTATCCACGCTGTGAATTAGGCTCGCGCTACTTTCCGACTGGGTCGTTGTCCCATTCACCCGCGTCTGCACTAACAAATCATTGTAGTTCAACCCCGTCACAATAAACGGCCCCAGCGGCGCAAAATTGTCAGATGCCTTGGCTCGAATCCACTGCAGGTCAGTCTGTTGCCAAGTTCGCTCGGTAATGTCGTTTCCGGCCGTGACCCCAAAAATATAGTTCGGCGCATCAGCTTCGTTCACATTGTGGGCCTGCTTGCCAATTACAATCACCAATTCACCTTCGTAATGGGTGTTATCCGACTCGGGGAACAGCCAGATCGGGTCATTTGGCCCAGCTAACGAATTTGGAAATTTTGAAAACAAACCCGGAGCGCCAACACCAGCCTCACCCGCATGACTGCGGTAGTTCAACCCCACAGCAAGAATTTTTGATGGCAAAACAGGTGCGAGCACCTTGAGCTGGTCAAGCGGGATGATTTCATCCGTTAGCACAATCTCTTCAAACAGATTCCCATCAACCTTTTGTACCGTCCCATCTTCTAAAACAAGCCCCTGCCAAACCGCCCCATTGTGTTCAAATCAGCCGAACTTTGAACCGGCCGGAATATCGTCCGATGTCCACACCGTTTGGGCCTGCTCTTCAACAACCGCAGTTTCAGCATCGCTGGCCTCGATTGCGGCTGCCTCAGCTTCAACCGCACCTCCGCTGTCAGAAACAACAACCACGGCCGGTAACGGTTCTAACGTTGGCTCAATCGATTCGGCCATTGGCGCAACGTCTGAACTTACCGCATCAGTTTCAGGCTGCGGCTCAACCACCGCTTGGACAGCCACATCAGCCGGTACGGCCTCGCTACACCCCAGCAGAACTAAAAGCGAAATTAAACAAAGAAAGAAAGATAAATTTGATGAATTTTTTGCCATGGAGCCAATCTTACCGATCTGAACCGAAATTGGTCTTCATATTTCAGGCAATCATCGCTACTTTTAATACTTTTGGCCCTAAAACAATGCTGTATTGATGGGTGAGGCGGCCGTCAAGCCCCCATCGACCACATAAACTTGCCCCGTCGCAAAAGCAGACTCATCGCTGGCCAGCCACACGGCCATATTGGCGATATCTTCCGGCCGACCGAAACGCCCCACCGCATGCCGATTCTGTGCATCCGCTTCGGCCGCTTTGGGATCGTTCGACAAGGCAAAGGCCGCATCCGCCATCCCCGTCATGATCCAACCAGGGGCGATGGCATTACAACGCACCTGCGGCCCATGATCAACCGCAATCGATCGAGTCAGCCCATGTACAAAAGCCTTAGATGCGTTGTAGATGGCGAGCCCCGGATCTGCGTTCCGGCCGCTAATCGATCCGATGTTGATAATCGATCCGGCCTGTTCACCGTGGCCCATGAATGGAATCAGCCCCCGGCAGGTCATAAACAGCCCTTTGGCATTGATGCCCATCACCAAATCCCAATCGTCGTCTGTCGTTTCAACCACAGTCTTTTCAAGCTGAACGCCGGAGTTATTAACCAACACATCTAGCCCGCCAAAGGTGTCTTCTACAGTTTGGCACAGCGCATCAACGGCCAACCGTTGGGATAAATCGGCCGTGATCCAAAGTGCCTCCTTAGGCAAATCGGCCGGACGATCACCCCGGCCGCAGGTCATCACCCGTGCCCCTTCTGCCAAAAAGGCATCAACAATTCCTCGGCCGATTCCTTGTCGGCCGCCAGTAACCAGTGCTGTTTTGTTTTTTAATCTTTTCATTTATCGACTCGCCTTAGCGCTGTCCTAATTCCCTATCTTTAATGAGCGATCATCACATGTCGAATCGCCGTATATGCATCGAGAGAATAAACCGACATATCGCACCCTGTGCCGGATCCTTTCATCGCGGCCCAAGGCATTTCGGGGCTAGCAACGCCGTGTGTGTTGACCCACGTAAATCCGTAGCGCAAGCGACTGCTAACCGCCATCGCCCGGCCG
>JAHDEN010000105.1 GCA_020628815.1 Chloroflexota bacterium | reverse complement strand
GGCAGGAATCTAGCGTCAAACTTAGCACTGGATACCCGCCTGCGCGGGTATGACACCATCACACTAAACTTAGATAACTTCCGGGACAATGTACTAACTTACCTGCCCGTTTAACTTACTCGGGGATCAAGCCCCTGTTGAACCGCTAAAACAAAGAAGCTGTCTACATCCCCCTCGTTGTTTTTTCGAGGGACCAGACTCACCGCAATATCAACTTCTTCGCCCGCGATAATGCCTTTATTCTGATAATCAACTCGCTCACCTGCGAGTGCACGATCATAGTTAGGTTTGCCCTGTTTAAAGAAATTTTTGTTGAGGGCATCTTGAATATGTTTGCCCACGAACTCTTCTTTTTTGCGCCCTATTGAATCCATATAAAAATTATTCACATAGGTGTAATGATAATTTTTATCCACAATGCTGATCCAAATTGGCAGGCTGTCGTTAACCGCTTCTAATTGTGCTAGGGCGGTTTCAAGCTGGTTTTGGGCATCGATTTGTTCTGATATGTCGATCGCCAGCAGATAAAAATAGTCTGACTCTACATCACCTTTTGCTGGCACCAGCGTGACCAACGCTACCCTTCCGTCTCCCTTTATGCCGGTGTGATTTAAATAAGAGACGGTTTTTCCTTCTAATGCCTGCTCGTAGTAGGGTTTTCCAACGGTGTAAATCGAATTCCCCAAGACATCTTTAACATGTTTGCCGACACTGTCTTGAGTATCAATTTCCATTGTTTTGTTATAGAAGTTGTTCAGATAAAGAAATTTATGCTCTTTATCGATGATCGAAATCCAGACCGGAAGACCGTCGTTTATAGCTTCCAATCTCTCTAGTGTTGAGCCCAGCTCCTTTTTGGCTACCTGCAATTCTGTAATGTTGAATCCCATGAGGTAAAACCCGACAATTTTCTTCCCATTTTTCCGGGGGATAAGCCGAATATCCGCATGAAATTCAAACTGTTCTTCTTCAATTGAACTGTAATACTGAACCGGTTCTCCTTTTAAGGCACGGTCGTAATAGGGTTTTTCTTTTTCAAAGACCTCAGGTCCGCTAAGCTCCCACATTTTTTTGTTAATGCTAGATTCAATATCTACCCCAAAGTTCTGCTGATAGTAGCTGTTTAAAAACTTAAAACGATATTCAGTATCAACAATGGCGACCCAAGCCGGTAGATGGTTAAATAATTCATCGACCTGCGCGTGTGCATCTTCAAGCTCTTTTTGCGCCATATAAATGTCTGATATATCTCTCCCAACCGCTTGAATTTCAACAATTTTGCCAGCCTCATCAAAAATGGGAACTTCAGTCCAAATTACCTTTTTTAGAGTTCCATCATCAAGGTTATGATTGGTTTCAAACCGTTGAGGCTGACCCGTTTTAATGATCTTCGCTACATGACGCTTAAAGGCGGCTATTTCTTTTTTGTTCCCTTCAAATACTTTAAGTAATGAGTCCCCAACCTTGGTTGGAGGATAGTCAGCCGCAGATGCTTCATTGAGATACGTGAAGATCAAATCATCCGGCCGGTATCTGTCAATTAAATCTGGGTTATGTTCAACAATTGACTTATAGCGGGCTTCGCTCAGAGCTATCTTTTTCTGAGCCGCTCTCTCCTCCGTCACATCAAGGCCTATCCCCTGAATCTCCACAATGTTTCCCTCTGAATCAAAAATCGGATTATCTGTCCACACAATGGTCCGTTCGACCCCATCTGGCCCTTCTAATAATTGCTCAAGTGTTTGCGCCTGCCCGGTTTTGAGTAAGACGGCTAAATTCTTTTTAAAGGTCTTCGCATATTTTGGAGAGAACCTATCGATTAAAATTTTGCCTTCTGCGACCTCTTCACCAAAAAATTCTTGATGCACATGGTTAGAAAATGTGATTTTGAAATCATCCGGCCGCCAGCGACAAATTAATTGTGGCTGGGTCTCAATTATCGATTTATAGCGAGATTGGCTTAACGTCAATTCTCTTAGATTTTTCTGCCGCTCTGTTTCAAATTCAGTGACTTCAACTGCAAAAGCAAAAAAGCCGTCCACCTCATCCCCTTCCCAAGATGGGAAAAAGTTGTTTTTTGCGAATCGCCCTTTTTGGTTCAAGAAATTATCGTTGATAAATTCAACCGGGTTCCCTGCCAATGCTTGGGCATGATATGGTTTCAGGATTTGAGCGTTTGCCTCACCGATAACTTCATGCGGCAGCTTGCCAATCACGCTTGCCCGGTCTTTTATTTTGTGCAAATTCAAAAAATGCTGGTTCACATATCGGTAGCGCATATCTTTCCCGATTTGGGTCATCAAAACCGGGATGCTGTCTGCAATGCTGTGCATCTCCCTATTTTCTTTTTCCAGCTGGCGCACTGTGGTTAGATCTACAAAATGGAGAATGACACCGTTTAATTCAGCACGGTCACCCTGGTACGGGATCGCCGACATTAACATCGGCACCTTTTTGTGTGACAGGGTTTCTACGGCCGACCGCTCGCCATCAATGGCTAACCCAACTAAATGATTAAGCGTTTCAATCTCTAATCCGATGACGGTGGTGAACTGAATAATGGGTCGGCCGACATCTGCTTCTATTAGATCAAACGCTTGATAACAGGCCGGTGTCATTTCACGAATACAGAGCCTGTGGTCTAGAAAAATTGTTAAGACTCCGCTGGCACGTTCTAAATTATGTTTGTCATTGAATAGCTGATTCAGAATCTGGTTCTGTTCTTGATATTCATTGTTGACCGTGTACAGCTCTTCGTTGACCGAACTGAGCTCTTCGTTGGTACTTTGCAGCTCCTCATTGGCGGCCGTTAGCTCTTCATTTGATGATTGCAATTCTTCATTCGAAGTCTCAACCTCTTCTAAAGTCGCCTGCAAACTTTCACGCGTGAACGCCAATTCTAATTTTAGGCTGTGCAGCTCGTTAAACTTATCAGGGGCAACCTCGGTCGGGTCGATGGGTGCCATCTGCCCCATGTTCCGAACTTCATCCAAAATGATCAGATAAAAGAGGTCCGTTTCTTCCTTGGTTTGGTTAATTGAATCTTGCTCAAATGGAATGACACGCAGATTGATAATTCTGATCTCATTATCAGTTCTAAACTGAATGTTTGAAATTTCTACCGCTTCTTTTTTGCGCTGTGCTTGGGCCAGACCGTTGCGCAGCCCGATGGCTAAACTGTCAGCCAACAATTCAGTTAAATTTAAATTGACCTTTCCGATCGAAAAGTTCAGATACTCTTTGCCTTCTCCATAAATCTCTTTTAGTTCTCCCAGATGATTACACACAAATCCGGCCGGTATGAGCGTTTTGAGCAGGGCGGGTTCCCACCCCTGATAAAGGTTCCCCGTGGGCTGAACCGGCTCATCTTGTAAATGTTTGGGCAGATGGATATTGACGTTTCGAACCGGTTTCTGCGGGCTGGAATGAGGCGATCCAACTTTTTGAAAAATGCGCCAATGTCGGCTCAACGTTTCAAAGTAGGGAACCATGCGATTGGTTAAATGTTCGCTGGGGCCTAAAAATAGGTAGCCACTCGGATTAATGGCAGTTGTAAATGACTGCAAAATATCCGCCTGTGATTTCGGCCGGATATAAATCAGCATATTTCGACACGTGATTAAATCTTGATTGCCAAAATAGGCATCACCCAACAGATCATGCACAGAAAAAACGATTTTCTGCCGGAGCTGTTTTTTCACTTTGACAGAACTTGCGTGTGTATCGAAATATTTTTTACCCAAGTGATAGGGGACTTGGTCGAGAGCAGACAGCTCGTACTTGCCTTCAGAAGCAAATTGAATCGAGCTTTTATGGATGTCTGTCGCAAAGAAACGTAGATCAATCTGTTTGTTCTGCCGCTCAATCTCTTCTAAAAACAGCATCGCCAGCGAATAAGCTTCTTCACCAGATGAGCAAGCGGCAACCCAAATCCTAAGCGAATCTCCATTGTTTTTATTTTGTACCAGTTGGGGGATAAGGTGGGTTTCTAACCAAGAAAAAGCGTCTGGGTCACGGAAAAAGCGGGTGACATCGATTAGAAGTTCTCTGTAAATTTGATCGAGTAGCTCATCATCTAGCTGAGCACGCCGTGCATAATCGGCCAAATGCTCTACCCCATCAAGGGCCATGCGCCTTTCTAAACGGCGCACAATCGTTTGGGGTTTATAGCGGGTAAAGTCGGTCTGGAATTTGCGCTGCAGCAGTGACAGCATAAAAGAGAGAGCTGTTTCTTCTGTCAGTAAATCTAAAGCTGAAATAGCAGAAACGTCAGATGAAACGGTCAGCGGGTCGCGGATGTAATCCTGAATAATTTCAGGCATCTCTTCTGGGGTAATAGAAAGGCTGTGGGTTACCGCTTCTTTGGCCGCCTGTGGCATCGATCCAAATAAAGCGCTGTTCAAATCTTGCGTTAAAACCAATCCCCCATGCTGCGCAACGGCTTGAACCCCATGATGCCCATCTGTCCCTGTGCCAGACAAAATAATCGCCACCGCATTTTTTTGATATTCGGCGGCGAGGGTAGAGAAAAATGCGTCGATCGGTTTAAATATGTTTTCTCCTTGATTGTTGGGGAGGGTTTCTTGCTTAAAAATGCCATTTTCAACCGCAAGCTTTGTGCGTGGCAAATTTAAATAGATGGTGTCTGGCTCTAGCTCCATTTGATCGATAACCGGCTTGATTTGCAGGTCAGTCAGTTTCCCTAAAATCTCCCCCATCATGCTTTTAAATTCAGGTGATAAATGTTGCACGACAACATATGCTACATTTCCATGTGGTCGCACAGCTCTGAAAAATCGCTCTAATGCCTCTAGTCCACCGGCCGAGGCACCAATACCAACTACGGTTGTCAGGTCCTGTTTTTTCAATTGTCAGATATCCCACAAGTTCCCCTAATTTAACTGTTGGGCAAATTACAGTTTTAGTATATCTGAATCAATATCTGTTGCATCCGATTTTCCAGTACTACGGTTCTAGTACCTTGGTTTAAAATCAGCAGATTACCCTCTGGTGGCGTTTGTTTGATTGTTAGCGGCCGACCCCTCACTTATTTTTGATCAAAACCTGTGTATCTTTGTTCCTTAACACACGTTTGCTGGCGCATAAAGTAATGGGGCTTATTCTAAAATCTTGATGATCGTATTTTTCAAAGATTGCAGATCATAGGGTTTTTGCAAATAGTCGATTCTCCCTTGGCCATCTCCTAAATCTTTACGCGTTTTATCAGGAGCAAAGCCTGATGAAAATACGCAACGCACCGCTGGATTTAATTTTTGAATATAGCTAAAGGTTTCTTGACCATCCATACCGGGCATATGGAAGTCCATTAGCACAAGATCGACACGGTCTTGGTTGTCTTTATATTGTTGAATGCCATCAAGCCCATCAACCGCGCTAATCACATTGCAGCCTAAAAATTCAAGCGCAGAATCAAGTGTTTCGCGCACGTTTGAATCATCATCTACAATCAAAATTGTTGGTTCTCCCGGGATAATGTCTTCAATTACCTGGATCGGTTGATTGGGCTCGATTCTGTAGCTTTCTTCAACCAAGGGGAGAAAGACTGAAAATTTGGTGCCTACCTTTTGTCGGCTCTCAACTTGAATTGTTCCGTTATGGGTGCGAATGACGCCCAAAGCGGCCGCTAATCCTAAGCCGTGCCCCATTTCTTTTGTGGTGAAAAACGGATCATAGATGCGTGAGATCGTATCTTCGTCCATACCACAGCCGTCATCTTCTACCTCGATGAGCGCATATATTTTGCGCGGGTCAAGCTGGCCCGAAACCTCACCATTTTGAATGATGCGCGGCGCCTGTTTATTGGTGCTGACCCTAAATTTTTGTGACCGGATTGAAATAAGTCCTCGAGGGCTAATCGCCTCGGCCGCATTCATGATCAGGTTTAGCAGGATTTGTTGTACTTGCCCTGAATCCGCCTCAATAATTAGCGGATCACTCACCAAATCTGTTTCGATCGTTATGTCAGATGGGATTGAGCTAGAAACAAGCTGGTGCGTTTCTGGAATCACCGTGTTTAGGTCAAGCTTTTCGACTTCAAAATTACCCCGACCGGCGTACGACAACAGCTGCCGGGTTAAGTCCGCCGCTCGCTGCGTTGACTTCGATGCTTTTTGCACATGTTTTCTGGCAGAATGATCCTCTTCCAGTCGTTTCAGTGCCAAAGTAGATTGGACCATAATCCCCTGCAAAATATTGTTAAAGTCATGCGCTATCCCCCCGGCTAAAACACCAATAGAATCGAGCCGTTGGGCTTGCAGAATCGCCTGATCCGTTTTGCGTTTTTCCGTAATGTCGCGAATCACGCTCACATAGTGGGTCACCATCCCCTTTTCGTCTGTTAGCGGGTAAAGCGTTACTTCACAGTGGAACGGTGTCCCATCTTTGCGAATGTTGCGCACGGTTGTGCGGCATTCTCGCCCTAAAGTAAGCGCTTCACGCAGCATGGCGCGCGCCTCTTCATCAGGCTCCTCTTCGTACAGCATGCGCCAATTTCCACCTTCTAACTCATCAACCGAATAGCCGGAAATTTCTTGTAGTTTGGGGCTGGCATAGATTATCGGGTTGTCTAAAAGGCGCATGTCGCTGATTGAAATTCCGTCGGTGCTATATTCAACGGCCGCCTGTAAAAGCCTTTGTCGCTCTTCAAGCTTTTTACGGTCTTCTATGTCTTGAATAACCAGCCTGCACAGGCGGTTGCCCGTTTGTAGCTCTAGGCGCAGCGCGGCCGTAAGCGCTACATAATTTTGCGCGTTCGACCCCTTACGAATTCTAATCTCGGTGCTGACTGACTCTCCGATGGGAATTTCGTTAAAAATCCCATTTAAAAAACCAAAATATTGATCGGTATCGATACGGGCTACATAAGTAGAAAACGGCCGATTAAGGAGCATTGAAGGTTCTAGCCCCAGTAAATGGCACGCAGTTTTGTTGACCTCAATAATTCTCCCTTGGCCGTCCAAGGTCATGTACCCCACAGGAGCCTCATGATAAAGCTCTGCATATTGGTCTCTAGATTGTTCTAAATTTTGCTGTGCGCTGCGTAGCTCCTCATTTTGCAGCTCTAACTCTACTTGGTAAACCTGTAGCTCTTCAATTAAGCGTTGAGCCATTTTCAGATTTAAAGATTTTGGATCAATTTCGTTTTGCTTAAGCGCACTGAACGGCGCTTGTTTTCCTTCCCCAATTTTTTTTAGAGCGTTTTCGCGGAGCGAATCTAAGAAAACTTTTTCATAGTCTTGCTCTAGATTGTGGTTTGAGTTTTGGTTCATGTTGCCCGACTTTGGGTGCACACGTTTTGTAGAGTCTATGGACGTATCAAATTAATGAGCAATAGGGTGTTACGGTTTTAGTTAGAAAAACGATGTACTTAGTTAAAGTGACTTTCAGTTCTATTCTTTCTTTAGAGGCGGTTAAAACAGATTGTGCAATTGATATGCTGTGCTCTACTCTGAACGCATCTAATGTATTGAGTTTAACAGTTAGAATTACGCTGTATTAGAGAAATAAGTACCAAGTACATAGGCTGGTTGGTACCAGTAAACAGGAAAAGAGTATTATTGAAATATAGAATTTTTAGGCCAAAATAGAGTCAAGTAGTAACCCACTCATCGTCGGGGAATCAGCGAAAAGCTTAATTCAAATTATTCTTCATATTCAAGCAGCACTGACACTGCGTTCTGCAACAAGAGCACGAGGTTGTTTGTGCGCGAATAATTTTCTGGGCAAAAAATTGCTGGTTAACTACGCTTAGGTTCAAAAATAGAAGAACCGTAGATATCAATCATCTTGACAAAGATAAATAGCTCTAACTCGCATATGATTAATAAATACACAAACCTAGCGTTTAAAAATGCCAAAAAAGGGAAAGCACCCGTTACAGATGCACAGCGTGCTATCCAACGATCGAGGGAGATCTTGCAGCAAGCCGAAGAAGCCGTTACCCGCTCTTATGCGGTTGTAGAGTTAAGCAAAATATTTGTAAGCTCCGTGGCTAATTCATCAGATACAGAAAGTTAGTCTTGCATCTGGAATGGATTAGGATTGAAAAGCTATAGTAAATGTAGGAAAGAGGCGAGCCTTGCATAAACTATCCCCAATTCAGATTAATTTAAACCGCAGTCCCAAAGTTTTTTTCCCCAGCCTTAATCTCGACTTTCATCCAATTTTCGTTGGGTGGCAGCGGGCAGCTAAACGCTGGCGAATAGGCACAATACGGATTGTAGCAATAGTTAAAATCTAGCTGTAACCGCTTGTCTGGGGTCATCGTGATCCCCGGCCGTTCACTGTCTAAATACCGGCCGGCACCGTAGGTCTCGCTACCATTTGTCGCATCTTTAAACGGCAAGAATAAAGATTCTCCCCAAGGGTCGCTGTAGATAACAACAGAAGTCTCTTCACCATCTACCTCGAAAATCGCCTTAGCCCAGCGGCGATAATGGGTTGTTTCACCCGTAGAAGTCTCCATTTCGATATGGGGCTCATCTTCAGGGAAGCCTTCAAGTATGGGGATGAGAATTAGAGCCTCGTTTTCATCGTAGTAGTTCAGCCCCTCAAACTCATCTTTGGCCTCGGCCGAAAGTGGTGACTGGGGGTGAAGGCGCATGAATTGGTTCACTTCATTGCGCAATTGAGCTAATTCTTGATTCATACGACTACTCTTCTTCGATGATTAAATCTTTCCAATTGTAGGGCAGATTGTTAGGGTCGAGTCCGGAGCCATATTCATACACGTTACCCCAAGGGATGTAGTTGCTCACCAGCGAATCTTTATCTCGCACATCACCAAATTGGTTGTAAACAACCCGCTCAATGAAAACTTCTGCACCTTCGGCCGCAAATTCAACTTGCTTGATTTCGAAGGCGTCTAATTCATTGTTTGGTATCCACCGATCTTCTGGCGGCTCTTGGACATTGCGGAAATCAGGTTCTGATTTTTCAACCACCCGGCCGACATCGGTGCTGTATATTTTGAATGTTAAAGATTCATCTTGCTGATTGTAGTAGTTTTCAATCAGCAAATGGTGCTCCGTGTTGTTCTTAAAGGTGAAGTCAACCTGAACCTCATCTCCGTTGTAAACTGTCGCATCCATGCCCGGCCCCTCGCCGTCATCGTAGTAGCCTACACGGTAGCCATGTTCCAAGCGTTGCCCAATATCTAATCCCGCCCAGAAAACAGTTTGGAACAGCGTTGTACTTACCTGGCAGACACCGCCACCAACACCTTCGATCGTTTGCCCGCCCAAAATAATCAGGCCGGTTTCATACCCTTCTTCTTCGCTGATGTCGCCTAAATAACGATTAAACGAGAACTCTTCACCAGGGGCGACAACCAATCCATAAAAATTAGAAGCGGCCCGCGCGATGTTGTGTTTGCGATTGTTTGTTGACCCGTAGAAATAGGTTGTCCGTTCGTCGACGAGTTCCGTAATCCCTAACTCAACTGCGGTAGCATCTGCGTTGACCGTTGGAATTATTTCGTTGACCGCTACGGGGATGGAGCGGCTACCGGTTGCGATCTGGCTTTTAAACCGACTAATTGTCGTTTCAACATCTAGCTCGCGGCCGTTGATGTGTGATTCAACAAGGACCAGTTCTTGGGTTGGGTCATCGAAGTAAAAACGAGCACTTTCTGGCGGCCGTTCGATGGTGGGGGCTAAATCCTGTAGCCAGCCGCGCAGTGCAACCTCATCTACAAATACTTCATACTCTGAATTTCCAGATTCACCTTCAACAAGCTGAATTCTAATCCAGTCACGCAATTGTTTGGTGGATAGAGATAAACGGACCAAATCTTGGCTGTCTACCGGGTTTTGTAAATAAAATTCAATGGGGCTGCTGATGATCGCATTCAGATCGGCCGATGCCTGACTCGCATCCAAGATTTCCGGCAGAGTTTCGTGTACCAAAAGCTCAATCCGCGCAGATTGCATCGAGGTAACCGCCTGCATAATTCGCTCGTAAGTATCTGGCCCATCCAACAAACGGCCTAAACGACTGTCAATGATGGTTGGCTGTGACTGTGTGGTAATAATCTCAGCATTTTGCGGAATCTGATTGATTTCAGAAGCGACCAGCTGGATTTGGTCAAATAAGACAGACTCATCTAATTGGTAGATGGGTAGGATATCTACCCCGTAATACCAGGCATTAAACCGATCGAGGGCCATTTCAGTGGATGTTCCATCTCGCCCGGTTGTAAATGCAAGTCCGGCCGTTTCTGACGTATCGATGTACATCCCCAATTGGCTATGCGTCCAGACCCATTCTTGCCCAGTGCCTGGATCAACCAAAGTAACCGTTGTGCTTTCCGTTAAGCCTAACCCATCAATTTCGGCCGTAGCTTCATCTAAAGACATGCCGCTAAGATCATGCCCAGCAACAAAAACGCCCGTGAACACTTTGTTCGCGTGCTTTTGTGAATAGCTGCTAGATGTAAGCAGTAGTATGGTTGCCAAAATAATAGCGCCAGTAAGCGGTCCAATACTGAACCAGGCGATTTTGGATATCCAATTTGATTGTGGGTAATTAACAGTTGCTTGCAATAGATACCTTCTAAAAAATAAGTCTGATTTTTCTCAGGATAATTGGGATGAAATTATGACAGCCGTTATAACCTAAGTAAAAATCGCAGTCTGTGTCTGGTTGCTCTGATGCTTGCCGCACAAACCATCTTACTTTTTTAAATATAGATTAATCTTAGGTGATTTTTCAGGTAATACAAAGCGGTTAAGCAAAGACTTCGACTTTCTTTATGATGGTGGGTTAAAAAATAAAAAGCCCAACGAGCCAATCGTTGAGCTTTTGAAAAAGATTACCGCGTTTTTGGAGCTGAATTATCCTGTGACAGTGGCCTGCCAATCTGGATAGCGGTCTCCATTATCGGGCGAGATGACAACCGCATCGGGTGCCTCGCTTTTGATCGCTTGGGTCAAAATTGCGGCCGTGGTTGTACCCAGAAGAAAACCATCGTTGTTTTCATAAACCCAGCGTGCCAACTGCACAAGTTCTTCAGGGTCTGTATCAAACATGTTTTCCCGGCCGATGGCGTCAAGATCCGCGATCGGGGGCTTTGAAATCCATGCTAGATTGCGCATCCCTTCAACCCGTTTAGCCCGCTCAAGCGTGTTTTGAACCACACGTAAGTCGATGCCGGTTTTATGCAGCGCATGTGCAAATCCGGTAGACGTGCCACCAGAGCCAAACGCCACCCAGACTTCGTTCACCTGCGGCAGCTGACGCATAAGTTCTGGAGCCGTATTTTCTAAATGAGCTTTCCAATTGTTCTCGTTGGTGAATTGGCTGGCCCAGAAATACATGTTCGGGTTGGCGTCGATTCGTGATTTCAACAATTTTGTGGCTTCGTCGGTGCCGCCATCTGCAAAGAAAAGTTTGGCACCATAGCCGCGCAAGATAGACTGTTTGCGCTCACTCAGGGTGAACGGGCTGTAGTTGTGATACTCAAGCCCCAGCTCGCTACACACCCACGCCATCCCGATACCGGTATTGCCTGATGTCGATTCAGCGACAACGGTGTCTGGTGTGACCAAACCGGCTTCGATTGCGCGCAGCATCATATTTAATGCCGGCCGATCTTTAATACTTCCGGCCGGATTTTGGCCTTCTTCTTTTAAATAGATCGATTTATGATCATCGAGTCTAAGTTTGCGGACTGGTGTGTTGCCTACCAGCGACGCCAAATGAGTTACCTCGTCAACAAGGGTTGAGCTTTTCACTAAGGGTTTTGTATTAAGCATAATCTTTTGTTGGGTGTGGGGGACCCTAACTTTACCATCAAAATCAACAGAAAAACGTTAATTTGTTTATTTGACAGGGTGAATGGGAAAGGGCTTACCTTGAACGATGCGGTTTAGATGTTTTGCTAACAAACCTTTAGTCTGCCGAAAAAATTGTGACGACCATTTTCCCTTTGGCATGACCTTGCCCCAACTTCCTCAGCGCGTCGGCCGATTGAGCCAAGTCAACTTGCTGATCCATGACCGGCGCGATCGCTTCACGTTCAACCAGTTGGATCACAGCCTCTAAATCTTGTGCGTTGGGTTTAGAGACGAAAGTTTTCATCGTTTGTTGGGTTCCCCGGGTCATCCAGCCGCCAAATAACATCGCCTGAAAAATCTGCTTGAATTCTCCACCGCAGCACACATACCGACCGGCCGGTGCTAAAATCTGCTGATATTCGGCTAAGGTTTGATACCCATTGACCGCAAAAATCAGATCGTACTGTTGTTGGCTTTGGGTAAAATCCTGTTGGGTGTAGTCGACTATTTCGTCCGCTCCCAACGTGTGCATGAGTTCGATTTTCGGCGTGCTGCAAACGGCCGTAACGTGCGCTCCCATCGCTTTGGCAATTTGCACCGCAAAGGTACCAACCCCGCCCGATGCGCCGTTGATCAACACCCGTTGCCCGGCCGCAATTTGCCCTGTATGGACCAATCCTTGATAAGCGGTTAAGGCCGCCATGGGGACCGCAGCCGCCTGCTCAAACGACAGCGCGGCCGGTTTAAATCCCAGCACGTCCTCTGGCGCACATACAAATTCAGCCAACCCGCCCCGTCCGTTTTCAGACAAATCACCAATAACGGCGTCTCCAACTTTAAAGCGAGTGACACCGGGGCCAACCGCTTCAACGATACCGGCTACGTCTGATCCCAGAATTTGGTGCTTGGGTCTGGTTAAACCAGATTCAACGCGGGCTATGAACGGTTTGCCCGTCAGCATAAACCAATCCGCTTTGTTTAGCCCGGTGGCATGGTTCTTAATCAGCACTTCCCCATTTTTAGGGGATGGTTTATCAATCTCTTTAAGCTTTAAAACATCTGGCCCACCGTACGTTTCATAAATAATCGCTTTCATTTGTGGTCACTCCTTGGCACGTTTACCTATTAGTGTACAAAAAGCTGGGTAAACCAAAATCCATCGGCCGATTAGAACCGTTATCAATCAACTGGTTGATTAAACTGTTGCAGAACCGCCGCTGCTGCCGAAATCTAGCACAGAGGGGCTAAGCTGATGGTTGAAATTAGAGCGGAGGCTGTGGTAAAATGGGGAGATATACGACTGATATATCAGAGTCTGTGCGCAGATATATTCGATCATTATTTGTCGTGATGCGTGGTTCGTGAATTGTAAAAACACGAACGGCAAGAGCAAACCCGCAAAACGCACCACGACTTTGCAGAGAGACAATGGCAGAAAAAAGAACAGCATTACACGATATCCACCTGAGGTCGGCCGTTCGCATGGTCAAAGGTGGCGGGGACTACATGTTCCCCGTTTCATACACATCCCCAATCGAGGAGCACAAAAACACCCGCACCAACGTGGGGATGCAAGACCTCTCCTCAATGGGCGAGGTGGACATCAAAGGGCCAGGAGCAGAGCGCCTTTTAGCCCGCCTCATGGTTGCACCGGTGCGCAATATGCACCCCGGCCAAGTGCGCTACTCAACCATGGTTGATGAGGATGGGTACATCATCGACGACATAACGTGCTATAAGTTTAACGATGAGCACTTCATGATCGTTACCAGCTCCAGCACGCGCCAAAAGACCACTGACTGGATTCGGGATCATGCCGTTGGCACGAGCACCTATGTGACCGACCTAGGTGGTGCGGTTACGTTGATTACAGTGCAAGGGCCACGTTCGCTCGATTTCTTAGACACTGTCACCAAAGAAAACGACGTGCTGGGCCAAAAGTTTTTCCGCTTCTCGCACGGCGTCATCAACGGCACCCGCATGATCATGTCCCGCACCGGCTACACGGGTGAAATGGGGATGGAGCTGTACGTGCCAACCGATGAAGCTGGATCTTTGTGGGAGTTCCTCGAAAAACGGGGCAAGAAATTTAACCTGATGCCTTACGGTGTTGGTGCGATGCAGAGCTTGCGCATCGAAAAAGCGTTCCCGCTGGCGGGGCCTGACATCGACGGCACCCAGACCCCCTACCACGTTCACCATCTGCACAAATACATCGATTACAAAAAGCGTGAGTTCATCGGCCGTGACGCGCTCATGGCGTGGCAAGATCGTGGCTTAGACTACCGCTGGGTCGGCCTGCACCTCAAGAGCGACATACCTGCATCAACGGGTGACCCGATTTACAGCGTGGCCCACGTCAAATCGTTCCGCGAAAAAATGTTCACCGGCTCAGAAGCGGATACCTACTTCGACCGTGAGCACGCAGGCATGATGGAAATCGGCCGGATCACCTCATCTGCCAAAGGGCACAGCGTCAAGAAAATGCTTGGATTGGCATACATGAACGTCAGCCACAGCTACGAGGGTGCGAAAGTCCTCGTCAACGCAGGCGGCCGGGCCGTTGTCGGCACCGTCACCAACATCCCATTCTTCGATCCGCAAGGGGCACGTTTGCGCTCAAGAGGGCCACGGAATATATAGCTGGATCAGCATTTCAGCTTAATCAGCCAATCAGCTAAGTTGTGCAAACAACCGCTGATAAGCTGACAAGCGAAGCGTGCTGATTAGCTGATTAGCTAGTCTTATGGTTGGATACAACAAACGTTTTAACGTCATCGTCGCTGGTGTGGGTGGGATGGGGAGCGCCACCTGCTACCACTTAGCCAAACGCGGCCTGCGCGTGTTGGGGATCGAGAAAGACAACATCCCCAGCATGGGTGGCTCGAGCCACGGCCAGTCGCGCATCATTCGCTTGGCCTATTACGAACATCCCTCATACGTCATGTTGCTCAAACGGGCGTATGAATTGTGGGATGAAATCGAACAGGTTACTGGCGAGAAAATTTTCTACAAGACCGGCTCCATCGATGCAGGCCCGGCCGATAGTTGGGTCTTTAAAGGCTCCCATCAGTCAGTGGTGGAGCACGGCATCAGCCATGAAGTACTGAGCGGGATGGACTTGACCCGCAAGTTCCCTGGCTATCAGCTTCCGCAAGACCACATGGCCCTCTATCAAGAGGATGGCGGCTTTATCGTGCCGGAACGTGCCACGGTCAACTTTGTGGAAGCGGCCCACCACTATGGTGCTGAAATCCACGGCCGCGAGACGGTTTTGGAGTATCACCCAACCCCGGAAGGGGGTGTGCGTGTGATCACCAATCGTTCAGAATATGAAGCAGACCGGCTGGTGATCACGGCCGGGGCGTGGAACAGCGGCTTGGTCCCCATGTTGGATGGCCTTGCCGTTCCCGAACGTCAGGCGTTGGCATGGTTCCAGCCAGAACGGCCGGAAAATTTCCAGCTTCACAACTTCCCCGTCTTTAACTTATTGGTAGAAGAAGGTCGCTATTATGGCTTCCCGATCCATGGGATTCCTGGCTTCAAGATCGGCCTGTATCACCACTTTAAAGAGCATGGGGTTCCCGAGAGCTTTAACTGGGAGGCAGATCTCGTTGATGAAGACGCTCTGCGTGAAGCGGTGGACCGCTACTTCCCGATGGCGTCGGGTCCAACGATGTCGCTTGAAGTCTGCATGTTCACCAACTCGCCCGACGGCCACTTTATCATCGGCAATATTCCGAACATGGAGCAGGTTTACTTTGCGGCCGGGTTTACCGGTCACGGGTATAAATTTGCCAGCGTGATGGGTGAGATCATGGCAGACTTGTCTGATCGGGGGTATACCCGCCACGACATCAGCCTGTTTGATCCTGAACGCTTTTCGGCCGGTGGTAGCTTGATGGGGATTGCGGACAAAGAGCCGTTCCGTCGCCATCAGTTCACGTCTGAAGAGCGGATTCTCATGCGGCGTGATCGCCTGATGCAGGAGTACGGCTATGGGCGTGGTTCGCATGGGCGCACCATTCATCCGAACCGTGGTTCGCTCAACAATCGCCACGGGCGCGGCATGATCGGCGGTGGACGCAGAGGCTTTTACGGTGGTGGTGCTAGCCGCAGGAACTTTGGGCAACATCGGGGCCGTGGTCGCTTTGGCGGCCGAGGCGGCCAGCAAGGCGGGTTCCGGGGTGGTGGTATGCACGGCCGGGGGCAGTTCGGCCGGCGTGGCTACGGTGACACCACTGATCCGTGGTACTGGAAATCGGATGATGTTGATCCGAATTGGTAAATTGAGCTTTGATATGTAATTTTAACGGGATCAATCTGAAAAGATTGGTCCCTTTTTTATTTAAAGTCAGAGACTAACTTTGTCCCTCGCTTAGAATAAATGGATAATTGGCCATCATGTCGGTTTTACGCACCAAACTCTTCATCCCCCAACTAACTGAAAATTTAATAGTACGGCCGGACCTACACCAGCGGCTTGATCAAAAAAAGCGCCTGACCCTTATCTCTGCTTCGGCCGGATTTGGTAAAACAACACTGATTACCGCTTGGCTCAAAGAGCAAACCGACAGCTTGAAAGTGTGGCTGGCACTTGACGGGGTAGACAACGACCTGCTTCGATTTTTTACCCATCTTCTTGCAGGGTTTCAAGCTCAGCATACTCGAGTTGGGGCAACGATTCTGCCCAATATGCTCGGGATCTTGTCAGCGACAAACATCTGGACGATCTTGATCAATGACATGATCGATATCGGGCGGCCGATGATTTTGGTTTTTGATGATTACCATCTCATCGAAAACCGAGAACTCCATGAAGGGGTGGCGTTCCTAGTTGAGCACGCTCCACCCTCACTCAACATTATCATGACCACTCGCGTTGATCCTCCGTTGGCCTTGGCACGACTTCGGGCCAAAGGGCAACTGACAGAGCTACGGTCGACCGATCTCCGTTTTACGCTGGATGAGACGCAGGAGCTGTTCAACCATAAACTTGATCTCAAGCTAGATCCTGCAGATTTAAAACAACTCCAAACTCGCACTGAAGGCTGGATTGCGAGCCTTCAATTGGCCGGAATCGCTTTAGACCGGTTGGGGACAGAGCAATCTCAGCAGGAGCTGATCCAAAACTTTTCTGGCAGTGATCGATACGTGATGGATTATCTCCTTAGCGACGTGCTGAGTCAGCTTTCGGCCGAAGATCAAGCCTTCTTGACACAAACGGCCCACTTAGATCGGTTTACTGCCCAGCTGTGCGATGCGGTGCGCCGAGCGAAAGACAGCCAGCAGATTTTAGACCGGCTTGAAAAAGCGAATCTATTTCTCTTTCCGCTTGATAATCGGCGGGAATGGTACCGCTATCATCACCTGTTTGCCGATTTGCTTCGAGTGCATGGGGAGCAAAGCCAAGAACAGTTGCGCAAACTCCATCAGCAGGCGAGCGATTGGTTTGAGTCTGAGGGGTTGATTGAAGAGGCTGTCGGCCACGCGTTTTCGGCCGAAGCTGAGGAAAAAGCGGCCGACTTAATTGCTAAACATGCCCATCCTCTCTTTAGTCAGGGGAAAATTTTATTGATCTACTCGTGGCTTGATCGCTTGCCAACGAATCTGATTATCGGAATTCCGGCGCTCTACTTGGTATACGGCTTGAGTTTATTCAGGATCGGCCGTTTTGACGCTTTAAGTGAGTTGATCAAACAGCGGCCGAAAGGGATGACGATTCATCAACAGGGTGAATATATTTCTTTGCAAGCCTATGCTGCCTTTTTAGACGGCAACTTCGGCCGGGCACTTGAGTTAGCTGAACAAGCGCTTACCAAGCTTGACCCTGAAAACTTTGGGGTACAAATGCCGGTCATTACCTTGAAGGGATGGTGTTTTGAAATGCAAAATCGAATCCCAGAAGCGATCCAGGCGCATATACAGACGTTGCCAATGGCTTACAAAATAAATAGCTTTACCGGTACCGTGGCGAGCTTGGGTAAATTGATTCTGTTGCACGCTCAGTCAGGTGAGAACCAGAAAGGGATTGCATATTATCAAGAGCTGATGGAGTTCTATAAATTAGGTGGCCAAGTTGAAATCGCCCTTGCTGGGATGGCGCATATCGGTCATGGGCTGATTCAACAAGATGAGGCAGAAATTCGCCGCGGTATTGAACTTTGCCGCGAATGGGGCGGTCTTCATATCGAAATGATACGAGGCTACAAATGTCTCCTAGATCTCAAGCAAAATCAAACGGCAGTGGTGCGTGAGATTAAGCAAGAAGTGGAAGAGGTTCTCGCCTCAACCCATCTCCCCTCGTGGGTGAGGCAAATCGTTTGTCCGACCGAAAATCAGCCCCTTTTAGATCCGCTTACCTCACGTGAAAAAGAAATATTGGGCTGGTTGAGCCACGATCTTTCTGTACCGCAAATCGCCCAGAAACTGGTCATTGGTGAGAGTACTGTTCGATCACATATTAAAAAGGTTTACGCCAAGCTCGACGTCCATAGTCGACATGAGGCTGTTCAGGTTGCCAAGCAGCTATAACTCGCGGTAAAGAATTAGAGGATAGCGATAAGGAGTCTTCAGCCCCAAATATCCCCTACCCGATCTCCCCTATTTGGGGACGAATTTCAACGTATATTTCCCTACACTTTGAATCAATAGATTTTATCGATTTGAATGTAGGAAATGGTGCAACGTGCGATCTCAACCATTACGTTACAGAATCCAAATGAAAGGTGTGTTGTCAGAGGCGTGGGGTTCTCAATTTGAGGGGATGCGCTTGTCTCACGCGGCCGGGATCACCATCTTGGAGGGCAAAGTTGACCAAGCCGCCCTATTTGCTATTTTGTCCCGCATTCGTGATTTAGGGATGCCGCTTTTACTAGTTGAACAAATTAAATTAAATAGCGAGGAAAAAAATTATGACTCAATCTCCATCTGAGCATGGTCACTTGGACATGCTCCCCTACAACAAAGTCGTAACCGTTGTAGAAACTAAAGATGAATTAGACAACGCATTGGCCGCTCTGAAACGCGTGGGCTTTGCGGAAACCGATCTTTTTACCCACCATGGCGAAGAAGGTCGTGAGTACCTAGATCCCGATGGGGAGCATCACGGCTTTTTGTTTAGATTGCGCCGGAAATATCAACGGTTGCAGGGGACCGAAAAACGGATGCTTGATGGGGCCGATGAAGCGCTGGATGCGGGCTACTACTTGCTTGGTATTCAGATTGATGGGAGTGAAGAATTACAGGTTAAAGCGAGAGATGCGATTGACCCATTTACGGAACACAGCATCTACTTCTGTGGTAGCTTTACGATGACGATTTTAAAGCTGGGCAAAAACTAACGAGGATAACCATGAGTAAATCAAAAATCGGAAACAGCCTCATTTTTTTGCTCGTTGCCATCAATATCATTTTGTGGTTTGTTACCCAACCAACCAGCGAAATCGCCCCAAATACACAGGCGCAGTTTTATGGCGAGATGATTGCAGCAACGGCGATGGTGCTGATGGGTATCTCGATGTTTCTGTCAGCCAAACCCCGCTGGTTGGAACGATTTTTTGGTGGCTTGGACAAGATGTATCAGTCACACAAGCAAGCGTCAATTTTGGCCTTTTTCTTGCTGATTGCACACCGGCTTGTGATCCCTTTGGGCAAATCATCATTTGTTAGCCAGCGGTTGGGGAATCTGGCGTATATCGGCATTATTTTCTTGGTTTTAATCACGATAGCCCCGCGTATCCCGTTGGTTAGCCGCATTCTAAATCCACCTTATCATCGCTGGCGGCAGTTGCACAAACTGTTGGGGCTCTTTTTTATTGTGGGATTGGTCCATTCATTGCAGGTCAATGCGCTAACCGCCCAAACAATTCCGGGTGGATTTATGCTGCTTATGTCGGTCATTGGTATCTGTGCATGGATTTATCAACTGGTGCTGGCACGTTTCTTGCGGCCGAAGCTGGATTACACCATTGCGGGAATCAACCGGCTAAACGGCACCTGTGTTGAGCTAATGTTAAAACCAGCCGGTCAAAAACTTGAGTTCAAGCCAGGCCAGTTTGTTTATCTGCAATTTGAAAATAAAAGCGGCTTAAGCGAGCCTCATCCATTTACGATTAGCAGTGGAGCTCAAGAAGATCAGCTTCGATTATCGATCAAAGGGTCTGGTGATTGGACCAAACAGTTGGCTGATAAAGTAACTGTGGGGATGGCGGCAAAAGTTGATGGTCCATACGGCATGTTTGACAGTTCAACCGGCGGGGCAGAGCAAATCTGGATCGCGGGTGGAATCGGGATTACCCCGTTTTTGAGCTGGGTGCGCTCCAACAGCCTGCCGCAGAAAGTTGATCTGTTTTACAGTGTGCGTGGTGAGGAAGATGCCCTGTTTTGGGACGAGCTTTCGGCCGCTGATGCCCAGAGTGACTCACTTAAAGCATATATCCGATATTCATCCGTAGATGGCAATATGTCGGCCGAAGAGATCGCAAACGCGGCTGGAGGGTCAATTATCAACAAGCACATTTATCTGTGCGGGCCGGTCAAAATGACAGAAGCGTTTGTCAAAAAATTCAAGGCGATGGGTGTTCCCGCTGGCAATATCCATTTTGAGGAATTTAATTTCAGATAGATAAAAATCAAAAAGAGTCTGTTCTTTCAAACGGGATCAATCTGAAAAGATTGGTCCCGTTTTTGTTTTGCCTAACACAAACATAAATGGGATCATCCTTTCGTTTAAAATACAAAGTAACTTAATTACTCAACCAATATTGGGAATAACCGATGTCAGCAATTTCAGAAGGCCTCACTAGAGCGTTAAATGGACCATATACCCTACCCCTCGTTCTCGATTTGAATGCAAGTCACAAATACATCCTTTTTTCAGATCAGCACAAAGGGGCCGGTGATCGGGCTGATGAATTTCGCAAGTGCAAAGAAACGTATATGGCCGCTTTGAAGCACTATCGAGATGCTGGTTTCACCTTGATCTTGCTAGGAGATGTTGAAGAACTTTGGGAGCAAGGCTTTCGGGATGTTGAAAAGACCTATCAAGATGTGTTAGAGCTAGAAGGGAGTTTCCCGGCCGGCCATTATTTTCGACTCTGGGGAAATCATGATGATGACTGGATGCACCCTCGGGCCGTTGAGAGACATCTGGCTAAATATATGCCCACAAGCGCAGTTTTTGAAGGGATCCGATTTGAAGTCGAAAACGACTCTGAACATTTGGGCACCATCTTGCTCGTACACGGTCACCAAGGGACCTTTGCTTCAGACAAATTCCGGCGGCTTTCTCGGTTTTTTGTCCGAATCTATCGCTATATCCAACGTTGGACCGGTATTGGCACAACAACACCGGCCGAAGATGTCTGTCTGCGCAGCGAACATGACAACGAGATGTACGATTGGGCCCACCGCCAGTGTGAACTCGATTTGATCTTAATTGCTGGGCATACCCATCGGCCGGTGTGGAGCTCCCGTACCC
>JAHDEN010000104.1 GCA_020628815.1 Chloroflexota bacterium | reverse complement strand
TGTCTTCAAACAGATTGCGCGCATACCGGCCGTTGCCAAACGCATTGTCACGCTCAGAATAAGCTTTGGCCATGTGCAATTTGATGGCGTTACGCGCCCCATCCGTTAGATCATAGCCACCTTTGTTAGCAAACAGCTCATAGATGCCGGTTAGCTCTTCAGGATTGTAGTGATCAAAATAGAGGTAGCGGTTAAAACGTGATCGAACCCCGGGGTTTGCGTCTAAAAAGCGGTGCATTTCATCAGCGTATCCGGCGATAACAAGGGCGAATTCACCCCGTTTGTCTTCCATCCGCTTGAGCAACGCTTCGATCGCTTCTTGTCCAAAGTCACGGCCGCCTGCGCCACCGTCGCTGGGCATCAGCGAGTAAGCCTCATCGATAAAGAGCAGACCGCCAATCGCTTCTTCTACAACCTCGTCTACTTTGGGTGCTGTTTGACCCACATATTGGGCTACCAATCCAGCCCGATCTGTTTCAACCACGTGGCCGCTGGTTAAGAAACCAAGCGCATGGTAGATACGGCCGATCAGCCGGGCCACCGTGGTTTTTCCTGTACCCGGAGGGCCGGCCAAAACCATGTGTAGCGATAGATCGGTTGTTTTCATACCGCGATCAGAGCGTAGCTTTTGAACTTTTAACACGTTGATCAGGGTGTTGATCTCACGCTTGATATTTTCCATCCCGATCAAGGTGTTTAGCTCTTCCATCACCGACTCAAGATCAGCTTCGGTGGGAGGCTCGGCCGCAATTTTGCTCTTGCCACCCTCTTCTACATCATCACGTTGAGCGAAATAGGTGACTAGCACACTCTGAATTTCTAGCTGGAGTTGCCCATTGATGATAAAGCCGATTCCGGCCGTTTTTGCTGGAATAGAAATCGGAGCACGATGCACCTCAACATTGTTGATGGCAAAAACCGCCTCGGTTTCTCTTTGCGTGACGGTTAGCTCATTGGTCCCCGTTTGCTGTTTAACCAACGGAGACTCAATCCATTCGGTAAGCGCCTGCCATTCCCCTTTAACCCGCTGTTTTACCTTGAAATATCCACTGCCAGAAATTTCAAAAGCGTAGCAATTTTCTTTGTCTTTGCCGCGCCAGATAATGCCAAAGCCATGATTACCACCAGATCGGCGACGGATGACTGTGTTTACCCGGAACTCAGAAGCTGGCTCAATATCCAGGTCTTTCCAGATGATCGAATGCCCCACATCGGCCCAGCGTTGGATCAGATAGTGGTACCCGCGCTGGCTCAACTTTTTGCGCTGGTCGTCTTGCTCCGGCCATTCGTTCCGGTTATCTATAAAATGGTCATGAAAAATCGGCATAGTTTTCGTATAGGGCAATTAGCCGGTGTGCAATCGTAAGCACCCGCTGATTAAGCTGAACGGCTAATCAAGCTATTCTTTAATTAGGTAATCGTAGACTGTATTTAAGTCTTCGCCCGAATCGTAATGGATGACAATTTTGCCTTTTTTGTCATTCCCCGCGATGTCAACTTGCATCCCTAAATGTTGTCGGAATTTTTCCTGAACATCATTTAATTCAGGTGACAAGCCGTTTTTAACTTTTGGCGCGTTTTTCTTTTGCGCCAAGATCTGATCGATCATAGCCACCGTTTTGCTGACGTTTAGATCATTATTGATGATCGATGCCAACACAAGGGCTATATCGTCCTCTTTTTCAAGGCGCAACAGTTCACGCGCGTGACGGCCGGAAATCGACCCGTCCACCACCGCTTGCTGAACATTGGGGGGTAATTCTAAAAGGCGGACTAAGTTTGCAACGGTTGAGCGGGCTTTCCCCATCTTTTGCGAAACTTCAAGCTGAGTTAAATTAAACTCATCCATCAGTTGCCGATAGGCCAGTGCTTCTTCCACCGCATTCAAGTCATCTCGCTGTACGTTTTCTATGATCGCAAGTTCCAACATTTGTTGGTCAGATGCTTCGCGTACCACAACCGGCACTTCTTTTAGCCCAGCTAGCTGACTGGCGCGCCAGCGTCGCTCACCTGCAATTAAATAGTAGTTCCCTTTTTTGTATTCCGAAACAATCAGCGGCTGGATTAGCCCATGTTCGCTGATCGAAGCGGACAACTCTTCGAGTTTGGTTTGGTCAAACGTAGACCGAGGCTGTTTGGGATTCGGGGTAATGGTAACAACTTCGACCAAGCGTAAACCGCTGTCATTATTATCATTGTTGCCCGCATCTGTTTTGATTGGAGAGTCTGCTACGGCCGGTGATTCTGTGGGGATGAGCGCCCCTAAACCACGACCTAAACCTTTCTTTTTTGCCATGAATGATTACTCGTCGGAGCTGTCTCCACTAATAAGTTCGGCCGCTAAATACCTGTAGGCTAATGCGCCTGAAGAATTAGGAGCATATTTACTAATCGGCTCACCGTGGCTGGGTGCCTCGCTGAGCCGGATGTTGCGCGGAATAATCGCCCGGAACACTTTGCCAGGGAAGTAAGATTTGACCTCGTCAACCACTTCGCGGCTTAAGTTGGTACGGCTGTCGTACATGGTCATGATCAGGCCGCGAATCTCAAGTTTCGGGTTGAGATATTTGCGCACCATCGTGACAGTGTCATTAAGCTGGCTTAATCCCTCAAGGGCTAAATATTCACACTGTACTGGGATAATCACGCTGTCAGATGCGGTCAAAGCATTGACCGTCAACAGACCCAAACTGGGCGGACAATCGATCAACACATAGTCGTAGTTGGTTTCTACCGTTTCAAGCGCTTCTTTTACACGGTACTCCCGGCCGATGGCTTGTACCAATTCGATCTCAGCACCGGCTAGATTAGGGCTAGCGGGCACAATATCCACATTTAAATGGGGATGAGATTGAATCGCATCTTTAATTTCTTGGTCGCCCAAAATTACATCATAGATATCTGGGTTATCGGCATGGCGGTCAAAGCCCAAGCCAGATGTAGCGTTACCCTGTGGGTCGATGTCGATAATGAGGACGCGTTTTTTCTCGGCTAAATAAGAAGCCAAGCTGATGACGCTGGTCGTTTTACCGACCCCTCCTTTTTGGTTAACAATGGCGTAGATTTTCATAGTTGTTGTTTTACAAAATGCAAGACACAGGCAGTGGGTCAGCCTGTATCAATCCTCTTGTATTTTGCTCACTTTTGCGATCTGCTGGTCGCGCCTCTAGTTTACTTGGCAACCGCTAACTTTCCAAAAGCTATTTGGTATTTCTTTATTCTGCTGCTGATGCCCCGACTAGCCTTTTTACATGGCCACAAAAAAAGGCCCGCCAGAATCGATTCTGACGGGCCCAAAGCTTCAAGACATTCTGTTACTGATTAAGGTCGATCACGGGGTGAGTCGCCTCCGCCACCTGGTGGTGGGGGAGTAGCCCCATCAAACGGAGGAACTTGGCGCCGGCCGAGTTGGCCTTGGCGTACCCAACCGGCCATATTGACCAGATCGGCCAGTGTGAAGTGGCCGGGTGTGGCGGACGGTAAATGTGGTCGCCATTCGATAATTTGGCCGTCAGCATCTCGTTCCATCGAGTTGAGATACGAATCAGGGTCAAGCTGGACAAGTCCAATCATCACATCTGCCACGATTTGTGCGCCGACTTCGCCTAAACGATCGCCGTTTTCCCGGACTTCAGACTCGAGCAAAATGTAATACCAAAGCGGCGTTTCATCCAACAAGTTCAAACGGGTTAGTTCCTCCCGAATGTCGGCCGGAATCTCGCTTGACCTTAGAACCGGAATGCCCATGTGGCGGGCTACCGCTTGGCCAGATGGCAAGTTGAAAGCCAATCCACGTTTTAGATTACGCTCTGCCAATGATGATGGCGCGGGTAGTCCCGGGATGTCTAACAGCTCAGCCGCAAGTTTGGTGTCGATCTTGCGCGTCTTGTTTTCGACCTGGCCATCACCTCGATTTTGCACGTCCAGAATCCGCTCAAACTCAACGTTCCATATCGGTGGCACCGGGTCTTTGGTGAACCGGAATAGCTGGTCCATCGTTCCATTGAACGTGGTTCCTTTGGGTCCAAATTCGGTGTTCCAAGCATAATGCTGGCGCACTTGGCTGTGGCCAAAACGATACGCAGCCACAGAAAATTCGATGGGCATGTCAGGGTCTAGCAATGACTTCTTATCTTTTAGATAGAAGCGACGGCCGTTGTTAAGCACATGATCTACATTGTCACGGCCGCAAATGCGGACCAAATAATCGTTGATGACCATCCACTGATAATGCCAGCGTACGATGCGCTGTGCTTCACCAAATACGGCCGAATCTGCCACAAGACCTTCCGCTTTTACCTGATCAACAACGGTGTTATGGAACTTGATAAACGCCAGCTGAATCTGAGCAACAGCTAGATTTTCATCATTGCGCATGTCACCGATGATGGCGGTCCCTTGCTCGTTGCGCATCAAGTCACCTTGCGGATTACCGTTTGAACCAAACAGCAATTTTTCAGGATGGACTAACGTTTCCCCGTCTCGAACAACCCCTTCATTGAAAAGATAAGGTTGGTTATCAGGACCCATCCCATACACGTTGTCTAGCTCTAGACGCGGGGTTCTAAAGTTCCTAATTAGCTCTGGATCATTGATGCTGTCGAGCAGTGAGGTTGGATCAAACGTAATGTCGTGATCTAAGAACTGGCCAAAATAGGTGTATGCGGCCGGAATCTTTTGATTGTCACCATTTGGATGAGGGAACCGGGTGCCTTCGATGTCAAAAGGTTCGTCATCTTCCATGATGCCTCCCTTTTGCCCCAAACGGGCGAGGGCGGCCGGGTCAGCATTGTGAGCGGGCAGGTCTGGGAACAAACGGACGAACTTAGCGTGACGCGCACCGTGTCCACTTGGCACATCAATCACATCTTCGTCCATGCCGTAGTTTGCCCCTACCGGCATCTCACCAGGGAGCCCCCACTTAACAACTTGGGGATCTGCTTGACCTGGTTGATGGACGAGCCAAACGCTTTCAGACGGCCGCCAGAAGGCGATGTCGGTCTTGCCATTGTTTGAGTAGTCTCCGGGAACCGGTTTGTCTCCATCTTGCACCCAAGGCAGATCGATCGGATCTTGTCCGTTGATCATCCATTGTTTGGTGGATGGGCGATAGCAGGCCAAAACGGTTGTCTTGTTGTCAAGGTATCGGCCAGGGAACGGCATGTCCCCTGATTTGCCAAACACCTGCGTGTGAACCTTGGTTGAATCAAGCGTCCGCCAAGACCAGGTGCACGAGGTAGGATTAAACACTCCGATTTCAACAACGCCGTCGTTGTTATAGTCGGCCGGGATCGGCACATCGCCCGGTTTGCCTAACAAATATTTGTAATTTCCGACTTTGTTACGGGTGCTCCATGATTTAATGTCAACCGATGAGATCCACCATTCACAGGTTGAGCGTTCACGGAAAACGGCTAATTGAGCTTTTTTGGTGTGGCGGTAATTGGCAGGTACCGGTGTATCGTCCCGATTCATGACTTGCCCCCATTGGAAAGTCACCTGCTTTTGTCCGTTGTAGTCGAGAATTTGCCACTCTCCTGTGGCTGGTTTCCATACAGCGATATTCGCTTTTCCGTCCCCGTCGTAGTCGGCCGGGACCGGAATGTCATTAGGCCCTCCAAGATTTGCAACACGTCTGGTGTCGCCACGGTCATCGTGTGAACGATTTTGTGGAGAGATATACCAGTTTCCGTCTGATCTGCGCCAAACGGCAATTTCCATCTTCCCTTTGTAAGATGAGTACATGAGGGTCTGCTCCTTGCAGGCTTGCGGTATTAAGTTGTGGGTAAAAAAAGTTGGTTGCGAGGTGTCTTGTAGCTTTGGTGTGTATATGTAGGTAGGTTTGTGCAACCGATTTCCAGTTTATGCAGTTCTCGGGCCAATGTCAAATTTTTCCCCTTAAAATCATTTTAGGTGATAAGGATGCTGGATAGTTGCCAAGAATGCCCTTTTGTTGAATAGGACCTTAATTGAGGTTTGGTTTATGCTTGAACCCGTTATGATAGGAGCCTGGCTTATTAGCGAAAAACTGAAATCGCTTTAACCGATTTGAGAGACTACAATTTGAATAGCTAAAAAACAATCCGTTTAATCTATTCACAGCTTACTATTTATCCAGGAGAAAAATCATGAGAGTAGCTACATTTAATGTCGAAAATTTAGACGAGACCAATAAAGAGCCGACGCTTGAGAAGCGAATTGAAATTCTACGGCCGCAGCTGGCTCGGATCGATGCGGATATTTTGTGTCTGCAAGAGGTTCATGGGCAAGAAAGAGAAGGGGAACCGCGCCAACTGCATGCTTTAAACTTGCTATTAGAGAGGACAAAATATGGTGGCTGGAATATGGCTTACACCAAAACGTCTAAAAAAGAAGCCTATGACAAACGTAACTTAGTTATCGTATCTCGGTACGATATTTTAGACGTTCGTCAGGTACGAAATGAGTTGGTTGATGACATTGTGTATCGTCGTATCACGGCTAATCCGCACGAACCTGATCCCAAAGAAGTGTCATGGGAACGGCCGATTCTATGCGTCACAATCGCTCACCCGTTGGGTAACATACATGTGTTGAACGTGCATTTAAAGTCCCGCTTGCCAACGGTTGTGCCAGGGCAGTACGATCGGGAAAAATTTGCGTATGTTTCAGTTGGAGGCTGGGCTGAAGGGTATTTCATATCATCCATGAAGCGGGTGGGGCAGGCGCTAGAGATGCGCATGTTAATTGATGAACTGCTCGATGTAGATCGGCATGCAAAAATAATTGTGTGTGGCGACTTTAACTCAGAGCCGGGAGAGGTTCCGGTAGAAGCGATTGTCGGCCGGGTTGAGAACACGGGTAATCCTGAATTGGGTTATCGTCAAATGATTCCGTGTAGCTTGTCCCTACCGAGTGAAATACGGTTCACTCACATCCATGAAGGGCATGGGAACTTGTTGGATCACATCATGATTTCAAAAGCGATGTTGCCATACTATCAATCATCTGAAATTCATAACGAATTGATCCACGACGAATCGATCGCGTTTGCTACTGATAAGAAGTTTCCAGAGGCTGATCATGCACCGTTTATTGTGAATTTTAGAATGGATTAGTAACGCTGTCCGATATTAACCGTCAGTGTTCAGGTTGGCGTCTACCTCTGATAAATCGGGTTATCAATCTAGAGAATATTCTCTTTTTACGGCATCAGTGCGACGTCAAGGATTCCCATCAACCGATCTTTGACGTTGCGCTAGTTTGCAGCTGATAGCGGAACAGGCAAAAGGCTATGACATACGAAGAGTTAGAAAAGGTTTTTATGAAAAAGCCGGGTGCTTGGCTTGACTACCCGTTTGGGCAAGATGCGGCCGTTTTTAAAGTTGGCTCGAAAATGTTTGGATTTATCGCTTGGAACAATGATCCTTTATGGATGAATTTAAAGTGTGATCCAGAAGATGCGATCGTATTGAGAGAGATGTTTCCGGCTGTCAAGCCTGGGTATCACATGAATAAGCAACATTGGAACACCGTCACGCTTGATGGCACAGTGCCTGAACCGATGCTGCTGGATATGGTTGAAAGTTCATACCAATTGGTTTTTAAGGGGCTGAAAAAGGCGGACCGACAGGCGATCTTGAATGATTAGCCTACTAGTTTGCGAGATCAGCCAGCTGGGTAAACGCTTCATCTTCTTTGTCTGCGATCTCATTCAATCTATCTGTCACATCGGTCAAAAGTGATGCGGGGTTTTCTGCCGTTAAGGCTTCCTTGAATGGAATGCCTAAATTGACCCACATATCGCCGCATGTTTTAACCAAAGATCCGATTTCACTGAGCGATCGGTTGCCCGTTATCCCCGCAGCTTCTTCTAAAAACCGGCCGTACATATACCTAAAAAGTCCGTCACCCGTGCCTGCTACAGATACAAATAAGTAGATATTAAACAAACTCATTCGAAAATCTTCGTCGTTAAGCTGAGCTTCCCATTTTTTTATTTCTCGGCCAGCCTTTCTTATTCCCTGTGTGCCAAAGTTTTTAATGGGGGGATGCAGTATTTGGTCGGCCGTTTGTCTAATCGATTCCAAAGTATCTTCAGAAGACGGCGAACGAAAACCAGAAAAATCAAATGAAAAATAGCCATTTTTAGGTGGGAACGGCTTAAATTTTGATCCTCTTGCTATCGCTAGCTCTTCCAAAGTCATCTCATAGACAAACCCTTGTTTAAGCCCCACATCGGCGGCCGCCATGTCTGACACCAATATTTTGTTCTGCCCATCAAAGCCGCAAACCACGTGGGTGTGTCCACCAAAGTGATAATCGTCCCCAAAATCAAAGCAGGGGAGGAAGCCCATATCTACAAACATCATCACCGGCCGCTGTTGTTCAAGCGATTCTAGCAAGGTTTTTTCTGCTTTGGCCTTGCTCGCCGTCTCAAACTTTTGAATTTCTACCCCCGTTCGTGAGCCAACGTCTAGATGGTAGTTTTTGTTATTTCCCCGGCCGCCTAAAAATGGCAACGTCCCTTTTTGATGCCAATAGATAAAGCCGACTCCCGCCCCAAGCCCAAGCAGCATCTCTTCACTTAGTAGCGCGTTGTGGAACGCATACATTTTGGCTAAAGAGTTTGATTGGCAATGATAGCCGTCAAGCGCTTCAAAATTATCAAACGGCTTTAAGGTTACTTTGTTATTCATAGAGTTTAGTGCTTGTAATTTGTAGGGTGTGACGTAGAACGTGGAAGCTGACTCCTGATCTTTTCCACGCTCTACTCAACATGATTTATGCGATCCAATCGGTCCACTGCTGCGGCCGTTCTTTCTGCATCGCCTTGAGGTAAACCATCGCTTTGCCATAAAAGATGAGATACGCCTCCTGCAAGATGCTCAGATTAATATGGACCGGGAGTTCAAAATTCTCGCCCCGATGAACCATTTTCCCGGCCGCATCTTCTTCCGAAATCCCTTCCAGAGCTGCTTTTAACTCTTCGTGAAGCGCGTCGTACCATGCGGTTAGTCTTGCAATGCTGCCCGCTCGGCCGGGATCATCATTCTTCCCGCTATTCCCCATTTTAAATGTCTTAAACGATTCTATGTAGTTGATTTCCGTTTCACCCAATTCAACACACAGCTCTCCCAATGTCATATTGTCTCCTCCGGGTGAAAAAGCAAGATCTGCATCCGTCAGGCATTCAAGCAGCTGCGGCCGGAGCATTTTATACATTTCAAAGTGTCCCCAAAATTGTTCGATTTGACCGTTCATATTTTTGATTCTCCTAGATTAGTGGTTTGTCAATTATCACTTGATCGGAATTTCAACGGGACAAACCACTTTAGGCCACGTCAATTATTTCCATCAATCCATCCTTGACGTAGCACTGGTTGATTAAGTTGATTAAATCATATCTGCTTAATAGGTCAAAAGTTGCCCTAGTTGAAATGTATGTTAAAAACTGATCATGTATTACCCATCCACCCGACTTTTTTCAGTGCTTGAACTGTTGCAAGCCCATCCACAGCTTACAGGTGCAGAGCTAGCGGCCAAGCTAGATGTAGACGGCCGGACCGTACGCCGCTATGTGAATCGCTTACAAGAGTTGGGAATTCCAATCGAAACGACAAAAGGGCGCTACGGGGGGTACAAGCTGGACCAAAAATTTAAGCTTCCCCCTTTGGTCTTTCAGTCAGATGAGATTCTTGCGGTGACACTGGGCCTGCTGTTTACCAGTCGGCTCCACCTAGCCGGAATTCAAGATTCGTCAGAAAGAGCGATGCGAAAAATTGAGCAAGTTATGCCAAAAAGACTGGTGGAGCAAATGAAAGTCTTGAATCAAGTTGTGCAAATGGAGCCCCAAGACGATTGGTATGATCTATCGGCCGAAATCATTTTCAACGTCAGTCAGGCAGTGCATGATCAAAATTCTATTTGGATTCAATATGGGGATCGGTCTAAGCAAACGACCAGTCGCAAGGTTGACCCTTACGGGCTCGTATTCATGTTGGGCATGTGGTATCTCGTCGGCTATTGCCACCTACGTTTAGACCTGCGCACGTTTCGGGTCGATCGAATCCAATCTGCCAAAGTAATGATGGCAGAATTTGAAAAGCCATCCGATTTTGATGCAACCCGTATTGTTGAGGATGCCATTGCTCGCACCCCGAATATTTGGACAATCGATCTCCTATTTCAAGGTACGGTTGAAGAGGTGCGGACCAAACTGCCTAAAGCGGTCGCAACCTATCAAATACAGACTGATGGGGTATTGGTAAGCATAAAATCCCCCAATCTCGATCAGATGGCACGCTTTATTTTGGGTCTTGAAGGGGATTTTAAAGTAGTGGGGCCAATTGAGATGAAGCAGGCATTGATCCGCATGATCGAGAAAAGTACGCGGTTGATTGATAGTCTAAGCCTATAAAATTTAAAGGGAGTTCTAACCGTGTGGCGGTCTGCAAGATCGGTCGTAATCGGCCGACTTTGGGTGAAATGACGTGAATTATCCGTACAAAATCAGACAGGGTCCTGCATATCACTCTTAACCAACTCTAAATTGACATCTTGGAAACGTCGAGCTTAAGGAGATGAGTCTATGCTGGCCTAGGAACAGGACAGAAGTACTGCTTACACAATGCTTTAAGCAGGAAGTCGGACAGAAACAAAAAGACACCTAACAAAACTAAACCTACCATCTGGAGATGCAACATTGCATCTTTTTGGAGGGTTGGTTTGTTGATTTCTCTTTTATTCCTTTTTGTTTCATTAAAAGCTCGAAGACTCGAAGAAAAGGATTGACCATGTCAAAGCATCAGAAAATACTCAGTAGTTTAGTATTAGGCCTGATCGCCTTAGTGTTTATCATCGGCGAAAACACCCAAACCACTCACGCAAAATCCCCATCAATGGCAACCCCCGTGCCGCTCGCGTGTGACGGTAGTTTATACCAGGTTATATCAGGACAACTTAAAAGGCTAGACTTAAATACAGGCGTGTACACCAATATGGGTGATGACACAGGGTTTAATCGTATTAATGCGATGGGATATAACCTTGACGACAATTTCTTGTATGCGTTGGCTCGGCAAAATGGTGTTGATGTTAATGGCAATCCTGTAGGCGAAAAAGACATTATCAAACTTGATGCAAATGGTGACGTTTATTACCACGTTTCACCTAGCTCGTTTATCCAAGATTCAGTCGTGGCAGATGTGGTAGATGGGAAACTTTGGATATTAAAAGGTACAGACATCTACAATATCGACCTTGCATCTGGTGCTGTTCAACAAATAACAGCAGACGCCTCGGTGCCTATTGTGGATTGGGGGTACATAGACGGGAAATTTTACGGAGCGAATAACAATGTTTTATATGTTGTTGACCCATCAACTTCTCCGGCCACGGTTACTACAAACACAGTCCCCGGTTTAAATGGAGCCTCATATGGTGCGGCTTATATTTTTGAAACAGAGGAGTTGTTTGTTTCAAGTAATACCGGTGGCGTTTATCAAATCATCGGATACGACACCCCTTCTCCTGTAGCCTTTTATGTGAGTAATTCAGAAGTTACGAATTCAAATGATGGTGCTTCTTGTCCAACCGCTTCATTTATTCCACCACCACCGCCGCCACCTAGCGCAGAATGTGGCCCTGAAGATGTGGATACAGATGGTGACGGTGTTATCGACAGTATTGACCTTGATAATGACAATGATGGTATTTTAGACTCAGTTGAAAATCTTGGTGCGCCCGCTTTGGTGAACGCAGATTTTGAAACGTATGATGCTAGCCGGGCCGTTCGTGTGTTTGGAGCACCCCCGACCGCTTCTTTCCAATTTATGGAGGGTGACGTGGAAGGGTGGGAGACAACGGCTCCTGATAATCAAATCGAAATTTGGCAGTCTGGTCACCTTGGGTTTGAGTCAAAATCAGGAGATGCGTTTGCTGAAATCAACTCATCTTTTGATGCTCGCATGATTCAAGATTTTGATACGAATGGTGGCGACTTAATCACGTGGTCTATTTGGCATCGAGGTCGAGGCGGTGTGGATAAATCTGTTGCAATGATTGGTGTGCCCGGCTCAACCCTAACTGTTGTGGAAACAATGGAAACCGGGACTGCTGCATGGGTGAATTATAAAGGTGCCTACCGGGTACCAACTGGACAAACTCGAACTCGACTGGCGTTTGAAAGTGTTTCAACCGGCTCTGGGAATCAATCAATTGGTAACTTTCTTGATGGTTTTGACATTTTAATGTTTGCTGATACAGATTTAGATGGGATTCCTGACGGATGTGACTTAGACAGTGACAACGATGGAATCAGCGACCTGATTGAAAGTGGTGCAACGGTTGCTCAAATAGCAGCTGATACCAATGATGATGGATATATTTCAACGGGTGAAGCTGGAATTGCAATCGGTGGTCCAGCAGATGGGGATGGAACTGAAGCGAGTAAAGATGGACTGATGGACATTTTTAACTCAGGACCAGGAACTGACCCAGTTAACAGTGATGAAACAGACAGACCAGACTTTCTAGATCTAGACAGCGACAATGATGGGATCCCAGATGCGGTTGAAGCTCAGCCTACTGATGGGTATGTAAATACGTTCGGAACAGACAACAATGTGACCGATGATGATGCGGATGGTGATGGGGCTATCGGGATTTATGATAGCCGGAACGGTGTTTTTGGTGGTTCGTTTGAGGATCCTCAGAATACAGACGGTGATGAGTTACCAGATTACTTAGATTTAGACAGTGACAACGACTCAAAGTCAGATACTGAGGAGCATGGATTAGGACCTGAGAATGGTGGTCCTGCGAACCCGACTTACCCAGATCCAAACGGCCGTATAAACGACCCGCAATCGACGCTTCTGAACGAAAGTGGTGATAACACAGAAGTTGCCTATCGTGAGCTCTGGATCCCCCCAACGATTGACCCAGACGATAAAGATGGAGACGATATTCCTAATGCCATTGACATTGACGATGACAATGACGGTATTTTAGACGTTGATGAAAACGAAGATTTAGATGATTTAGGCTTTGTTGAGGACCAAACCGGCCGTCCGCATGGGATGGGTAGTAGCGGAAACCTTTCAGCTGTCGCTACGAATAATTGCCCCGGTGGGCAAGTTGCTGTAGCCCTTTACGGCGGGTCATTAACCCGAGGTATGATTGGTGCCAACTCAGTTGACTCTCTTAACAATGGGATCTGTGTACAGCTTATCGCTGCTAATGATTGGGCCAGTATGTCGGTTGAAGACTTCCAAACCTTTGATCTGCTTTGGATTGGGAATGATGATTGTACTGCAGCCGGTGGAGCAGCCGCATTTGACCAGGCTGTCGCTTCACGGCCGGTTTGGGAAACCGCAATCGACCCCGGTAACTTAATGATTGCGGGTGGCGACTATGACTATCACGTTTTCCGAAACGGTGGTGGGGATGCTCGCGAAATTACAGAGAAAATGATCAAAGAAAGCGCTGATGGCACAGCTCCGGGACTTGTACTGCAAGCCGGCTGTTACAGCGTTAATGGTGAACCTTGGTATCAGAATTTAGGTGGTACGTTTGAAGGGCTTTACCATGGTGGGGTTGGCAGCGCAAACCCTGGAGACTCCGATGTAACCTCGCATGAATTTAACGGGGCTCCAGACTATTGGGATGCAAATTCGTATGCCTTTAACCAGAGCTGCCATGGTGGTATTTACATCGTTCCTGAAAGCCCGATGGAGCAATATAACTTGCAGGTTCTCTTCTATTATCCGGGTGGCGTTGTGCCCTGTTTCATGATGTCTGACGAACGATTCCCGCCATTTTTCCCAACCCGGGATACAGACAACGACGGGATTCCAGACGCATGTGACTTAGACAGCGACAATGATGGGATTAGTGACTTGATCGAGAGTGGCGCAACCGCTGCTCAATTAGCCTTCGACACTAATAATGATGGGACGATTAGTCCAAGAGAAATAACCCATATTACCGGTGGAGACCCGGATGCAGATGGGGATGGATTAATGGATATCTTTGATCAAGATATCGAAGACCCAACAAATTCAGCCTCTGTTGGAACCATTGCTGTCAACAGCGATGGGGATATTCGTCATGACTTTATCGACTTAGATTCAGACGCAGACGGGATTCCAGATGCGATCGAAGGGAAGCCGACCAAGTTGTTTGATCCAACTTATCGAAATGATGGAGACGTGCGTGACGATGATATCGACTCTGATGGGGTAATTACTGTTTTCGATAATAACGATAATTCTACTGGGAACTTTGGAGGCACTTTCGTGCTACCAGAAGATACTGACGAAGATGGAATACCTGACTATTTAGACTTAGACAGTGACAATGACTTTGCACTGGATGAATGGGAAAGCGGTTTGTTCCCAACCGGAAGCGACAACGGAAATTTTGCTGATGGGATCGATGACGCGATTAATCCTAGCGAGTTCTATCGTGACAATAACGGAATCGTTGACTTGCCGTGGCGTGATTTAGCTGATGAGGACAATGACGCAGAACTTGACCCAGACGGAGACGTTGACTTCCGTGAGTTTAACCCCGATTTTGACTTTGGTGATGCCCCCAATATTTATGGGATCGCCAGCCACTCGGTTTCAGAGTTTGTTGATTTCTGGATCGGTGCTCCTGGAGATAATCCGGACATCGAAGAATTGGCCTTCCCTACAGGGAACGGTGTAGCCGATGACTTGACCGGTATTGATGACGAAGAAGGTGTTACATGGAATGGTTCCGAAGATCCTAGCGCTGGACCGGTTTTCTACCCTGCCAGCCCTCCTGGGTTTGGGTCCGATACCGGTGAATACTCTTTCAACGTGCAGTTGTATAACGACTCGTTTGACTTTGGTTTCTTAAACATTTGGATTGATTTTGATGGGAACAACGTATTTGATTCTGACGAGCGTCTTCCAGATATTATCGTTCCCCGGAGCGCTGGTGTTCAAACTCAGTCGAATATTCTCTTTGATATTCCTGATGATGCGGCATGTGGACGCACTTATGCTCGATTTAGATTCACAAACGAAGCGACGATTCAGCCAGAGGGCTATGGCGGTTGGGGTGAAGTGGAAGACCATGCGATCCTGATCGACTGCAGCACAGATCTGGAAGTAGAAATGGAATTTGAACCAAACGTACCTGGTGTGAATGACATCGCCTTGAATGCTTCACGGGTGTATGAAGGTGAGTGGGAACTATCTCACGATATCGCCATCCGAACCTTTGTGAAGAATAACGGACCTCAGTCTGCCAGAAATATGACGGTAACGGTTGAGTTGCCGCAAGACATGGATGATGTTGCGTATGCTGGTGTTGGCCGTTGGTCTTGTACAGACGTTGCCCCTACAACCACTGAGCCACGTTGGCTTGCAACCTGTACCGCATTTGGCATGATAGACCCGTCACGGGAAGAGGTGCTTCAGTTCACCGGCCGGATACCGGGGACATACGATCCGAATTTTGTGATTGGCAATGCCGAAGTTGATCATGAAGGTGGAGATCCTATTCCAGAGAACAATCGAGTAGACCACAATATTCGAGTGGTAAAAATCTGGGAAGGGGTTGAAGAAGTCGAAACCTTCATTTATGGAGAATTCTCTAGCGTATTAAATACCACGCTGGCTGACGGCCGAGACATTGGAATCGGTGACAAGCTGGCAAACCCAATCCAGGTGCCGATTTATTATGCAGCCGGCGTAGAGCCGCTGAGCGACCCGATTTTACGGACTCGCTGGTGTTCTAACGATCCAACCTATCCAGGTTGTGATGAGTTAACAGACTATATCATTGGTGTCATTGCGGTTGAATCACATACAACCTTGAGCGTGACAGAGATGATTCGAACCGGATCTGGTGTAGTAACATCCACTATATTTGCAACCAATTTGATATCTGGACCGATCGAAACGATGGCGGCCCGTGATGTTAGCGACAACCCTATCGTGAGATATTCAGCTGTTAGGGGAGACTTAAATGCACCCGCATTTTGTGAAACGACCATTTCAGACGTGGGTAACGGTAAGTGTATCGCCAGACAGGATGTGATTTCAGGCTTTACCTTAACCTCGGCACAAGCCGCCTTATATGATTGGGATATTCGCAATCTGACTCCGATCGTTTTCCAGACATCAGGAGGCCGGACAATCGAGTGTGACAATGGAGATGGTGAGTGCGTGTATGTTAACAACGCCCGGCCGGGACTGTATCTGATCGAAGGTTTGGTTAATTACCAAGTCGTCTTCCCAGATGTTGTTGAAGAACGGCTCGGTGTTCCGATCTACAGAGAGTATCGGGCAAGTGATTTGAGCTTCTTCATGCAGGTGATCGCACCATATGTCGAGCCCGAGGACAACACCCCATAGGCTTGTTTTGATGTGGTGTGCTCGGCACATCGATTAGAAAACTAAAAGGTCAGTTTGGATTTTGGTCCGAGCTGACCTTTTTTTGATTTAAAAGTTAGAAAGCTGTTTGTGGTTCGCCAATCTTTCGAAAAGTGGTAGCTTTAGCCGATGAGCACATTGAATGCGACATCTGTTGGATATGGCCAGCTTTTAAGAGAAAATAGAAACTTCCGCTGGCTGTGGGGCGGCCAAGTCGTTAGCTTGTTGGGGGATTGGTTTAACCTAATCGCTTCGGCCGCTCTTCTGGCACAATTAACTGAATCTGGTTTGGCCATTGGGGGCTTATTTGTGGTGCGTATGCTGGCCCCATTTTTAGTTTCGCCTATTGCTGGGGTGATTGCTGACCGATACAACCGGAAGCGCATTTTAATCGCAACAGACATTATTCGCGGTATCACTGTGCTTGGGTTTTTACTTGTACGTCGGCCGGAAGACGTTTGGCTACTGTATACGTTGACCGCAATCCAACTAGGAACCAGCGGCTTTTTTATCCCCACGAAAAACGCAATCCTGCCTGATATTGTAAAACCCGAAGAGATAGGCACGGCGAACACCTTGCTGTCTGTAACGTGGTCAACCATGTTAGCCGTTGGTGCCGCATTGGGGGGCCTAGTCGCCGGTTTTTGGGGCATTGTCCCCGCCTTTATTATCGATGCGCTGACATTTGTTGTATCAGCATGGCTCATATGGCAAATGGCATATGACCGACCAACTACAAATGCGAACAGCGACAAATCGGTTGCGGCCGCAATTACTCAATATTTGGAAGGGATATCTTATTTACGCAGCCGCTTGGATCAGTTTGTGATCACCTTGTTAAAAGGGACAAATGCGATCCTGATCTCAGCCGGATTTCAGATCATTCAAGTCTCTTTGGCCGAAACAACCTATGTTATTGGGGAAGGGGGCGGTATTAGCTTAGGTTTGTTCTTTGGCGTCGCTGGGATCGGCACCGGTGTGGGGCCGATCTTGGCCCGTTTTGTCACGGGTGATGATGACCGTAAAATGCGTTGGGGGATCGCGGCTGGCTGGCTTATATCCGGCGTAGGCATGTGGACCGTCTCGCTGTTAGGCCCGTTTTGGCTATCGCTGGGCGGTACATTTTTACGCGGATTTGGGGGTGGCATCGTGTGGGTCTTTTCGACCCAGTTACTGCTGCAACTGGTGACCGGTGAAATACGCGGCCGAATATTTGCCACCGAATACATGATCTTTACCCTGCTGAGCGCCATAGGGGCTGGGGTAGTGGGGTGGGCCTTAGATGGTGCATTAGAGCTCACCACCATCATGCGAATCATGGGAACGGCCGTGATTGTGCCTGCTGTGCTATGGTCTATTTGGACTTTGAAAATCTCTGCCGAACGAGCTGAATAATCGACCAAATCAGGTAGGCCCCGATAGGGATCAGCAAAAAGTTGCCTACCGTATACGTTGTATTCGCCGCAGTCAGGATGTTAAAGAATCGGGTAGCCTTGATTTGGGGGAGACCGTCTGCAAAAAGTCCGGCCGTATCGACCCAAAAAGACGGCAGCGAATAAACGATCAGCCCGAGTGAGATCCAAAACAAAGTCAGTGTGCGCGCTTGACCATTTTTTGTGTTCCGTTCTGACACATTGGCCAAATACAATTCATCTTGATGATTGATCAGGGCCGTCATGTTATCGACATTGGTTTCGGCATGTTTAATCAGTGTGGGTATATCAAGCTGAACCATGAAGTGCCGTGCTTTTTCGGCCGCATACTCAGCTCGGCTCCACGTTTGAGGGGTGCTTAAACGGCGCGAAAGGCTCACCAAGCGGCTTAGGTTGGTGGCTTCATTGGCCAAGTCAGCCAGCTCTTTTAGCTCAAACTTTGTGCTCTCTTCTAAAATGCCTAAGCGCAACTCATTTAAGGTTAGCGAAAACCGATTAAGCGATTCTAGGCTTTTGAGTTCGATCAAGTTTGCTAATAATTTGACCTCCACAATAAACTCAATCATCCGCTCCATCGCATCCCAATACCACACATATTTAACTTGGCTAGTAGCCGTGGGCAATGTTGAAATATACAGGTAGTGGTCCTGAGACTTGCGCGAGGGCCAAATCACCGAGCATCTGGGAGTAATTAGGCACAGCTCATCCTCCCAGCTTGAATAGTCGTTTTTAAATATTTTATCGATGGCCGCTTGGGTTTGCCGTGGGAACCGTTTGGAGTCTTTACCGCTTTTATCTTCGGCCGGACCTGTTGCCTTTTTGAGCATGGCCCCTTCAATTAATTGTGCAATCGACTCTTTGATCCGTGGAGAGTTGTTTAAGTCTCTAAGGGTGATCGTCTTTAAATTGTCTTGTTCCGCTTTCCATTTTTCCCGACTCCATTGCTTGCGCTGGATCAGTCGCCCGGGGGCATACAGCTCATTAAAACGATACACGGTGTATGAGTCGTTTAGGGACGAGGTGATATTCGTTTTTGGCTGTCGCCATTCGATCAATTCATGGCCGGTTAGCCGGGTTGAGTCTCCGATGGCGGCTAAGAAACGCATGCAAACTTCCTGAGCCAATTGCCACTGAACTCTGGGGTAATCCATCGTCAGCGATAATCCGTTTTCATCGGCTCCCAGCCATTCTAGAAAACATTGAATCGAGTCCAAGTCTTCCATCGCCTCGTCAACATCAATCCCTTTGTCGATTTGGGCCAGCAGGTCGTCCCGTACATCAAAGGCGGATGGGATATCAAACGACGCTTGAAGATTTTGAACGTTAGAGGATATGGTGCGGAATTCGGCCGGCTGTGTGCCATATTGATGGTCATATAAGTTGGTCAGCCGAATTACAAACATGCCGGTCATCGTCGGCCGGATGTGGATGTCCCAATTGTCCCAGTTTTCTAGAAACAGCCGTTTGAACTGCCAGTTCCTGCGCAATGGCTCTATAAAATCAAAAGCAGATTTATCCACTTTGTAAAACGGCGCAGAATATTCGCGCAGCACCACCCCTTTAAAGATGCCGGTGTTAAACGCCACCTCATCCACATTCATCCGAGCTTCATCGTTCCGGCCGTTTTTGATCGGGGTTATAAACTGTTCCTCTCTGGTAAAAGGGGAACTCCCGCCCCGCAGAATTTTCTCCCACTCGTCCCGAATAACCGCTGCAAAAGCGGAAGTCCCGCGCACATTTTCAAACTTTTTTTGATCCCTGTCTGCGACAAACTGATTCATATTCACAACCAAATAAACGGTTGTGTAACCGGCTCCATGCATGAATTCCTTCTTCATCGTTACTTCCTTCTCCTAAATGGTTAGCAGGCCCCGCTCATCAGGGCAAAAAAACAGTTTGGCAAGATTAGATTTTAACGGCTGATCCTCCGTTCGCGGCCGATGCACGAATCGCATCCCATAAATGGGCCATACGCAATCCAACTTCTGGTGGAGATGGGTTGTCAATTTGTCCCGATCTGACCGCCATAAACTGCTCCCAAACCCCGAGCGTGGGGGGGACAGGGATCGGGGTCCAATCATCGTGACCCCTATAGCGAATATCCAGATATTTGCCCCAAACCCCTGTGCGCATCATCGCTTGGGTGCCAACCAGTTTGATTTCTGATTGGCAAGATGGGAAGGCTTCGCCGCAAGCGTTGAGTGTGACCAGTGTGCCCGATTTTAAACGGCCGATGACGACCCCTAAAATGTCAACCGGCTGCCCTAAGTTATCTAGAAACGCCGCAACCTCAACAAACGGTTCTCCCGCTAAATCACTGACCGTGTTGAGCATGTGGGCACCGGTGTCGAACATAAAGCCGCCACCCGAAATTTCTGGGTTTTGCCGCCAAGTATTTGTCTGGTTTTGGTTCCAATCTTGCCAAACCTGCGCGTCGATGTTGCGCACGGTGCCCAAAGTGCCGCCGCGCAACAATTTATCCGCCATGCGCACCTCTGGTGACAAGCTGCCTTGGAAGGCGACGACTAAAGTCCGGCCGGTTTTGTCGCGCACGCTAATCAGGTCAACCGCTTCTTCAGCCGTCATCACCATCGGTTTTTCAAGCAACACATCTAGCCCCGCTTCTAAACAAGCAACCGCCTGCTCATGATGGAATTTATGGGGAGAATTAATAAACGCTACGTCTAACTCATCACCATATGTGGCTAAAAGTTTGCCCAAATCAGGCTCGTTTTTTGGTGCGGGATGGCCTAACTCCTCAAACAGGTTGGCCGCCGTTTGAGCCATCTTTTCTGATGGGTCGCAAATGATCGGAATGCTGGTGTTGGGGAAATGGGTCAAAATTTTGCGAATGTGACCGCGGGCCATATCGCCGGTGCCGATCATAACCGCTTTTGTCGGAATAGAATTTAGTGACATGGGAAAACAAAAAAACCAGACCGGTTTCTGAAACCGGTCTGGTTTAAAACATTACTCTTTTTCAGAAATCGTTTCGATAGAAACGGGGATATTCGGAGCATCCAATATCCCTTGAGCCGCCGTGTTGCCTTCGAACTTCGCCCAGCGTACCCCGTTCAAAATCACACCCATGATTTCAGGATTGTGGAAAACAGGATAGGTTTCGTGCCCCGGCCGGAAGTAAAAGATTTTGCCTCGGCCGCGGTGCCACGTTGCACCGCTGCGGAACACCTCACCCCCTTCAAACCAGCTGACAAACAGCAGTGATTCTGGTTCAGGAATGTCAAATACTTCGCCATACATTTCCGCCTTTTCTAGCTCGATGTATGCGCCCACCCCTTGGGTGATCGGGTGATAAGGATTGACAACCCACAGCCGCTCACGCTCATCCGCCTCGCGCCAAGTAAGTGAACAGCTGGTTCCCATCAGCTTACGGAATATTTTGGAGTGATGGCCAGAGTGGAGCACGATCAGCCCCATCCCTTGTAAAACACGTTTGTGAACCCGTTCAACGATGGCGTCATCAACTTTGTCATGAGCCAAATGGCCCCACCACAACAAAACGTCAG
>JAHDEN010000103.1 GCA_020628815.1 Chloroflexota bacterium | reverse complement strand
GATTTAAACCAAATCATCAAAGATTAGATATGAGAAAAGTCAGCATCGTAGGAATTGGGCAGGTGCCCGTCAAAAAACAATATGACAAGCGGATGCGTCAAATTGCGGCCGAGGCTGTTAAAGAGGCGATGGATGAGGCCGGTGTTGCCAAGGTTGACTCGCTGATTGCGGGCAACATGCTGGCTGATGAGCTTCAAGGGCAAAAACATATTGCAGCCCTTATTGCAGATGAGGTTGGGCTCGACTTGGTAGAAGCGCTACAGGTTCGTGCCGCAACGGCGACCGGGGCAGCCGCGTTGCGCATGGCCTATCTATCTGTGGCGAGCGGTGAAGCGGACTCAGCTATCGCTGTGGGGGTCGAAAAAATGAGTGGTGGCCCTGCGACTCCGGCTTTGGCCAAAGCGCTTGACGCCCGTTATGAGGTGCCATCTGGAGATACACTCATTAGTAAAAATGCACAGCTGATGCGCATGTATATGCAAAAATACGGGATGCCCGAGGATGGGTTGGTCAATTTTGCGTTGAATGCCCACAAAAACGGTGTGACCAATCCCAATGCCCTTTTTCAAAAAGAAATTGATGCAGAGACGGTGATGAACTCGCGCATCATATCTGATCCGATTCGACTATTTGATTGTTCACCGGTCTGTGATGGGGCGGCTGCCGTTTTGCTTGTGCCAACAGAAGAAGCTCGAGCCTATCATGAAAGCCCGGTCCATATCATGGCCTCGAGTGTGTCGACCGATCGTTTTCGGATTGAAGATCGGCCGGAGCCGCTGCTTTTGCGTGCGGCTCGTATGTCGGCCGTTACAGCATTCCGGCGAGCCAATGTCAATCGAAAAGATATTGATTTTTACGAAGTCCACGATGCGTTTAGCATTATGGCCTGTTTACTGTTGGAAGCTACCGGGTTTGCCCGCCAGGGTGAGGGGTGGCATATGGCGGCCGAGGGGCGCATTTTCCGTGATGGCGATTTGCCATTGGCGACGCTGGGTGGTTTAAAAGCGCGTGGCCATCCGATCGGGGCAACCGCCATCTACCAAACGTGTGAGATTGTGCAGCAGCTAACCGGCCGGGCGGGTGAAAATCAGCTTAACGGGCCGGAGATTGCCATGCTTCAATCAGTTGGTGGTGCTGCCAGTACGGTTCTAACGCACATCTTTGGTATATAAATGTCTTTGCATCAAAAAGCAATATCAATATTAACTTTAATTTGAGGAGAAAATTTTGGGGAAATTAATACATGAGGAATTGTCTTACAAGATTATTGGGGCCGCTTATGAGGTTCATAATAAACTGGGACCTGGTTTTTTAGAGAAGGTTTATGAAAACGCCTTGATTCACGAGCTGAAGCTCATTGGATTATCAGGGATTCAACAAAAGCATTTGGATGTGCTTTATAAGGGTGTCAATGTTGGGCATTATGTGGCTGACATTGTGGTTGAGAACAAAATCATTCTTGAAATTAAAGCGATTTCAAGCTCAATTACTGACCATCACACAGCACAAGCAATGAACTATCTGACAGCTACACAACTTGACGTTGCATTTGTTCTAAACTTTGGGCAAAAGAGGTTGGGCCAAAAAAGGCTGGCAAATACGGAAAGAAACGCAAGGCTTTCGAGCTCATAGGCTCAAGATAAATTATCCGCGTAAATCCGAAATATCTGCGGCAATAGATTCTTGCCGCGGATTTTTCAGATTTACGCGGATATTCGCTAATCAGCTATTTCCAAACAGATTTGAGTTGGCCTAGGAGATCGGCCCGTTTTTGGGACCATGCGCGTTTGCTGATGGTTTTTTCATCGTAGGCAAGGTCCAAGGCCGCAATGCGTCGTGTAAGCGCTTCTTGATCAGATGCGGCCGGCGGTTGTTGTGTCCACGAATAGCCCGTAATAGCGACAATAGCACCAACAACCACGAGAACAACCGCCCCAATCAGCATTTCAGAAACCTCGTCACGCTGTTGAATCCGATTGCCATCCGCATCAATCACCAAGTTGGGGAAACCGACTAATCTAAATGCCCACGTGCTTTCTGGGGGCATGGGAGAACGTGAAAAGCGCAAACGTTGATCGGCCTGTCCATCCAATCCGGCCGTCGGTTCTTCCGGCCGCCAATCGACTTCCGTTGAAACCGCAGCACCGGTATTTGGAATAGCCAACTCAATAAAATCTGTGGGGTAAGGCATCGGGTGGCCAATGGTCATCCCTGGCTCAAAAGGGAGCGTGTAGCGAATCAGCAGTTGTAACGTTGCTTCACCTGGTAAGACGTCTAACTTCGGCCGCCAAATATTGTTTTCAACAGCTGGATTTTCTACCGGGGCAAAATTTTCTGCTCCGCCAAACCCCTGCAAAAAGATCACATTTTCAGCCCCATCAGGTACAGGGATTTGGACCGTTCCCGACTCAAGCGAGTCACCGATGTAGACCAGAGGTTCCGAATTGCTAAGCAGATAAATCTCTGCGATTTGAACATTGCCTGGGCCAAAATCAACAAGCGTTTGATGCTGTGACACCCGGATTCCGCTATCGTCTGTGGTGGTATCAAAAACGATGACGTTTAACGTTGCTTCTGTTTCGAACGGAGTTAAGCGGCCGACATTGCTCCCGAAATCAAGTCCGTTGTAACTAACAAAGGTGCGGTATAACCAGTTGGGGGGCAAGTCACTTAGCTCAAAGCTATAGCTGCCATCAGCCAGAATGTCTGTTGAAAACGTCCCGCTGGGCTCAAAATCGGCCGTAAAGGTTTCAAGCATCACGATCCCCTCTGTCAGCAACTCACCCTGCGATCCATTTCCAACCTGCCCGAAAATTCGAGCTGCTGGAATCGGCTGATTCATTTGTGGCAAAATTGAGAGGGCTGCCACCACATCGAAGATTTCTTGATCAGTTAAAGGATCACTGTTGTTTTCATTGCCAAACCCTGGCATGCCATTTTGCACTCGGCCGTTGTAAACCACCTGTGCAATGTCAAAAGCTTCGTTTGCGGCCAAAAAGTCAGGATTTCCGATCGCTGTGGGTGGGTTGGGTAAGTTGGGGGCCAGCTCCCCGTCCCCTAACCCCATAGGGCCGTGGCAGTTGGCACAACGGGCTGCATAAATCGCTGCACCATTAATCGGGTCTGGCTCTGGTAATTCTTGCGCCTGGAGCGGCTGGATAACCATTAGGCTGGCCAATATGGTTAAAAGAACAACCAGTCTTTTTTTGTTGTGAGGCAAACGCTTGCTGATCACGGGCTCACCTCATTCAGGATTTTGGCAATGGCTGCTTCGATTGCAGCGTCCACATCCTCAGTTTCATCGAGCTTGCGCAGCACATCGGCCGCTTTTTCGACTAAGAACTCTCGTTCCCCCTCCCATTCTAGGTCACCCTGTTTGCCGGTTTCCCCATCAAAGTCCAACGCTTTGATCCGTGCCAAAAGCGCCTCTTTTTCAGCTTCAAGCATGTCACGTTCTGAGACAACTTTTGCTTGAGGAGGAGGTATTAAAAACGGCCGAGCGATAAAAAGCCCGACAATCAAGAAAAGAGCGATTCCAATTAAGATTGAGCCAGTAGTCATGATAATAATTCCTGTGGAAATATTTTAACTGTAAACAGACAGATGCTGTTAGACCTTTCATTCTTCTTTTGCTTTTCAGCCCAAAAACCGAGCTTTTTTTATCTTGTGTTTATGTGGCATATAATCGCTTACTTTTTGAATGAGAAAAATTCAGGAGGTAATCGTGGCGAAATTTGCACTTGTTGGAGACTATAATCAGACCGTAACCGCTCATCGAGCGATCCCTAAAGCGCTTGAGCTTGCAGGCCAAGCTTTAAACCGCACAGTTCAATTTGAATGGATTAATACGGCCGATATCAAATCTGATATCGCAGATCAATTTGGTTCTTATGATGGGATATGGGTCGTGCCTGCCAGCCCTTACCAAAACATGGAAGGGGCTATAGACGTTATTCAGTTTGCTCGTGAAAACAATATCCCGTTTATGGGCACCTGTGGGGGATACCAGCATGCGGTGCTGGAATTTGCCAGAAATAAATTGGGCTTTGAGCAGGCGGCTAATGCTGAAGTTACTCCAGAAACTGAATTCCCTCTTATCGCACCGCTTGTGTGCTCATTGGTTGATCAAGATGGGGAGATTAAACTGGTTGAGGGAACGAAAGCTGCGGAGCTGTATGGGGAGCATTTAATTACCGAGCAGTATCGCTGTAGCTATGGATTTAATGTGGCATACCTTCATCTTTTTGAAACGAGTGATTTGCAGGTCACCGGCTTTGATCAAGATGAAGATCCACGCATTATTGAGCTAGAAGGGCACCCGTTCTTTATGGGAACAGCTTATCAACCGGAGAGATCCTCACTGCTTGGCGAAACCCATCCCTTGATTATTGAATTTGTACGTGCTGCTGGGCAGGCTGCTGAAATGTAGCGTGTAGGCTGTTGTGGACTTCGGAAGTTTTACTAGCTTCCGAAGTCATCTAATTATTCTAAGCCGGCCGCAGCCAACTTCTCCGCCTCTTCTGCAATCGTCAGTCGATCAATAAACTGATCAATATCGCCATCCATGACAGTAGGCAGATTATGGCTCGAGTAGCCGACCCGATGATCGGTCACCCGGCTTTGTGGGTAGTTGTAGGTTCTGATTTTTTCAGAGCGGTCGCCGCCCCCCACTTGATCTTTGCGCATGCCTGAAACCTCGGCGTTGTGGGCCGCTTCTTCAGCCTCTTTTAAACGACTTTGGATAATTTGAATACCCAACTGTTTGTTTTGGGTCAGGCTGCGCTCAGACTGAACTTTAACCATTAAGCCAGATGGTTTGTGGATCACACGAGCGGCCGTTGCATTTTTCTGCATGTGCTGGCCACCGGGGCCAGATGAAAATTCAGCCTTGATTTCAAGGTCGTTGGGGTCGATGGTGACATCTACCTGATCAACCTCGGGCATCACTGCAACCGTTGCGGTACTGGTATGAATACGCCCTTGTGATTCAGTTTGCGGTACGCGCTGAACACGGTGTACACCACTTTCGTATTTAAAACGTGAGTAGGCTCCTTTGCCACGCACGTTGATGATGACCTCTTTATAACCGCCGATCCCGATAAAGTTTTCATCCATGATGTGGGTTTTATACCCTTGTTTTTCTGCGTAGCGCAAGTACATGCGGCACAGATCGTTGGCAAACAGAGCCGCTTCATCGCCACCGGCCGCAGCGCGAATTTCGACATACACGTTGCGGTCATCTCGTGGGTCTTTTGGCACAAGCAGCTTGCGCATCTTTTGCTCCAGACCTGGGATCTTGGCTTCCAAAGCTTTTAATTCTTCTTGGAACATGGTGATCATTTCCCGATCATCTTCCATTTGAATCATCTCTTTGGCGTCAGCAACTTCCGACTGAATTTGTTGGTAGGTCGCATGCGTGGTGAACAGCGGCTCAATATCGGAGCGCTCTTGAGCAAGTTCTGTTAGCTTTTTGTGGTCCGACATAACGGCCGGATCTGTCATTTGTCGCTCGATTTCTTCGTAACGGGCAACTACTTGGGCGATTTGTTCAAACATGAATGGTGAAGCAAGATGCAGGTTGCAAGTCGCAGTTTACAGGTAAAAGATTTTAAAAGTTAATCTGATTTGGCTCCCAACACAATTGTGAAGGTTCATTATAGCGAGGGGGCATTGAGGGTCAAGACGGGACCGGTTGTTTCTTACGCTTAAAGAGTGATCTGTAATTTGCTTTGATGTCACTCGTCACTGACCATTCAAATGGCTACAATAATCCTTATGTCAGAATATATAGAGATTGAAACTGAAGTGGATGAAGATGAACTGAATCTGATTCACTTTTTTACAAACCTGCCGCTTACATCAGAATCTGAAGAGGAAAGCTACCAATCTGTTGAAGAAATGCTTGAAGGCTCGGCTGTTGCACAGGCGCTGGCTGGGGTTGATGGGATTTTGACAATCACCATAACGGGCGGTGATATGTCGATCTTTAAAGAAGACGAAATGGATGAGTATGCGCTTATTGCGAACGTGTCGGCCGTGATTAAAGACTTTTTCTTGTGACAGAACGGCCCGATTAGCCCGAAGGCGGTTTGGGGAACAAGACAGGGGTCTGAGCTTTGTATGCTTCGTAATCTGCTTGGCCACCCCATTTATCGTCAGACCGGGCCTCGAGCATGGGAACACCGCTTACACGCGTTAGTAGCAAGTAGACAAAAATGGGGGAGATGAGGGTGACATATTGCCAGCCGCTCAAAACCGGAAATGCGATAATCGCCACGCCCAGCCACAGCACAATCTCACCAAAATAGTTCGGGTGGCGGGACCATGACCACAAGCCGCCGGTAATAAATTTGCCTTTGTTTGCTGGGTCGGCGCGAAACGCTTTTTTCTGCCGGTCTGCAACAACCTCAATCCCAAAGCCTAGCAGCCAAACAATGAGCCCTACCACACCATAAATCCCAAAAGGAATGCTTTCGGCCGAGGTGATTGCAGCTAAACCGGCCGCAAATGTAAAGCTGACCCACAGCCCCTGAATGGTCCAGACGTTTAGAAACCGAATAAACGATGGCTTGAGCGTATCAAATCGGCCGTCGTGTCCATCTTTCTGAATACGTTGGAACAGGAACGTGCCTAAACGGGCTGCCCAAATGATGACCAGTGCGGCTAAAACGAGCGAACGGGTATCCCGTGCTCCGCTTAAGAGCAGGCCGATTAAAACAACAGAGATATAGGTGAGGCTGCCGGTTAAATCAAAAAATTTCTCTGTCTGATTAATATAGGCTGGGATAAATGCCATCCACTGAACAATGAACGCAAAAGTAATACAGATAACGAACAACGGAAAACCATCATAATCAATGCTCCCTTGTCCCCCTGCAAATGCCAAACCTGTCCCAATCAGCAACGTAATTGGGAGCATAATTAATGCTCTTTTGTCTCCTTCATTCATCCTTCTTTTCCTCGTTTTTCCTTCGTAAGCAGATCTTCAGTCACAATTTAGATTTTCTCAGTGAATAAATTTCATGCAAGTGGATCCAACTAAACTCTGGTTATTGCGTACAACTAAATAGGTAAGATTTTTATGGGACACGACGCCCAGTACCGCACCAGATCAAAAAAAAACACTTATAATTATCGCTCAAACCCCATCCCATTATTTTTTGGAGAATAATCATGGCAAGTGCAAAGAACGGCCAACACCCTCCCTCAACTCAATCCCTTAAGCAACATTACGACGATCAGTTTGAGGTTACGCCCGAATATCGAAAAACGCTACCAGATCTGCAAAATCGTGAAAACACCAGCCCCAAAGTAGAAATTCAACATGTGGGCATTCATAACTTTAAAATTCCGATGCATGTGCGCCGACGCGAAGGGGGAACCCAACCGATTCATTGTTCTGTGACCGGTAGTGTCTCGCTCGAGGCGTATAAAAAAGGGATCAACATGAGCCGGATTATTCGTACCTTTTATGAATATGAGGATGAAGAGCTAACGCCGGATTTGTTGCAAGATATCGCAGGAAGCTATCTTGAGAATTTAGAATCTTCTTCGGCCCGAATCGCGATCGCATTTGATTATCCGATCCGGGTGCCTAGTTTGCGGAGCGGATTGTCTGGGTATCAATATTATCCGGTGGTGTTTGAGACGGTTATTTCGGCCGAAGGGAAATTGCGCCACTTTATGCATTTGGATTTTGAATACTCATCTGCTTGCCCATGCAGCTATGAGTTAGGCGTGCACGCCAGCGAAACGCGCGGGATCGCCGTTGTGCCCCATAGCCAACGCTCAATTGCGAAAGTTTCTATCGAATATAGTAAGCTGCTGTGGATTGAAGATTTGGTTGAACTATGCCGTGAAGCCTTGGTGACTGAAACACAGGTGATGGTGAAGCGTGAGGATGAGCAGGCTTTTGCGGAGATGAACGGCGCATACTTGAAATTTGTTGAAGATGCGGTCCGTTTGCTTTACACCGTTTTGAACAACGAAGAGCGTATTTTAGATTTCCGGATTTTTGCCAACCATATGGAGTCACTGCACTCGCACGATGCGATTAGCGTGGTGGTGAAAGGGGTGGACGGCGGCTACAACGCACAGATTGATCCGTTTGGGTACGGTGGGATGATGCCGAGGTAAAAGTTTTCAGTGATCAGTAACCAGTGATCAGTCAGGCTGCAATGTTGAAACGTTTCCTCTTAAGTCGATGAGGCTTGATCACTGAGCGATTGCTTCGCAAGTTCCAGTGCTTCGGCGGCCGTAGATATTTCGCCTGCAACGGCCGCTTCTTCTATCAGAGCCAATAATCGGCCGATTTCTGGCCCGCCTTTGATTTGCAACCCATCTATCAAAAAGCGGCCGTCTACTAGCGGCTCTTTTTTCACAGCAGGGTCTTCAATTGTGAACCAATGGTTCAGCATGTCATCGATGGTCGCTTGAAACTTCTGCCATTTATCTTCAGGGCCTTGTCCGTTGTAGGTGGCTAAGTGATCCGCAACTGAAAGCAGGCAAATATCAATGCCGGCAGCGCCATACTTTTTCCAGAACCGATGTTTGGCGCGCACGGTGATCTTGGGTTCGGCCGAAAGGAGTAGGGGGCGCATATGGCCATCAACAACGGCCGATGTATGCTGGATCGCTTCGACACTAAACTTAAAATACCGCAGCTGTTCGTTTGTAATCTTCGCGCCTACTTTGTCATGCTCAAAAAAGCGATAGCGCACAGAGCCGTCAGCGTTTGTTTCTGAACTCTGGGTGCTTGCTTTACCCACGTCGTGATAGAGGGCGGCCAGCAAAATCAAATCCCACCCGTGCCGATTGCCGGTAACCGGCCGGTCAAAATATGGGGTCAGTTTCTCTAAAATGGGGGATATCCATTCGTGTAAAATTTCTCGATTGAGCAGTTTTTGTAGCCAGCGCAAAACGCTGATCGTATGACTGAACACCGGTTCAAAGTGGGGTTCAGTCTGCTGGATGCCTACCAAATCGACGATTTTTGGCAGAATGTACTCGAGAAGGCCATAGTCATGCAGGGTTTGAATCCCGTCTGCCCCATCGATATTTAGGATGTTTAAAAGCTCATCCCTCACCCGTTCGGGAGATACGGTTTTTAATTGCAGGATGGCGCTTTGCATCGCTTCGGCCGTGCCTGGTTCCGGCATTAAATCATATTTGAGCATCATGCGTACCCCGCGCAAAATGCGCACCGGATCGCTGATAAATGCATCGGGATGGGCCATGCGCAACCGATTGTTGGCTAGGTCATCTCCCCCACCCAACGGGTCGATCAGCTCAGCCGTGTGTGTGGCCAAGGCCGGGAGCGCAATGGCGTTCAGGGTAAAGTCTCGGTCGATTAAGTCTCCCTCTAACCCGTTTGAGCGAAAACATGCGATATCGAGATAGATGCCCCATTTCTTGAGCACTACCCGGCCGACCCCTCGCTCCTCATCTAATGGAAATGCGGGAGCGCGTAAAAAATCTCCAATCTGAAAAGCGACTTTTACACCGTCTTGTGGCACCACAAAATCAAGATCGTGGCTTATCCGGCCGAGCATCGCATCACGTACCGCACCACCCACCAAGTAGACAGGCTGATCAACGCGCGATAGGGCTTTTTTTAGATCTTGCAAGATGGGGGAAAGGGCTAGTGGCTCGCCCGACTGATCTGGCACATAGCTAACGTCTAGCTTCGCTTTCGGCCGGTTATTTCTCCCCTGCCGCAACGCTTCTGGCCCTGTGGTTCCGTGCCCAACAATCGTGTCGGAATTCTTGATTTGGGCAACCCAACGCCCTGTATATGCATTCATTCTACAATCATACAAAACAAGCGACTGATCGGCACCATCTGGTATACTTGTATTATCAAAAGCTATGCTGATGTGCGTGGCTTATTGAAACAATATCTAGAGGAAAAACTATGTTTGAAATTGGCCAAAAAGCCCCAGATTTTACGCTTACATCTGATGAAGGGACCGAGATTTCACTCGCCGACTACAGAGGCAAACGAGTCCTTATATTCTTTTACCCGAAAGCTTTTACCGGCGGCTGTACGACACAGGCCTGTGGCTTGCGCGATGCGTTCCCACAAATCGAAGCAGGGAACGGTGTTGTGCTCGGCATCAGCCCAGATGAGCCCGGCCGTTTAGCCGAATGGCGTGAAGCGGAAAACCTACCCTACAACCTGTTATCAGACCCAGATCATAAAGTTTCTGAAGCGTACTTTTCATGGGGCGAGCGCAGCATGTACGGGAACAAGTTTATGGGCATCATCCGCAGTCATTTTGTAATTGACGCAGAGGGTAACTTTGAGGATGTACAGCATAAGGTAAGTCCAAAGAAAAGTATTGAAAAAGCGGTAAAGACATTCAAATAGTCTGTTTATAGCGTTTTGAAGGCGCGCAGATTTCTGAATGCTCCGTCGTGTGCAGTGAGCCAAGTTAAAAAAATAGCCCGCAAAATTTTCATAGAACAATGGAGTGTTGTGCTGATGGCCACCATATTTTTTGTGGCATTATTTTGGTTGCAACTGCAACAGCACAACGCATTTAATTCTCGTATCGGGGACTTTGCCCGCTTTAGCCAAGCGATTTGGAGCGTGCTAGACGGTCAGTTTTTGTATACACCCATCCCCGGCCGCTCGATTATGGGAGACCACTTTTCGCCACTCATGGTTGTGGCGGCACCATTCCTGCTCATTTGGCCAGACGAGCGGGTGCTGTTTATTGTGCAATGCCTCAATATTACGGCGACTGGTCTAATTTTATACGTTATGATGCGAGAGGAGCGGCCGGCCGTTGCACCGTGGTTTTTGCTGGCGTTTTTCCTCAATCCGGCCGTGCATGACTTTATGCTGGCCGATTTTCGCCGTATCTTTTTCGGGTTGCCTTGGATGGCGCTGGCCATGTTGGGACTGGCCCGTAAAGACCGAAGACTATTGCTTATCGGGATGCTGATCGCTCTGTTGGCAAAAGAGACCGTTGCGCTTTATATCGCCATGATCGGAATTTACCTGATTGTGACTGAGCGGGATTGGCGCTGGGGCGGGGGGCTGTTTTTGTTTGGGATGCTGGCTCTCTTTGTCTTAAGCGATATCGTGATCCCGGCCTTTGGCGGGGGAGAAGCGTATCCGCAGTTGTTCTATTATTCTCATTTGGGGGATTCATATTCAGAGATTGTTAGAACGATTGTGTCTAGGCCGGTTTGGTTTGTTCAGCAGGTGCTGGGTCCAGACCAGCTATTTGGCATGTTTCGGATTTTGTTGCCACTGGGTTTTTTGTGTTTGTTGGCACCTCGGCTTACTTTGGTCTGCGCCCCATTTGCCTTGCTCATGTTTATGAGCGGCCGGATCGGCCCGATTCGGCTTGAAGAGCATTATTCCGCCTCGATGACCCCCATCCTTTTCGCCGCCATAGTCATTGGCATTCGGCAGCTAGATTTAAAATGGGATAAGTGGATCAGCAGCTGGCTGGTGCTCTCAGTGTGTATCGGCTTTATCTTTTTTAGTCATGCTCCGTTTGGGGGCTACTATCAGCCAGATCGATTTGATGTGAGTGACCATGATCGGGCTGGCAGTGCGATGGCCAAGCGGATTCCAGAAGAGATTAGCATGTTGGCTCACACAACCTATACGCCGCATCTGACCCACGTCAATGATCTCGATGTCTTCTTAGCCGAACATCAAGGTGCTCCTTTTTCGGCTGAGCGTATTGAAGCGGCCGAACATATTTTAATTGACCGGAAGGTGTCACAACCGAATCTAGGCTTGTTCGAGACAGAGAACGTTGTGAAAAATCTGTTGGCGGACCCGGATCAAAAAATCATTGAAGAAGTGGATGGGATATTCTTTTTTCAAGCGACCCCATCAGATCATCCGACCGTGTTTACGGATGCGACATTTGGTGAAACGATGTGGCTGGAAAAGATAGAGGTGGCTCAGATGGGGGAGGACCGGTTTTTTGTCCCCCTTGAACCCCCTTACCAAGTAAAAGCTGGCGCAACGATTCGAGTCTCTTTGTTTTGGGAGAGCTTGGCAGATGATGTGGGAGAGCGAACGACCTCAATCCGGCTGCTGGCGTTTGATGGGTTTATGTTAGGTCAGTCAGATCAAATTCCGGCCGAAGGGACCCGGCCGACGGCGTTTTGGTCCTCAGGTGAGCGTGTGCGTGACATCGGCTATCTCACGATCCCGGCCGACCGGGCTGGGCAAAGCATGTCGCTAGATGTCGTTGTGTATGACACCTTTACCCAAGAGCTGCAGCCAACTAATTTCAGAGCCATCACACTTGATATTCAGCCAGCGGATTAAGCCTGCATCTTGTCTATTGGATGCCGTATGGCAATGGGCCAATGTTTCCAAGATTTTCAAAAATCAGCCTAATTATTTTTATAATCTCCCGTTTTAGTTAAATATCTGCGCTAAATGTGCTTATTGCCTATTCAAAAACGGCTGTTTGGTCCAATTGTGTGATTGTATAAAAAGACGGTAGCCTCTAAATTATCTCTGGGCGAATCTCAGTTAAAATCTTTTTTCATGACTATATGACAGTTACACCTAGCGCATATCCCCCGAATCCGGATACAACTCAAATACTCAAGTGGCTCAATTCCTTCATGGTTGCCGCTTCGGTTTCAGACTTAGGAGCCACATTGTCGCAACTGCTTGCAGACATGATGCCGGATCATGAAATTAGCTTTTGGATAGCTGGTGCAAACGGAGAAATGGCATATGTCAGCGGTGTACGGTCGGAAAATCAAACTGCAGAGGACGACGGCCGTTTCCTAAAAATTACAAACACCAATGGTGATGTAGTTGTTCAACTGGAGTTCGAGGATAGTGGCCTCATTTCAGACCTAGCCTGGTGGGAGCCGTTTGCACAGACTTTAGCCACAACTGTGGATAAGATCCATCAACAAGAAAAAGCTGGTCATCGGTTGTCTTATAAAAAGAATAAAATCGAAAGCTTGGAAGCCCTGAATGAATATGCGGTTATCCTGAGCCAAACCAAAGATTGGGATGGTCTTTTTGCCGCAACAAATGAATACGTTGTCGACATTATCCCGGCCGTGTTTGTGACGATGAGCTTGCTGGATGATTCAAAAGAAAATTGGACGATTAAACATGTAAGCGTCTCACTAGACCAGCTTACCGAAGGGTTATCCGGACCTGTAGAGGGGACCCCGATTGAATATGTCTTAAAAACGGGTGATATCTACCACTGTAAAGACTCGACACAAGCAGAGTATAAAGATTTAAGAGACATGAATGAGTTTGGCCCATTTTCAATGATGGTAGCCCCGCTTCACTTTTCAGGAGACATCATCGGATCGCTTACAGTTACCGGTGCTAATAAAAATGCGTTCAACTATGAACATCAGCGGCTTTTTTATCAAATGTCATCCTTGCTTTCTAAATCGCTTGAAAATTACTGGCTTTGGGAGCGGAATAAAACAGCACAAGATGAGCTACAAAAAACGTCTGACTATTTCAAGGCGATCGTGAACCAGTTGCCAGATCCCCTATTTGTCAAAAATAAAAAGCACGAATTTCTGTTAGTGAATAATGCATTTTTGCGGCTAAGAAATAGCAAAGAAGAAGACTACTTGGGCAAAACTGATTATGACTTGATGAGCAAAGAGGCGGCCGATGCCTATAACGAGGTGGATAGCCTAGCACTTGCTCAAGATGAAGTGGTAACCAATGATGGTGTGGCCCGTCCAGATAATCTGCCGATTGTTTATACCCAAACAAATAAGCAGGGAGTTAATTTGCCAGATGGTGATCGCATTTTAGTTGCGATTGTACGAGATGTGACAACCTTGAAGCTGGCAGAAGCCGCTATGAAGGAAGCCAAAGAAGCGGCCGAGGTTGCGGCAAAGACCAAAAGCGATTTTCTTGCCAACATGAGCCACGAAATTCGTACACCTATGAATGGGGTCATCGGGATGACCAGTTTGTTGGTAGATACTGAGCTGGATGAAGAACAACAAAGTTTTGTCGAAACGATCCGAAATAGCGGGGAATCGCTGCTCACGATTATCAATGATATTTTGGACTTCTCTAAAATTGAATCGGGTAAACTTGAGATTGAGCACGAGCGTTTTGACCTTCGCAAAGCGCTAGAAGAAGCGCTTGATTTGATTGCGCCCAAAGCCCATGAAAAGAAGCTGGAGCTTATTCTGCGCTTTGGAGACATGATCCCAGAGTGGATTTATGGGGATGTGACTCGGTTGCGACAGGTTGTTGTTAACTTGCTGTCAAACGCGGTCAAATTTACGGCCGATGGGGAGATCGTTCTTGATGTATTTGCGGCCGCTGAAGATCCTAATTTGATCCAATTTTCGGTCAAAGATACAGGCATTGGGATTCCAAAAGATCGCATGGACCGCTTGTTTAAATCATTTAGCCAAGTTGACAGCTCAACCACACGCAAGTTTGGCGGCACCGGATTAGGGCTGGCAATCAGCAAAAGCCTGTGTGAAATTATGGGCGGCACGATGTGGGTAGAGAGCAAGGAACAGATTGGCTCTACGTTCTCATTTACGATAGTAGGGGAACCGGCTGAACCAGACACAGGTCACTACGGCATCATCGATCCAGACTATTTGCACAGTAAACGGGCCTTAATTATCGATGACAATACAACAAATCGGGAGCTGATTACACATTATTGCCATCGATGGGGATTGGCCCCTTACCTAGCTAGCTCTGCGATGGAAGGCATGATGGCGATTGAGACCAATCCGCCATTTGATTTGATACTGCTTGACTACCAGATGCCAAAAGTGACAGGGTTAGATATGATCGCCCAACTTAAAGCCAATGGGGCTGAGCTGCCACCGATCATTCTGCTCACATCAATCGGGGATAAAGAAGTTAAGCGTGAGGCTGATTCTTTAGGGATCTCTACCTTCTTGTATAAACCGATCAAAATATTGCAGCTGCAAAAAGCGATCCTAAATTTATTTGCTCAGCAAATTAGAGAGACAACCGAAGAAAATCTGAAGCCGAAGGTAAGCGATCAAATTGCTGAACAGTATCCGTTAAAGATAATGTTGGCTGAAGATAATATCGTTAACCAAAAGGTTGCTATGCGGGCGCTGGGGCGTTTGGGGTATGAAGGGGTCATCGCCAATGATGGAGCTGAGGCGATTGAATTGGCCTTGAATCAGCCGTTCGACTTGATTTTGATGGACGTGCACATGCCAAATGTGGACGGGATTGAAGCCACAGCGGAGATTTTCGCTCAACTGCCTGTTGATCAGAGACCTGAAATTGTGGCGTTAACGGCCGGAATTCTGCCGCAAGACAAACAGCTATGTAAAGATGCAGGCATGTCACAGTTTTTGAGCAAACCGTTTAAAGTGGATGATTTGATCAAAGTCCTTGTAGCTGTTTCTAAAAATCGGGCTCTCACACCATAATCCTCTAGAACAAGCCGAAGACTTGTAGCATCGCCTAAGTTTGGCAATTAAGCCTTAGGCATAACTCGGGATACCTATTAATATTCTCTCGGTTTGGAGCCTAAACGGACCAATTTGTCCCAATTTCAACCAATTTGCAATCAAAACCAAAGATCAATCGTTAGTTAGAGTATAGAGATCATTCAAATTGGTATTTATAAAATCAATTTGTTAGATTGAGTGAACTAACTAAATGGATGAAAGTACAACGAACATAGAACCGTTACTGCAAAATGGTTACCGGTATGCGCTCTCGTTAACCCACGATAGCCAACTGGCTGAAGACCTTCTGCAAACCGCCTGTTTGAAAATCAGCCGCAAGGGGGGGCCTTGGGATATTAGATACCTGATCACCACGCTGCGAAATGCTCATATCGATAACATTCGCCGTGCGGGTAAGCTAGATTTTTATCCGATTGATGAAGAGGATTTGGTTGGTGATGTTGACCTTATGCTTTCATCTTTTGATCCTGAACTAGAATCCGCTTTGGCTCAGTTGCAAGATGATGTTCGTGAATTGCTTTATTTGTCGGTGGTAGAAGATTACACCGTGACAGAATTAGCGGAACTCACACAACGGCCGCGCGGGACAATTCTAAGCATTTTGCACCGGACCAAGAAAAGTTTGCGAGCCTTGCTAACTTCTTCCCCAATTTCCGATCCAAAAGATTCCTCATCTTCAACAGGAGGTGTGCGTCAATGAGTCAATCAAACTCCCCAATAGAACAACGTGTTCGCAAATTTTATAAAAGCCAAAAGTTATCGCCCGAAAAAATGAGCGAGCTTAAAAAACTGGCTCAGCCCAAGCCACAGATGGTGCCTAAACCGACGTATATGCGTCAGCTGTATAGCTATGCGGCCTTTGCTGCCCTCTTTTTTGTGCTGCTGGGCGGAGGCATGTTTGGTGTTCAGCGTTTTTATAGCAACCAGCACCTGAATATGGTTGCGGCCGAAATCGCCCTAAATCATGCTAAAAAGTTTGATACCGAGTTTTCGACACCCAGCATAGCTAACTTGGGATCAGAAATGCACTTACTCGATTTTTCACCCGTCCATCCGCAGCGCATGCAGTACAGCAACTACGAATTGATCGGTGCTAGATACTGCACCATTGACAGCGCTATTGCGGTCCAAATTCATTTAGAAGATGAGGGTGATGGTGAGTACACCTTGTATGAGTTTAGAGATCCATCGGCGTTTTTAGACGATCAAGAAAAAGTGTTTGCAATTGATGACATCAGAGTCACCTTGTGGAAAGAAGGCGAAGTTGTGATGGGGCTGGCACATCGAATTGATGAATAGCCAATCACCCCACAAAATCGCTAAAAAACAGGAGAGAGAAGATGTCAGTTGCACAAAGTAACGAGCTTGAAGCCGTGACAACCGGCGGCGAACGGATCGATATATTTTTACATTCGTTCGCCTTTGTATTTGGATTTGGGGTGGTGTTTACCCTGTTGGGATCGGCGGCCGGTTTGCTAGGCGCCAGCTTATTAAGCTACCAAATTATTTTGCAAAAGATCGGGGGCGTTTTGCTCGTGATCTTCGGTCTGGCAACGTTAGGGTTCTTTTTTAAGATCGCCGAGTTTTTGCAAAAGCGGCAGCTAACGGCCAAGAACAAGCTGTTCAAGGTGATCGATCGCATCTGCTACTTTTTCAACGCCCTGCTGTACACCGAGCGGCGGGTTAAGCAGATGCATGAAATTAATCCCGGTTGGGGATACGCCAGCAGCTTTGCGGTGGGCGTTAGTTTTAGTGCAGGATGGGTGCCGTGTATTGGCCCCATCCTTGCCAGTATTTTGCTGTTAGCCAGCAACAGTGCAACCGCCAAACAAGGAGCCGCCTTGTTGGCGTTTTATAGCCTCGGGTTAGGGATTCCGTTTTTAATTACCGGTCTCGCATTCGGCCGGATGACGAAGCTTTTGCGCAAAATGAACCGATACCTAAAGATAATCAGCATTATCAGCGGGCTGTTTATGATTGTCATGGGATACATCTTATGGACCGATCAAATTACGGCGCTGATCACCCAGTTTGGCTTTTTGAACGAACTCGTATTTGCCATTGAAGAATGGGTGACCGTTTCGCTAAGCAATGTTGGTATCCGAGCATCAAATGTGGAGGCTGGTAGCGCGATCCCACTGGCGATTTTTGCGGGGGTAATCAGTTTTATTAGCCCCTGTGTGCTCCCACTTGTCCCTGCGTACATAGGCTATCTGGGTGGGGCAACCCTCAATAAAAATTAGGAAGAATAGAAGATGAAAATCAAAACCATTGTGTTTGTTTTGCTCATGGTCATGCTTGCGGCTTGCCAATCGGCCGTGCCAGAACCTGAAAGTGCTCAACCTGCCCAAGCAGATGTACAGCCACAGGTTCAACAACCTGAACAAGAAGTTGTCGTTGAACCAATTGCACCTGTCGAGCCGGTAGAAGTTGTGATTGAGGTTGATGGGGAGCAATTGGCTGCCAATCAATCGGAGTCAGAAGCGGAAGAAGATGATCATTCAAACGACACACCAAACCGTCTGATTGATGAAAAAAGCCCATATCTACAACAGCACGCATACAACCCTGTGGACTGGTATCCGTGGGGAGAAGAGGCGTTTGCTAAAGCTGCGGCTGAAAACAAACCGGTCTTCCTCTCTATCGGGTATTCAACCTGCCACTGGTGTCACGTGATGCGGGATGAATCTTTTGAAGATGAAGAAGTCGCGGCTCTGATGAACGAAGCGTTTGTTAGCATTAAAGTTGACCGTGAAGAGCGGCCGGACATCGACAGCATTTACATGACGGTGGCTCAAATTACTGGCAATCGGGGTGGATGGCCGCTCACGATTGTGATGACTCCAGAGCAGCTACCGTTTTTTACAGCCACTTATATCCCCAAAACCGGCCGCTTTGAACGGCCGGGAATGATGGAGCTGATTCCCCAGCTAGACGAAGCTTGGCTGACACGGCGGGACGAAATTGACGGCTTTGCTGAACAGATTGTCCAAGCGCTGCAAGAGTCACAATCAAACACCCAGAACACCGCTATTTTTGACGCAGGGCCGGTTAATGTGCTTGATTCGCGCACCCTTGACACCGCATTTATCCAGTTAGATCAGGATTACGATCCGGTATTTGGCGGATTTGGCCCAGCACCTAAATTCCCATCCCCCCATAACCTGCTGTTTTTGCTGCGTTATGCTGAACGGACGGGTGACGAGAAAGCGGTAGAGATGGTGGCTACGACTTTGCGTGCGATGCGTTTGGGTGGGGTCTATGACCAACTCGGTTATGGTTTCCATCGCTATTCGACCGATCAACGCTGGAAGCTGCCCCATTTTGAAAAGATGCTGTACGACCAAGCGATGTTGTCGATGGTGTATACAGAAACGTTCCAAACAACACAGGATGAGTATTTCCAAGAGATTGCTCGTGAGATTTTTACCTATGTTTTGCGCGATATGACCGATCCGCAGGGCGGTTTTTATTCGGCCGAAGATGCGGACAGCGAAGGGGAAGAGGGGATTTTTTACTTTTGGGAAGTTTCTGAAATGCAAGAACTGCTCAGCCCAGAAGATGCGGAGCTAATGATTAGCATGGCGGCGATGACAGAAGAAGGAAACTTTTTAGAAGAGGCAACCGGGGTTCCCATTGGTGAGAATGTGCTGTATTGGGATCAGCCTCCGTCGTTTGTGGCTGCCAGCTTAGGCATTGATGAAGAAGAGCTTGAGGCACGGCTGGATGGGATTCGCCAGACGCTGTTTGAGGTGCGTGAGCTACGCGAGCATCCCCATAAAGATGACAAAATTTTAACTGACTGGAACGGACTCATGATTGCGTCGTTGGCCAAAGCCGGCCGCGCCTATCATGTCCCTGAATATACCCAAGCAGCACAAGATGCGGCCGACTTTTTGCTAGTCACCATGCGGAACGAAGACGGCCGCTTATTGCACCGCTACCGTGACGGAGAAGCGGGGATTTTGGCCAATATCGATGACTATTCGTTTTTGATATGGGGGTTGCTTGAGCTGTACGAAGCGACGTTCGATTTGAAATATTTAGAAGCCGCGATTGAGCTACAGGGTCAGTTAGATACATATTTTTGGGATGAGGAAAACGGTGGTTATTACTTCACCCCGTATGACGGTGAAAAACTGATCGTGCGGCGCAAAGAGATTTATGACGGAGCGATCCCATCCGGCAATTCGATGGCGACTTTGAACCTGTTGCGATTGGGTCGAATTACGGCCGATACAACTTACGAAGAGCGCTCTTTCCGGCTGATTCAAGCGTCTTATGGTCAGGTTACTGTGGCTCCTACCGCATTTACCGGGCTATTGAGCGGCCTAGAATTTGGGATTGGCCCATCGTATGAAATTATCATTGTGGGTGAAAATGGATCAGAGGATACCGAGGCGATGTTGACCGCACTCCGGGATCAGTATGTTCCGAACAAAGTCGTCATGCTGCGTGGGATGGACGATGATGGGCCACTGACTCAGTTTGCTGATTACACCAGCTTCTACTATCCGATAGATGATCAGGCAACGGCGTATGTGTGCCAGAATTATGTCTGTGAATTTCCGACCAATGATCCAGAAAAAATGGTTGATCTGCTGTTTAACTCAACCGAGGTTGAAACGGATGGGTAGGCCTGTGATCAGTAGAGACGTCCCGGTGGGGCGTCTCTGAACGGCAAATCTTTTACGATGGAGACGCGCCAGTGGCACGTCTCTACAGAACAGACATATGAAACGATATTTTTTGTTTTCAATTTTTACGTGTGCGCTGCTACTCGCCGCTTGTGGTCAACCGGCCGAAGTTTCAGCACCTGCGGCCGAATCAAATGCAAATGTCCCATCTGATTTTGCGTTGATGAGTCTTGACGGAGAGGAAGTTGTGCTGTCTGACCTGCAAGGCAAATATGTGCTGGTTAACTTTTGGGCCACGTGGTGCATCCCCTGCCGCAAAGAGATGCCGTATCTGCAAGAAGTGTTTGAAGAGCACGAGGACCAGGTCGTGGTGCTGGCCATCAACATGAACGAGGATGCTGAGCGAGTCCGGCCGTTTATCGAAGAGTTTGGCTACACCTACCCGATCTTGCTCGATCCGCCTGATGAACTGGCGGCCGAGCACAACGTACGCGGCCTGCCGGTCTCGTTCATTGTTAGCCCTGACGGAGAAATTGTTTATCGACGCATCGGGGAAATATTGCCAGAAGAGTTTGATATTTGGCTTGAAGAGAATTTAGAGAGTTAGTTGGTTGGTTGGTGAGTTGGCTAGTTTGTTAAGACATTCGGTTCGCGAAGCTTGATACCAACCAACAGTCAAACTATCCAACTAACAAACAGTTTTATGCAAGAAACACTTAATCATCAAGAACCAGAATCTACCCCGTTGCTGACCAGCCGCAACATCATGATCGGCGTGGGGATTTTGATGGCCCTGCTCATCATCGTCGGTATCATCAACGATGCTTCGGCCGAAGCCAATCCGTTTGTGCCGCAGCAGCCGTTTATTGTGCTGGCACTACTCGCTTTTGTGGGCGGTACACTCAGCTTTTTAGCCCCCTGCACCCTGCCGATTTTGCCCGCTTATTTCGCCTTTGCGTCCCAAAGCGGCCGGTCACAGATTGCGGCCAACACCATGGTGTTTATGCTGGGTGTGGCTACCGTCTTTAGCCTGTTTGGGGCTAGCGCCTCAGCTTTGGGCGGATTAATGCGGCAAAACCAAGATTTGATTTTGTTGATCGGCGGTGCCTTGGTTGTGCTGTTTGGGGTGATGAGTTTGATCGGTAAAGGGTTTACCGGCATGGCTCAAGATGATGGGGGTGTACAAAACGAATCAACCAGTTTTGGCGGTACCTTTGTGTTTGGGATGACGTTTGCGGCCGGTTGGTCATCCTGCATCGGCCCGATTTTAGGCATC
>JAHDEN010000102.1 GCA_020628815.1 Chloroflexota bacterium | reverse complement strand
CCGACCGCTGCATCGCCGTCCAAAAATTGCCTGCGATATTGTGATCATCCCCCTCATACAAAAATAGCTCGCTCGGCATCCCGGCCGCCTCCATCTCCGCCTGTAACGTTTGCGAAAATTCAAACGGTACAACCACATCCCCCCTTGCATGATGGATCTGTAGTGGTCCCGAAAGATCGGTCAAATAGCTGTTGGATGAGATAGCGGCCCAAAACTCAGGATTTTCTTCAGGAGAGCCGTATTGCCCATACCAATCGTTGCGCCACTCTGTCCGAATGTCTTCAAAACGCTCAGAATTCTCCATTTCCCACTCGTTCATGATCGAATCAAAGTTGGCCACAACGCCACCCCAAATCACCCCGGCCTTAATCTCTTCAGAGATAATCATCGAGCGCAGGGCGATAAAGCCTCCCATTGAGTGGCCGTACATGCCGATCCGATTGGGGTCTGCCAAATCGTACGTTTTGACGGCTGCCAATGCATTCAGCACGTCAGTCACATAGCCGGGGTCACGATAGATGATAATCGGCTCACCCTCTGATTCTCCGTGCCCCCGATAGTCTGAGTTGATGGTGATGTAGCCGTTGCTGGAGAAAACGCCCATATAGGTGTCGTAATATTGGGTAATCACATACTGATCCGGCCGGATAAAGCCGTGATTGAAGATGATGACGGGCCAGCCGGTGCCCGGTGGCTCACCCCAAGGGACGTTGAGCACGGCAAAAACCGTGTGGCCATCCGACTCATATGAAACGATGAACCGGTCATAATTTGCACCCGCATCTAACTGCTCTACGAAGGTTAGCTCGCTCCCCGGATACGCTCGTTGGCGCATCAGCTCAACCATCAAGGGATGGGTTGGCGTTGGGGTTTCTGTGGGGATCGGGGTTGAAGTTGGAGGCAGCGTGCTGGTGGGCAGTGCCGTTGGCACAAGTGTGGGGGGATCCAGAGTGGGCGGTTCTGCGGTTGGTTGTAGTGTTGGAACGGGTTCCGTCGTGGGAAGCACGGCTACCTGCGGCACGGGTTCACTTTCAGATTGGCAGGCAACAAGCAAAAACAAGATTAGGGTCAGCAGGCTGGCGGGTAACAAGATTCGGCCGGAAATTTTCATCTGGCCGACTATATCAAAAAATGATCGGGCAAAAATAAGTGGGGGATGAGCATGTTACTCAACACCAAGTGCAGGCGGGTCTATATCAGGGTTTTGTGGGCGCTCGGCCGGGTCATCAAAGGTGCAAATAAACAAGTTGTGGCTAAAGCTGAGTGGCTCAAGGGCCAAGGCCTGTGTAGCGGGGTCGGCCGGCTTAAAAGCGATAAAGCTGAGCACCCCGGCCAAAAATAAAAACAGGCCGATTTTGACAAACCATTCTTGCAGATCGGGTTTGATTAATGAGATAACCATTCCCTAAAAGTAGCAAACTACCGTATTTTTTTGTATAGGATATTGAGGCAATGGGGGCGAATAGGACTATTTTCAGCTATTTAGGGACATTCTACTTATTCAGTAACTCAGCCTAACCGCCTAAATTAATCTATGAATAAATGTCATTGCCCATTAAACGGTTAACGAAAAGCAGACCGTCTATGCATCAGGAACCCGATCATGTTAAGCCAATTTTTTGTATACGAACACAACACCTCACTCGTAATCATCGCATTTGTGATTGCCGTTATCGCCTCATACGCTGTACTTGATTTGGCCGGCCGTGTTGCTTCATCTGAAGGATGGAATCGAACCCGTTGGCTGATAGCCGGGGCGGCTGTGATGGGGACCGGTATCTGGAGTATGCACTTTACGGCGATGCTGGCGTTCAAACCCCCTGTTGAAACGTACTACAACATCCCTGTGGTGATTATCTCGTGGTTAATTGCGATGATCCCATCTGGGCTGGCCCTGCATACGTCTAGCCAAGAAAATGTGACATGGCCAAATTTGATTTTTAGCGGTGTGTTGATGGGGGCCGGAGTAGGTGCTATGCACTACGTTGGGATGGAAGCGATTCGATTCCATGCGGATCTCACCTATCATCCACCCACGTTTTTGCTCTCAGTGGTTATCGCGGTGACAGCTTCGATTGTTGCCCTGTGGCTCTCAATCACCTTTAAGGATGCCTCTTCAAGCTCGATAAATTGGCCCAAAATCGGCAGTGCCGTAGTCATGGGGATTGCGATTACCGGATTGCACCATGTCGGCATGAACGCGGCGATTATCCGGCCGTTAAGCGGGGTTGCTCCCAGCGGTTATCCCTATTCTATTGCGATCGACATGATCGGCACGATCGGGATTATCGGGGTGACACTGATTGTGTTGGGCTTCGCTCTTATCTGCTCGATCATCGATCAAAAATACCGAATGCAAGAAAAATCATTGGCGTTAAGCGAAAGCGAGCTGATGAAATCAAATGAGCAATTACAGCGCCACATTAAAGATATGGATTTGGTGCAAGAGCTAATGCAAATGAGCATGTCTACCCTTGATCCAGATGTGTTGATCCAATCGATGGTGGGGCAATTTTTTGAATCATTCGCCTTTTCGACAGTCGCCTTCTACGACTTTGAGGAAGACAATCAATTTAACCTGCATACATTAAAAGGGGAATCTGCTCCGCTTGAGCAGATTGAGCGGATGCTGAATGCTTATCAAGTCGAAGATGAGTCGGATGATAACGAGCTTGAGGAAGACCCTGAGCCATTCGATTTCAATGAAAATATCCTGTTTACCCCGGTGGTGCACACAAGCCGACCATTTGGCACAATTGTGCTAGTCAAAGACGAGGGTGAAGAGACACAAGAACAAGATTTTGAATTTTTAGAGCTGGTGGCTGATTGCATTGCGGTTGCGCTGCAAAATGCGACCTTGTTCACAAATGCGATTCAGCTGGAGGCGGAAGCCAAACAGGCGAGCAAGGCTAAAAGCGAGTTTTTGGCCAACATGAGCCATGAAATTCGGACACCGCTAAACGGGGTGATCGGTATGGCTGGGCTGATGATGGATACCGACCTGACGATTGAGCAGGCGGAATATGCATCGACCATTCGCAGCAGCGGTGACTCGTTACTCACCATCATCAATGATATTTTAGACTTCTCGAAAATTGAGGCTGGGAAGATTGAGCTTGAAGAACAGCCGTTTGATATTCGGGTATGCGTTGAAGAAGCGCTTGATTTGCTGGTTTCAAAGGCGGAAGAAAAAGGGCTTGAACTTTTGTTTGAGGCTCCGCTTGATTTGCCCACCCATGTGGTTGGGGATGTGACCCGCCTGCGCCAAATATTAATCAACCTGATCGGCAACGCAATTAAGTTTACGGCCGAAGGTGAGATCAAGGTGATGACGACGGCCGAGTTGGTTAGTGACGATCGGTATAAATATCACTTTGTCGTGAGTGATACCGGAATTGGAATTCCAGAAGATCGGCTAAACCGGCTCTTCCGCTCCTTTAGCCAAGTAGACGCCTCAACGACCCGTAAGTTTGGTGGGACCGGTTTAGGCTTGGCCATTAGTAAAACCTTGTCAGAGCTGATGGGGGGCGAAATGTGGGTGACCAGCACCTATGGTGAAGGGAGTCAGTTTCAGTTTACGATTGAATGCGACTTGTCAGAAGATCCGATTTTGGGGCAGACCTTCAGATTTAAAGATTCACGCGATTCGCTGGTGACGAAGCACATTTTGATTGTAGATGACAACCAGACCAACCGCCGCATTTTAGAAAAGCAGGTGTGTGGATTCGGTGCGTCTTGCCAAAGTGTCGTTTCGGCCGCTGAAGCACTGAAGGTGCTGGACGGCGGTGCGAAATTTGACCTTGCCATCCTTGATATGCACATGCCTGAGATGGATGGGGCGCATTTGGCGAAAGAGATACGGGTGGGTCGGCCGCACATCGATATGCCACTGGTGATGTTAACCTCCATGGGGCAACCGCTCGAACCTGAATTCCGGCCGTTTTTAGATGCAAAGCTGAACAAACCGGTCAAAGTTTCTCATTTGATAACAACCTTGTTGCGCGCCTTGAACCAAACGTCTTTAAAGACTGGCAAGGTAGAAATAGATCAGAAGAAACGGGTTAACGAAGAGTTTGCGGCTGAATATCCGCTGTCGATTTTGTTAGCCGAAGACAATGTTGTGAACCAAAAAGTAGCCTTGCGCATGCTTGAAAAATTGGGGTACAAAGCTGATATCGCTTCGGACGGGTTAGAGGCGGTTCAGTCGGTCCGGCGCCAGTCGTATGATTTGATTTTGATGGATGAACAGATGCCGGAGATGGACGGAGTCACAGCTGCCAAAGAGATTATCAAAGAATGGGGCGACGATCGGCCGTTGATTATTTCGATGACGGCCAATGCGATGCAGGGGGACAAAGAGCGATATTTTGCGGCCGGCATGGACGGATACGTGAGTAAACCGGTGAAGATTGAAGTTTTGGCGAATGAGATTGAACGGGTTGTAAAGGAGAAGCGGGAAACTGAATCTACTGCTGAAATCGATCATAAATTGGTTAAAAAATGATCAACCAATAGGCATTAGGCTAAAACCAAGATACCATTCAACTTTCTAGGAGGAAAAGTTGATGAGCGATCCATCGATTTTAGACAGACGGCATGCCTTGCTAGGGGAAAAGGCACCGCTATTTTACAAAGAGCCCGTGCATATCGTACGTGGAGAAGGGGTCTGGCTGTACGGTTCGGATGGTGAAAAATATTTAGACGCCTATAACAACGTCCCTTGCGTGGGTCATTGCCATCCACACGTTGTTGATGCGTTGACAAAGCAGGCCAGCACGCTGAATGTTCATACTCGTTACCTGAGCGAGGTGATCTTAAATTACGGGGAACGCCTGACTGGGACGATGGATGAATCGCTTAGCCGGCCGTTTTTTGTCTGCACAGGGACTGAGGCCAATGAGCTGGCCATCCGCATCGCCCGTGAAGCGACAGGCGGGATGGGTATTATCGGGACCAACAACACCTATCACGGCAATTCGAACACCGTTATGAAACTGGCCTACGGCCGACTCAAGCCGAAAAAACGGCCACATGCTCCTAATTTCCGGTATGTCCCATATCCACAGCTGTATCGGCCACCTGCAAAGATGTCTGAAGCCGCGCTGGCCCAAGCGTATGCGGCCGAAATTCAGGCTGCGATAGATGACTTTAAAAAGCACAACGTTAAGTTTGCTGGAATCCTAATCTGCCCGATTTTTGCCAACGAAGGGTTGCCCGATGTGCCGCCCGGCTACTTTGAATTAATGCAACAAATTGTGCATGATGCAGGGGGCGTTATCATTTTTGATGAGGTTCAGTCTGGCTTCGGCCGGACAGGGGCGATGTGGGCGTATGAGGCAACCGGCATCGTGCCTGACATCTTGACGATGGGTAAGCCGATGGGGAACGGGCATCCTTTAGCGGCAACGGTTACAACAAATAAATTAGCCAACAAATTCCAAGATAATCAGCGTTACTTCAACACGTTTGGAGGCAATCCTGTTAGCTGCGCTGTGGGGAATGCGGTGCTAGATGTGATTGAGAACGAGGCGCTGCTTGATCGTGTGAACTCCGTGTCGGCCTATATGCGCGAAGGGCTGGAGGTGCTCCAGAAAGACTTTGAAATGATCGGGGATATTCGAAATGTGGGGATGTTCTTTGCCATCGAAATGGTAAAAAATCGCTTCAAGAAGAAACCGGCTAAGAACGCTGAAAGACACATCGTGAACTCGATCAAAGATAAAGGGGTTTTACTCAGCAGCATTGGGCCAGAAGGGAATATTCTAAAAATCCGGCCGCCACTGTCGTTTACAACTGAACATGCAGACATCGTTTTAGAGAAACTGACAGAGTGTTTGGTTGAGTTAACCAGTGACGATTAATGATTGAGCAGATTACACAGCTGGCTGAATCAGCTTTGTGGCATTGGTCATTGGATGGGGCCGAGCTTGAGCTGGTGAAATATCGCGAGAATGGGGTGTTTAAAGTCACCACGGCCGCCGGCAAACGGTATGCCTTGCGCGTTCATCGGCCAGGATACCACACCCAGGCTGCGATCAAGTCAGAGCTCGATTGGATGGCCGCCTTGGCCGCGTCCGGGATCGATGTGCCCCCTGTGATCCCAACCCAAGCGGGTGACCTTCTGGTGACGCAATCGGCCGAAAACTTGGCAGAACCCCGAATGGTTGATCTGTTTGAGTGGGTTGATGGGGAGATTTTGCGCGTGCATCTGGACCGGGCGATTGCGGCAAATGATACGGCTGAAATCGGCAGGTTGTTTGAGCAAGTGGGGGCAGCGATGGCCCAACTGCACAATCAGGCAACTGTGTGGAAGGTCCCGGCCGGGTTTGTGCGCCACGCTTGGGACTTAGATGGGTTTGTGGGGGAACGGCCGTTTTGGGGGTGCTTTTGGGAGTTAGAGCTATTAACGGGTGAGCAGAAAAAGCTGATGCGGATGATTCGCAAACGCATCAGGCAAGATCTAGAAGCTTATGGGCAAACGGCTGATAATTACAGCCTGATCCATGCTGATTTAAATTTTGATAATGTGATGGTAGATGGGGACAAAGTTCGGCCGATTGATTTTGACGATGCAGGGTTTGGCTGGCATCTGTTTGATATGTCGGTCACGCTCAACCATCTGTTTTTTGACCCGCTTGAATCGTTAGCTACAGAGTCTCTTGTGGCTGGCTATCGTTGTGCTCGGCCGATTTCTGATGCTGAACTGTCCTATCTGCCCTTGTTTATGACGATGCGGAGCTGTAGCTATTTGGGTTGGATACGGGATCGTTTAGAGGTGCCTGAAATTTTGGAGCGTGCGCCAAAACTGATCGGTAATGCCTGCCGTGCGGCCGAAGCCTATTTGGCCCGTTAGCCTCATATTTCTTTGACTAAAAACTAACTCTGGAGCTTGAAGAAAGGCCCCTTTTTTGCTAAAATAGAACAATTGTTCTTGCTCGATTTGAGCGTATGACTCAAAGGAAAATGAAGATGGATTTAAATAGCTATCAAGCGAAATCAGGGAAGTTTGTGCCGGTCTGGACTTTAGAAATTCAGACTGTGATTGAGGATGTCGATAAAATCCTTGATGCGGTGATTGAAGTTCACCCGCTTAAATATGGCCGTTATGGGCGTAATGCCAGCATTTCGGCCGTGGGGATGGAGACTGGACAGCCAGAGGCAGATTCGACAACTGAAAATCACATTGCCGGATTTGTGCTTGGTGGCACTGAAACCTATCCCATGGTGGAATTGAAGATTTCAATTGAACGAGATTTTGCGGTTTTAGAGCAGGTGATGGATGTGATTCACCATGTGCACCACTACGAGGAGCCGGTGATCTATTTGACCGAAGCTTGGGCCAGCCGCGCCAGCTACGACCCAGCAAACGATAACCCAAATCGCTGGTGGAATAACGGCCGGGGATTGCCTAACAAAATTGAGTCGATATCAGGCTAGGAGAAACAGATGTCTAGAACGAAATTAAGTGAGAAATTTACAGAGTTTATTAAAGCGCAAAAAATGTTTTTTGTGGCCACTGCCGCCCCAGACGGCCGGGTCAACACCTCCCCAAAGGGGTTGGACAGTTTGCGCATTCTTTCTAACAAACGGATTGTTTGGCTCAATCTGTCAGGCAGCGGTAGCGAAACGGCCGCACATGTGCAGGAACTGAATCGGATAACCCTAATGTTTTGCGCCTTTGAGGGAGACGCTTTAATTGTGCGAGTCTATGGCACAGCCAAAGTGATTTACCCGCGTGATTCTGAGTGGGCAGAACTTTCTGCGTTATTTCCAACGATGGCAGGCTCTCGACAAATCTTTGATTTAGAGATCGAGTCAGTTCAAGCATCCTGTGGCTCAGGTGTTCCATTTTACGAATTTAAAGGGCAACGGGGCGAGAGCGAACTCGTTCCATTTTATGCTGAGATGGGAGAAGAAGGGGTGCAGAAATATTGGAAGAAGAAAAACGAATTTAGCATTGATGGTAAGCCGACACACATTTTTAATTGAACTGGTTGAATGATTTGTTAGCAGGTGTGGGGGGGCGGAAAATAGATGCTATCCGGTTGGCTTTCAGCTATCATAACCTGTAACAGGAGATGAAATATGTGCGGCCGATTTGTATTAGATGACGATGGAGAAAAACTGCAGGCTGAATTTGGATTACCAGACATTCCGTATGTGGTGCCACGCTTCAATATCGCTCCGACCCAGCCGGTCGCGGCGATTGGCATTAGCAAAGCGGGTGATCGGGGTTTCACCCATTTCCATTGGGGATTTATCCCCTCGTGGGCGAAAGATGGGTCGATGGCCAGCCGGATGATTAATGCACGGGCCGAAACGGTAGGTGAAAAACCATCTTTTCGGAACGCATTTAAACGGCGTCGCTGTATTATTCCTGTTTCTGGCTTTTACGAGTGGAAGAAGACCAAAGACAAAAAACAGCCGGTGTATATCCATCCTAAACACCCTGAAAAGAAGTTTTTTGGGCTGGCCGGACTGTGGGAAAAATGGGAGTCTGATGATGGGAGCGAGGTGCGGTCATGCACAATTATCACCACAACGCCGAATGATTTGATGGAGAAGGTCCATAATCGTATGCCGGTTATTTTAAACCCAAATGATTATGATACGTGGATGCACAGCGATACCCCGATGCCACAAATTTACAAATTGCTCAAACAGTATCCACCGGGAGACATGACCTATTATCCGGTCAGCACCTACGTGAACTCGGCCGCCAACGAGGGGCCACAGTGTTTAGTTAGGCTTGCTAACTAAAACTTGACTAGTTCTGCTGGAATTTGTGGGATCAATCAAATATTGCCCATTTATTGGACCCAAGGCGCTAAGACGCAAAGAAAAGACTCAAATCCTTCGCGCCTCTGCGCCTTAGCGTCTAATTGAGTAACTTTTATATCCATCCCATAAAAAACGTTAGAACCAGACATTTGATTGTTAACAAGGGGTGGGAGGCTACAGGGCGTTTAAGTTGCCCCGATTGACGATGGACAAAGTTGTCCTAAAATTCCTTTTGATTGCCATCGCAATCTCAGACTCAACATAAAGAAATTAGTTATAACAAGGTGAAATATGACCGCAAAAGCAAGCTTTGGGAATGTAGAAAAACTTTTAGCCAGTATGGAACCGAGTGGGCTTCCAAAAACCGTTTTGAGCGGAGATCCTCAGATGGCAGCGGCCGACTTGACTGATACCGACAAGCTCAACGCCGGAGTGTGGGGGAGCAAAGTTGGCTCTTGGCGCATCGATGGCTGGTCTGTGAACGAGGTGATGGTAATTCAGAGCGGCCGGGCACGACTGACCGAAGATGACGGCCCCGTGACCGAACTTGGCCCGGGGGATGCATTTTTCGCGCCCAAAGGGTGGAAAGGGACGTGGGAAACATTGGAAGATGTGCAGAAGTTTTATGTGATTGTGTATTGAGGATAGTGGGTAGGGGGGCGATATGCACGGCCGTGCGGGAAAATAAAACCTTGGCTTAAGAAAGATGCCCTATCTCCACTCCCTGCCTTTTATTCTATTCGTACCTCTTTCTGCATGAGCGCAACCAGTGCACCGAGAAAGAGCATGGAGGCGGAGAGAATAAAACCGCCGTTGAGGGAGTCTGAGCGATCGGCCAATGCACCTGACACGATGGGGCCTAACGTTTGACCCACCGAAAAAATTATCGTCACGATGGCGATCCCCCGTGCCCAGCCACCTGGGGGCAGTGATTTACGCATAATGTTGGTGACGGAAGAAACAACAGTTAGTGCGGCTCCACCAAACAAAATGGCGGAGAGCAAAATGCTGAGATTGCTGGTTGATAAAACAGGCAGCACACCGCCCAAAGCGATAATCGCCATGACCGTTGCCATCGCTTGCCCCCCTTTGGCTTTGTCTAGCAATCTGCTCCAAATAAATGCGTTGGCCATCGAGGCAACGCCAAAGATGAACCAGAAGATGGCTACACCGTTGGCACCCACGCCGCTGGAGCGCAACAGGGAAATTACAAATGTCATGTAGGTGATGTAGCCAAATCCAAACAAAAAGTAGGCGACGGTGGCGGGGATGAGTGTGGGCGAATAAAAGGTGGTGCTTCCCCCTTGAGCCGATGTTTGTGGAGGGATTATTGATGTGGCGGCTTGTCGGCCGAATATGGCAAAAAATAGCGAGACGATCCCCATCACAATCCAAGCGGTGCGCCAAACAGTAATGTCTTGCTCAAGAAGTTGGGGGAGCCCCAAGCTGGCTAAGAAGACCCCGATCCCGATGCCGCTAAAGTAAATGCCTAAGATCAGTCCGCCCCGGCCGCTTCCGGCCAGCTGAGATGCCAGTGTAGCGCCGATAATAAACGTGGTGGCGCCAGCAAAGCCTGCCAATGTGCGAAAAATGAGGAGCAATGGGAAGCTAGAAACAAAGCCGGTCAACAACATCGCTACGCCAACCGCAATCATTGAAACCCAAAAGGTGCGGGCCAGCCCCACCCGTTTGCCGATCGGGGCCGCCATGAGCGCCCCGATCATGTAGCCCAACGCATTGGCCGTGTTCATGCTGCCTGCTTGGGTGTAGGTCCAAGCTAAGTCTTGGCGCATGGCGGGTAACAGCAGCGCGTAGTTAAAGCGAGCAAAGCCCAAAGAGACGGCCGCCCCCAGTGACAGGGCAAGTGCGGTACGAATGGGGTGTTTTGTTGTCGGATTGGACATAATGGGTACGATAGCGTGACTAAAAAAACGAGGCAAACCTAATCTAAATGGACGAACTAATTAAATACAATCAAGAACGCTGGCAAGCTTTGGTAGATGCTGGTGTGGAATACACAAGACCCTATGCAGACTACGACCCGCAAAAAGCGATCGATTATGTGAATCGCTGGGCCGATATCAAACGACACAACCTTACCGATTGGACCGGTAAAGATGTGCTGTGCCTCGCCAGTGGTGGTGGACAGCAATCGGTCTGTTTTTCATTGACGGGGGGTAACGTGTCGGTCATTGATCTGACCCCCGGCCAGTTGAAACAGGATCGGGAAATGGCTGAGAAGTATGGGTACAGTCTGCGCGTTGAGCAGGGGGATATGCGCGATTTGTCTCGGTTTGAAGACGAATCGTTTGACCTAGTGTATCAGGCCTACTCAATCAACTTTATCCCAGACCCATGGACGGTGTTTGCAGAGGTGAAGCGGGTTTTAAAACCGAACGGACTTTACTATCTGCAGTTTGGCAACCCACTGTGGAATATGGAAGAGACTGATTGGACTGAAAAGGGGTATCCGATTCGGCAACCATACGTGCAGGGGCAACCATCTAATCCTGATGAGCTCCCGTGGGATGTTGAACAGCCAGATGGCACCTATATAAAAGTTGAGGGGCCGAAAGAGTTTTGCCATACGTTTGGCACCATCTTTAATGGGCTGGGTGACAACGGGATGTATATTTTCGCAATGGTTGAGGTGCCTGAAGGAGATGCATCGGCCAAGCCGGGGACTTGGGAGCATTTGAAGAGTTATTTGCCGGTGTGGCCGGCCGTGTGGGCGAAGAAAATTAGTTGAGTGCTTGGTAAAGTTACTTAAGCAGACGTCATTCCTGCGGAGGCAGGAATCCAGCGCCAAACCTAGCACTGGATACCCCATACGTATCAACTTAAGCAGTTTCATAGAGAAATCATCTATGCCAAAATTGATCAACTTTATGTAGGGGTGCCCCTCGTGGGTACCCTGATTGACGCCATTATGGACCTCAGGGCACCCACAAGGGATGCCCCTACATCACGTTTATGTTATGGAAATGATGATTTCTGGGGCAATTATGACTAATTTTTCCCTTAAGTTGATACGTATGGGGTCGACGCCGTTGGTGTGGGCATTGGACGATTCGACTGGTTTGTGGCCCTACAGCGGTATTTAGAACCTGTTAAATAATTACAAAACGTTTAGGACAATGTAACTCGATATGACTCTAAAAATAACGCTTGAAATTGGAAAAAAGAAAGTCTGTGCAATCGCGGCCGACTATCCTGGCTGGTGTCGGTCTGCCAAAACAGAAGAAGCTGCCATCGAGTCATTGCTCGCCTACGGACCACGCTATGCGGCCGCAGTGCCCAGCGTAAATATCCCAGACCCTACTCGGTATGAAATTGTGGAACGATTAGAAGGGAACGCCTCAACCGATTTTGGTGGGCCGGGTGTGATTTCCCAAGCCGATGAACGGCCGGTAGCTGAAAGTGAGCTGTCCCATTTAGCCAGCGTGTTGAAAGAGTGTTGGGCCGCATTCGACTTAGCCTTGCAGCGGTCAGAAGGGCACGAACTGCGCAAAGGGCCACGGGGTGGCGGTCGGGATCAGGCCAAAATGTTGGCCCATGTGATCGAAGCTGAAACCGCCTACTTACGCCGGATCGCCTATCGATTTAAGGCAGGCAAAGAAGAACCCTTGGCTGAGCAGATGGCTCGGCTTAGGCTTGAAGCGGCCGAGGCACTGCGTTCGGCCGTGGTGGACGGGTTGCCTGCGGCCGGTCCGCGTGGTGGCAAGATTTGGACCCCACGCACCTATGTCACTCGTGCCGCTTGGCATCTGCTTGACCACGTTTGGGAGATACAAGACCGGATGGTTTGAACTTTTGCGTAGAACCGTGCTAGCAGAAATTATCGACGTATAATCAGCGCCATGAAACCTTGGCTGCGAAAAACTCTTTTGACTCTGGCTGTGCTAGCCGCTGTATTACTAGCAATCGTCTACTTTCCGGTGCGCGAAAATCTATCAAACATCGCCCCGCCGCCGGGGACCTATGATGTGGAGATTTTGCGCGACACATTTGGGGTGCCACACATATTTGGGCAAACTGATGCTGACACAGCTTTTGGGCTAGCGTACGCCCACGCTGAAGATGACTTCTTAACCATTCAGCAGTCAACAATCGCAGCTCGAGGGACTTTGGCCAGCGTGTATGGGGCAGATGCCGCTCCAAATGATTTTATGGTGGGGGCGCTCCATATCTGGCAAATTGTAGAAGCCCAATATGAGACAGATATTTCCCCTGAAATGAAGCTGGTTTTAGACGGGTATGCGGCCGGGCTAAATCAATATGCTCAAGAGAACCCGCGTGAAACATTGCCCGGGCTTTTCCCTGTTAAAGGGATCGATATTGTGGCCGCTTTTGTACACAAGCAACCCCTCTTTTTTGGATTAGAAGGAACGTTGGGCGACTTGTTTGGGGATGAACGGCCGTCAGATATTTCTGCTAGATTTGACAACCCCAGCTACCTGTTTCCAGATCCCGTCGCCGCACATGGGTCAAACGCCATCGCCGTTGGGCCAGCCCGTAGCGCCAACGGAGAAACATTTTTGGCCGTCAACAGCCATCAGCCTTGGAACGGCCCCGTCACATGGTACGAGGCCCACGTGCGTAGTGAAGAAGGATGGGACGCTGTGGGTGGGTTGTTCCCAGGCACACCATCGGTTTTAAACGGCCATAATCGCAATTTGGGCTGGTCGTTTACCGTTAACTCGCCCGATTTAGTCGATGTGTACGTGCTGGAAATGAATCCTGACAACCCAGACCAATATCTGTTTGATGGGGAATGGCTTGACCTGCAAATAAAACAGCACCCGATCACGGTCAAACTGTGGGGCAATCTGCGTTGGACCGTGCGCCGTGAAGTTGCTTGGTCAGTATATGGACCCACGATTCGTCAGCCGCATGGAGTTTATGCTTTGCGTTACGCCACGCTGGGTGACATCCGTTTGGTCGAGCAGTTTTTTAAACTGAATAAAGCCACAACCTTCGAAGAATGGTACGGGGTGATGGCAGAGGGGCCATTGCCGATGTTTAATGCGGGGTATGCGGACAAAGATGGGAATATCTTTTACGTGTACAACGGTCTTATCCCCCAGCGCAATGATCTGTATGATTGGGGTCTGTATTTGCCCGGCAACACCAGCGATACATTGTGGACCGATTATGTGCCGTTTGAGTCATTGCCACAGGTGTTAAACCCAGAGTCTGGATTTATTCAAAATAGCAACAGCACCCCGTATGAAACGACGCTTGGCCCAGGTAACCCCGATCCGACAAATTTTCCCGACTGGATGGGAATTACAGACCCGCAGACCAATCGGCAACTGCGCTCGCTTGAGCTGTTTGGGAATGATGGGTCGATTACGGCCGAAGAGTTTGTGGCATATAAGTTTGATAACTATTATGCGGCCGAGTCTGATGTGGGCTGGATTCAGGAGATGATCACCTTGGTTGATTGGGAGGATGAGACGTTGCAGCAGGCGGCCGATCATTTAGCCGCTTGGGACCTGCGCACGGATCCAGGAAATAATCACGCCGCGATTGGTGTCCTGACCTTGTACATGATTTATGACATGCGGGGGGAGTTTGACGGGGCGAAAATGGGCATTTCCCATCTAACAGATTCAGAGTTGCCTTTGTGGCTTGTGTTTGATGGATTTGAAGCGGCTACAGACCACCTACATACTCATTTTGGTCAGATTGATCCAGAATGGGGAGAGGTTAACCGAATTCGCCGTGGCGAGTTAGACATTCCAGTAGGCGGTGGCCCAGACATTTTAACCGCTCTCTACGGTTGGCTCGACGATGACGGCCGGATACGTGGCGCCAACGGAGATAGCCATCTGATGATTGTGCAGTGGGACGCCGACGGGAACCTGACTTCGCAAAGCATTCATCAATTTGGTTCGGCCACGCTTGATGAGGAGTCACCGCACTACAACGACCAGTCTCCCATTTTTGCCCGTCGTGAGCTTAAGCCGGTCTGGATGGATGAAGCTGACATTCGCGCCAATCTTGAGCGAGCTTATCGGCCGGGGCAGTAGCTGTCGAACGATCTGTTTAGCCTTAAATTTACTTTGCCACACGCCGATTTTGCGGCCATCGCTGACTGAGGAGTAAACGGAATTGGGTGGGCCTCTTTAATAACTTTTAATAATCTGAGCCGTTCTTGAAAGGGTTGCCGTAATTAGCCGCCAATAGACTTTGCTTATTAACTTTTGCCCTTTTGCCTTGGTTAAAATCAGCTCAATCACGCTTGGTACCGATAAACTAACGTTTAGGACCTTTGAATATAACGTTGGGGCTTTAACATATGGTAAATTGAATGAGGCGGGGCGAATGGAAATAGTAGATTTCTTCAAAAGACTATGCAAAATGTGAAGGAAACATATTCGGTGGAAAATTCTATCCGGCTTTCTAAGCGTGATTTTAGAAGGCTGTTAGGGATTAGTATTTTTCAAAGAAGAGAACGCCTACATTCAAAAGCACTCTTAATGAAAATTCATTCAGCGTGGGACCAAAGCACTCCACCCTTTTTTTGGTTTGGGGATGCATGGTTTGCTGACAAATTATCACCAGATCAGACGCTGTATTGTTTTCCATCCGGCCGGATCCAGATCGACCAGACCGACACCTTTATCAAAGCGATGGCGCAACACTGCTTAGACGAAATGTTGGCCGTTCAGCCAGAAGGTCCGTATATGATGGGCGGGTTTTGCTTTGATGCTTGGATCGCGTATGAAGTGGCACAACTGCTGCACGAACGGGGTCAAAAAACAGAGCTGATGCTCATGATCGAATGTTATACCCTTGACAAGAAAGAACAGCGTTTTAATGGATATGCCAACCATGTGAAAAAACTTTTTACTGGTTCTATCCAATCAAGATTTGATTATTTGCGCTTAATTTTGCCGTGGGGGAACAAAGATTCACAAGCGCCCAATTATGACATTCCGCTAGAGGATATGTCTGTTGAAGATCAAGTTAATGTTTTGACCAAATTCGCTATGGAAGAGTACGACAGGCAGCCGACAGCGCAGCCTGTTGAGCTGATATTTGGTTCTGAAAGCTGGCACAGTAGCTATTACAAACTCGGCCGTTTTGTTCAAAACGTAAGGGCAGGTTGGTTCAAAACAGCTCATGGTGATCTTACAACCCGCTTTATACCGGGGGATCATGATTCGATTTTAGAAGAACCTAATGTCGAACTAATGGCAAATCTTGTTCAGTCTTGTGTTGACCAGAAACGGTTTGAGCTGAACTAACTTTAATTTTTTTTATATCTATTTATTCACAGATTTATTCGCCCCTTGGGCAAACGGAACGGCCTGTGCAAAGCAATTAATTAAACATGGTTTGCATGGGCTAGGTTTAGGAAACCAAAATAATGAATACGAAATCAGTTGCACCATCTATAGACAATATCCTTAAATTTCTGCATTCTCGCAACCCAGATCTTGGCGAAATTGAAAAAGACATTGATCTAATCGACAGCCGGATTATTGACTCACTCGACTTTATCGAGATTGTTTTTTTGATCGAACAAGCGACAGGTAAAGAGGTCGATCTGGAAGAAGTTAGCGTTGATAACCTGCGCACGTTGCAAGCGATAGAAGAGACATTTTTTAAAGGGTAATATGAATCAATATTTTTCAACAAACAACGGGCTGATAACAATAGGGCCAGATCTGATCGAAGTCGTTAACCTTCTTGAAGCTCGGTTTTTGGCATGGGCGGCAGAAGTCGGGGCGGTTGATATGCACTTTCCTCCGCTATTGCCGGTCGAGTCTTTAAACAAGCTTGATTACTTTCGCAATTTCCCTCATCTCGGGAGTCTTGTCACCAAGATCAAAGAGGATGAGCTAAAAGCATATGCGGCCGGTGATCATGCTGAACACGATTGCTGTGTTCCAAACGATCATTTGGTAGATGGCCACTTCATGTTGCAACCAGCATCTTGCTACAACGTGTACATGCATCATGAAAATACCCAGCTCGATGGTGCACTAAAAATTACAACCAACGGTCACTGCTTTCGCAACGAGAAAGAGTACGTTGGTTTGAAACGGCTGTGGGGCTTCCATATGCGCGAGATCGTGTGTATTGGCTCGGCCGAAGAAACAAAATCCCATCTGATTGACAGCAAGAGACGTATTCTCGAGATTGCAGACGAACTTGATCTTACGCTTGATATTGATGTTGCTACTGATCCATTTTTCGAAGACCAAGGTAAACGGAAGCTGATGCAAAAGCTTTTCCCTGTGAAAGAAGAATTTTTAACGCACGATGGTGTTGCGATTTCATCTTGTAACTACCATCGTAATTTCTTCGGCGAACGCTGCGATATTACGCTAGCGACAGGGGAACATGCATTTACAAGCTGCGTGGCTTTTGGCATTGAACGGTGGCTGCACGCACTGCTCGATCGCTATGATAATGATATCGAAGCGATCAAAGCTGTGTGTGCAAAAACCAATCAGGCCGCACCGGTTGGATAGGCTAATAATTTGGTGCGTTTGAATGGTGAGGGAGTCTGCATTTTTTATAGAAATAATCGGTCGTAAAAAATCCAAGGTCGAATACAATCGGCCGTATGGAAAAGCTTTTACAGGAAATTAAGCGGTGCGAAGTTTGTGCACCTGACTTACCTCATCCACCACGGCCGGTAATGAGCGCCACACCAAGCAGTAAAATCTTAATTATTGGGCAAGCCCCGGGCAGCAAAGTGCACGCATCCGGGGTGCCGTGGGACGACCCCAGTGGGAACCTGTTGCGAACCTGGCTCGGTATCGACAAACCCACTTTCTACGATCCGCATCAAATCGGCATTGTGCCCATGGGCTTTTGCTACCCCGGCAAAGGCAAATCGGGTGATCTACCTCCCCGGCCGGAGTGCGCTCCCCTTTGGCATCCCCAACTGTTTGCTCAATTCAACAACGTCAAATTGATATTACTCATCGGCCAATATGCCCAACGGTATTATTTAAAGGATGAGGCCGGCCGGAACCTGACGGAAACGGTCCGCAACTTTCAAGCCTATCTGCCAAAATATTTGCCATTGCCCCACCCATCACCCCGCAATCGTTTTTGGATGGCGAAAAACAGCTGGTTTGAAGATGACGTTTTGCCAGTTTTAGCAGACCGAGTAGGGAAGATTTTGGCCCATTAATGTGGATGTACTGTGATTCTAGAGACGCGCCAGCGGCGCGTCTGAATCCTCTAAAACACCTTTCTGATCTCGACGTGATCCATCACAATGTCGGCCGGTTGGCTAGCGATATGTACGATGATGTCCGCGATATCATCTTTTTGCATCATCCACGGCTGGTCCACAATGTCTAATCCCGCATTGGTATACAGGTTTGTGTTTATCCCGCCCGGATAAACATCGCTTACTTTAACGCCGGTTCCTTCAAGGTCCGCTTTTAGAGCTTCGCTAAATCCCCGCATCGCATATTTTGTCGCTGAATAGATCGGCCAGTTTTTATCTGCTTCTATGCCTGCTAACGAGTTAATGTTGATGATTTGGCCCGATTTCCGCTCTTTCATTCCGGCAACCGCTTCTTGAGCGATGTAGATATTGCCTACCGCATTGACATCAAACACCCGCTGAATATCGGCCGGAGATGAGCCTGCAATATCCCCCTGAATCCACATGGCCGCATTGTTGATCAAAATGTCGATCTGTTTGTCGGCTGCCAAAATGTTGGACACACATGTTTTTACCTGTGCATTATCGGCCAAATCACACGCCTGAACCTTGGCACTGCCCCCGCTTGCATTAATTCGTTGGGCGGCCGCCTCTAACTTTTCCGCATTGCGGGCCACCAGCCACACAGTTGCTTTGGCGTCTGCAAATTTTTGGGCGATGGCTTCCCCCAATCCCTGATTCCCACCGGTTACAACCACAATTTTTCCATCTAACATATTTGAACATTCTCCTGCTAAAAGTTGATTCGAATCATACCACCAACCAAACAGGTGAGACATTTTGCTTCGATTTAAATGCATCCTTCTGCGACTGGCGCTTTAGAATAGCTGTATTGAAAGTGATTTAAGGAGTTAAGATGGCTGAAAATAAAGGAAATGGAGTCTCGGTTGTAAAATATGGGCTGCGCTCATGCGGCATGTTTTTTGGAATTTTAATTGTTGGATTTATCCTCTTTGGCGTTTTTCGCTACTGGTTGGGGCCGATGCTTACCGCAACCAGCACCTGCTGGGGGATCGAAACTTGTTTGTACAGCGTCTCGATTGGGGATTCAAGCGTGCGACGTGTTCGTTTTTCCCCAGATGGCTCTACGCTGGCTATTATCGGGAATGATGAAGTGATTGTGGATGCTGAAAATGGAGATCGCATTTCAAACTTTACGGACAGCTCAGATGCGGTTGCTGATCTTGTGTTTTCGCAAGATAGCCAATACTTCGCCTATAAAAACAAAGACAATCTAACCATCCATACGATTGACGGGGAAGATTTTTCGGAGTTTCCTTTTGAGGGGCGTTGTGATTTTTTGCGGCCGGACTGTATTGCGTTTGTGGCCGACAGAGAAATGATCGCCATGACCGGTGTAGAAGATGGCTTTGACATCTATTTTATGAACGGGCAGTTTGTGACTCACTTTCCGACTGAAAATAGAATCAACGGCATAGTCGTTTCTCCCGATAGTCAAACAATCGCTCTGGCAGAAGCTGGAGGGCGTATTTACCTGCATCAAGTATCTGATTTAGCCAACGAGGTCCAAATTGGTGGGCATGATGGAGATGTGCGGATCATGCAGTTTAGCGGCGATAATCAACGCTTGATCTCGGTGGGTGATGACGATGATCAGACCCGGGTGTGGGATGTGGCGACGGGGGAACTGCTCCAGGTTTTACCGGCCGTTGGCAACCCGACAGATATGAGCGTAGACGGCTCTGGGAAACTGGTCGCTATTTCGGAAGATAACGGCTTAGTGACGCTCTGGGATATAGAAGCGGCCGAGATTGTGCAGGAATGGACCTTCGGCCGTTCGGTACGCACCGTTAGCCTTTCTCCTGATGGGAGCAAGCTGGCTCTAGGGTTAGCGCGTGAAGTGACGATGGTTGATGACCGGATTTATACCCAACGTCGGCCGGGTGAGCTGTATCGCCGCACCGGGCCATCATTTAGTGTGCAGGGTGAAAGTGTGAGTGCGGGTAGCGCACTGGTGCTTGAAACAGGTTTAGAATAGATAGTGTGCCGCTGGCGCGTCTTAAAGTCTTAATAGACCCGCGCCAGTTGGCTCAAAACCTGCTTTGCGATAAAACGATTCATGCTCTGGTTCAAAATCGACATGGAGCCATTCTAGTTGATGTTCTTTTGCGACCTCGGCCGCAGCTTCCAGCAGCATGATCCCAATCCCTTGACGCTGGTAATCACCGTGCACCGTAGTGTCCAAGATAAAGCCGTGTACGCCACCGTCCCATGCGATGTTGACGAAGCCAACCAACTTTTCCCCATCAAATGCGGCGATGTGGGCCAAACTTCTGGATAGGATCGGCTCGAAATCTCGTTCAGTGTGACTGGGCCAGGCCGACGAGAACAAGTCGTTCAGTTGTGTGTTTGTGAGTGGGGGGCTGATTTTAAATTTAATCATTTGTGTTGCGAGGGAGTGTGTTCTAGAGAAATAAAAAAGGGGCAAGTTGAAACTATAACGTCAACTTGCCCCTTTTGTTATTTAGAACTGCGTTCTGTTAGCCCATCGGCCGGACATTCAAATCAGCCTCAGCCTCCAAAATCGTTTCCCATAATAACGAGCCGATCTAATAATCATTTATTTTTGGATAAGACTGAAAAAAGTTTCTTAATTTTGCAGCCATTTTGGGAGTAAGGGTGAGCGTCAAGATTATGCCAATTGACACAAACGAGATTGTGCGAATTTTGTCTATCGTCTCAACTGAGATCGAATCATTATTCCAAAAGAGTGGGATCATTTCTGAGATCCCACCATATAAAAACAATGGGCCTAACAGAAGGAAAAAGAGGACACCGTAACCCTTTAGCCACGTTGTTCCTACGTCTAGCATATATCTGACAGGTCGAAACATTTTTCTTATAACCGCCCAAACGCGACCGTCGGTTCAACAAGTCGTATTAACCCATCTGCCCAAACGCGGCCGAACCCATCGGCCGGACATTTAAATCAGCCTCAGCCTCCAAAACCGTTTCCCATAAACTCACCGCAATGAGGTATGCTATCATATCAGAATGAAACGTATAAGCTCAAGCAAGGTTGGCCAGCTATTCTATATCGTATTCTGGTTGATATTACTTGCTGCAATCGTAGAAGAACTAATAAGAACTTCTAGTCTGTCACCAATTATAATATTTTTGTTGACAATAAATATTTTAGGCTTGGTTTATTTTTGGTTGACGGATAGACAAACGCCAACTTAGGTCAGCAAGTTCATCAGCCCATCTGCCCAAACGCGGCCGATCCCATCGGCCGGACATTCAAATCAGCCCCAGCCTCCAAAATCGTTTCCCACAAATACGCCGCCAACGACCGTGACCCAATCAACGCATACGACAATGTGCCATTCACATCATCCCGCACAATCGTCACCCGTGTTTTAGCCACGCTCGAAATTTTCGCTGTTCCATTCGGAAACACCGAATCCCGCAAATCCAGCCCGCACAACCGGCCGAGCAAATCATCGCTGTCCGGCCCGATCAGGCGCAAATTGCCGTTGCCGTGGGTTGATT
>JAHDEN010000101.1:4893-21600 GCA_020628815.1 Chloroflexota bacterium | reverse complement strand
GATGACTTGATTGTGCCGTATTAAGTGGACCGAAGCTCCACATATAAGCTAAGCGACATATGCAAAAGACAAAACGAGGACAGAGTACAGTTTCAAACATTTACGACGAACTGCGTCGAGCAATCGCCAATGGTGAATTGCGCGAGGGTGCGCAGCTTAAACAAGCGGCCATTGGCGAGCAGTTTGGGGTCAGCAAAATTCCGGTTCGTGAAGCATTAACGATGCTGGAGTCGGACGGGTTTATCACGCTGACGGCCGGAAAAGGGGCCACGGTCAACGGCCTTTCTGCGGCCGAGGCGGAAGAAATTTACCTGATGCGGATCGGGCTTGAGCCGTTGGTATTGCGCCACTCACTCCCGAATCTAACCCCAATGGATTTGGCCCGTGCAGACTCGATTTTGCACACGATCCAATCGCTTGATGACATTACCCAAGAGCAGTGGCACATGCTGGATCATGAGTTTCATACCACGCTGTACCAAGGGTCACCCCATGAGCGCATGAAGCGGACGGTGAAATTGTTGCATGACAATTTGGCCCGTTATTTTGCGATTTATAAATCGTACGGAATAAGTTTTAGATCGGAAAGTGATGCTGAACACCGCCAATTGCTGGACGCGTGTAAAGCCAAAGATTTAGAGAAAGCCTGCGCTATCTTGAACCGGCATTTGGAGCACGGATCAGGAAAACTACAAACATTTTTGCAGAATGGAGAATTAAATAATGAGTAAGATGCTAGAAGGAAAAGTAGCAGTTGTAACCGGTGCCGCTAAAGGGATCGGTGAAGCGATTGCGTTGCGTTATGCCCGTGAAGGGGCAAAAGTTGTAGCAACCGACATCAATGGTGATGGTGTTGAGCGGGTAGCAAAAGCAATCAATGCGGCCGGTGGCACAGCGATGGCTGTGCATTCAGATATCTCGAAAGAAGAGTCTGTGACTGAGTTGTTTGACAAAACGATGGCCGAGTACGGCCGGGTTGATGTGTTGGTCAATAACGCCGGGCTTATCTCACCGATGAAGCACTTTTTGGAAGCTGATAAAGCTTGGTGGGACATGATTATCGGGGTGAATCTGACAGGCTCGTTTTTGTGCTGCAAAGCGGCCGCGCACATCATGGCCAAACAAGGCAGCGGATCGATCATCAATATGTCATCGGGTGGCGCAACCAAGGCGCACCGTGCGTTTGTAGCATACGACGCAACCAAAGGTGGGATCGAGGCGATGAGCCGTGCGTTAGCTCTTGACCTTGGCCCCTACGGAATTCGGGTCAATATTTTGGTGCCTGGCTCAATTGACACAACCGGTATTGATGAAGAAGGGCGCAAATTGCGCGGTGTAAATATCCCGCTCGGCCGTGTGGGTGAGCCAGACGATATGACCGGTGGGGCCGTTTTCTTGGCATCAGACGATGCGGCTTACGTGACCGGTACAAGTGTTGTTGTGGACGGCGGTATGTTATCTCAACAGCGGTCAGCCACTGTTGACATTCGCCCTCCGAGCGATTTCCCAAAAATTAATTAGATCATGAAAAATTACGACGTAATTATTGTGGGCGGCGGCATCATGGGTGCAGCCACCGCATACAACCTTATACACGACGATCCTAATCTTAAAGTGATTATGATCGAGAAAGACGCTTCTTATCAATACTCCTCAACCGCTATTTCAGATGGGAATACCCGTGTGCAGTTCAACCTGCCAGAAAATATCAACATTTCGCTGTATGCATTAGAGGCACTTAAAACGTTTGAAGAAGATATGGCGGTCCCTGGCCAGCCAAACGTTCAGCTCAACTTTCGCCAACAGGGGAACATGTTTGTGATCGATGATGAAACCAGTTTGGGCTATGCCAAACAAGGGTTCAAAATCCAGCGGGAACATGGTGCTGAGGTTGAATGGATTGAGCCAGAAGATTTCGGTAAATACCATCCACTTATAAACGGTGATGTTTGTTTGGCTGCGACGATTGGCCCTAAAGATGGGACGATGTCGCCCAACGACACGCTACAAGGATACAAACGGAAAGCGGAGCATTTGGGCGTTGAATTTTTAGAAGCTGAAGTGACCGAGCTGCTAAAAGCTGATGGTCAGATGACGGGTGTGAAGCTGGCTACCGGAGACGTGTTACACAGCTCTAAAGTGCTGAATACAACGGGTGCTTGGATGACGCCGCTCGCGGCCACGGCCGGAATTGATCTCCCCATCCGCTCGATCAAACGTGAGGTTTATTCTGTCGCAACAGATGCCACGTTTGACGAGGTATTAACCTTTGTTGTGTTGCCCAGTCGCCATTATCTGCATCACGAAGGGGGCAACCATTTTGTGATTGGTGGCGCTAGTTCAAACGATCCTGAAACAACGACCGATTTTAGTTGGAACAAATCTAAGTTTGAAGAAGAATATTGGGAAAGCATCATCCACTATGCTCCCACGTTTGACCGTTTGAAGGTGTTGAACGGTTGGGGCGGTTTGTATGCGGTCAATGACTTTGACGGCAATGCGCTGTTGGGCGAGTGGCCGGAAATTAAAGGGCATTACATGGCCGGTGGTTTCTCTGGACACGGTTTTCAGCAGGGGCACGCGGTCGGCCGGTACATGGCTGATGTGATTTTGGGCAACAGCGATATGGTGATTGATCTATCTGCTTTTAGCTGCGGCCGGATATTGGAAAATAAGCCGATCTTTGAAAACCCAGCACGAATTATTTGAGCTTACTCATTGTTCATTGTTGATTATCTATTGTGTATTGCCCATTAAAATTTAAAAATGAAAATGGGCAATACACAATGGGCAACGGATAATGGGCAATGAATGAATACGCCCAAAGCCTCGATCATCATTCCCAATTGGAACGGCAAACACCATCTCGACGTTTGTTTTGCTTCTCTGCGCCAGCAAACGGAGCAAGATTTTGAAACGATCATGGTCGATAACGGCTCAGAAGATGGGTCGCAGGCGCATGTGCGGCAAAACTTTCCAGAAGTGATGCTGATCGAAAACGGGGCGAATCTGGGGTTTACCGGGGCGTGTATCAAGGGATACGAAGCCTCGGCCGGGGAGTTTGTGGTGTTGCTGAACAATGACACTGAGGTGACCCCATCTTGGCTTGAAAACCTGCTGGCCGGGTTTGAAAAGTATGACGACGTGGGGAGCACCATCGGTAAAATTTTACTGTTTGATGAGCGGGACAAACTGCACACGGCCGGTGATCTGGTCCGGGTCGATGGTTCTCCGGCCAATCGTGGGGTGTGGCAGACAGACACAGGTCAGTTTGATGAAGAAGAATTTATTATTAGCGGCTGTGGGGCGGCCGTAGCTTATCGGAGATCAGCGTTGGAACAGGTTGGCTTTTTAGACGACAGCTTCTACTTTTCGTGTGAAGACGTTGATTTAGGCTGGCGCTTAAATCTGGCCGGATGGCGGGTGCTGTATGTCCCGGATGCGGTGATCTATCACAAGGTCAAAGCATCGAGCAGCGCGGTTGCCAGCTTTTACGATAAGCGGAACCAGCTGTATCTGATTTGGAAGAACTATCCGGCCGCGCTTTTACGTAAAAATCGGCGCATCATTATCCAACAACAGCTAAAACTCACACGCGAAGCATTGGTACACTGGCGAGGTGAGGCGGCGCGGGCCAGCTTGCGTGGGCAGTTGGCGGGATTAGTTGGCTTCTTTCGCATGCTCCCCTCGAGGCGCAAAATCATGTCCGGCCGACGCTTGTCAGACGATTCACTTATGAAGCTCTTCACACCTATTGACGAAGAGGAACGCGGGGGCTAATATCCTCACTTCTTATGTCACAGAATGAGGAAACAACCAATCCGCTACTGACCATTGTGGTCCCAGCTTACAACGAGGGGAAACGACTCCCAGCAACGCTACCGCAGATTATTCACTATGTTAACAACCAAGATTTTGGGGTTGAAGTGATTGTGGTGAACAATAATTCTAGCGACGACACACGCGCCATCGCCGAAAAATTTGCGGCCGATTATGACTGTATTAAAGTCATGGATGAAGCCCAGCAGGGGAAAGGGGCGGCCGTTAAAACCGGCATGCTGGCAGGGTTAGGGGACTATCTTTTTATTGCAGATGCGGATCTATCGATGCCGATTGATCAGGTGGGTAAATTTTTGCCGCCACAGTCGGGCGATTACGACGTGGCGATTGGGAGCCGCGAAGCACCGGGGGCGATTCGCTACGACGAGCCGGAATATAGACACATTATGGGGCGTGTGTTTAACCTGATTGTGCGTTGGTTTGCGGTTCCTGGTTTCCATGATACACAGGCGGGGTTTAAATGCTTTACCCGTGAGGCGGCCCAGCGAGTATTCTCAAAGCAAACGATTGACGGTTGGGCCTTTGATGTTGAGGTGCTTTTTATCGCCCAAAAGCTGAACTACGATATTTTAGAAGTGCCTATTGAGTGGCATTATCAACCCAACAGCCGCATTAATCCGCTCCAATCATCCTACGAAATGTTTGCCCAGGTGTTTGAAATCCGCCGTAAAGGGCGTGAGGGGATTTACGACTAGGTGCCCTTGGGGTAATGACGATTTTGGATTTACGATCGGAGCTACTTGAATCGTAAATCGTCAATCGAGTTAATCGTCAATCGACATGGCTGATCTTTCTCTAGAAACCAACCTAATCAAAATTGAAAACACTACCCTTATTGCGGGATTGGATGAGGCGGGGCGAGGGGCATTGGCGGGTCCGGTGACGGCCGCGGCCGTGATTTTGCCGTTGCAAAACGAAGATCGGTTGGCCGCGCTGGCTGAGGTCAACGATTCAAAACAATTGTCGGCCGAAAAGCGGGAGCGTTTTTACGACCTCATCCTTGAACATGCGCTGTGCTGGGGGGTGTACGCCACACCGGCCGCCGTGATTGACGAAATCGGGATTTTGTCCGCCACCCGTTTGGCGATGCGGGAATCGTTAAAGCAGTTGGAGCCAAAGGCCGATTATCTGCTCATCGACGGCCGGGTCCGGTTGGCAACGATTGCCACACGCCAGCAATCGATTGTGCGGGGAGACGGGATTAGTTTGAGCATTGCGGCCGCATCGATCATAGCCAAAGTAACCCGGGATCGGATGATGGTCGAAGCGGCAAAAAGTTATCCCGCTTATAAATTTGAGGGGCACAAAGGGTACGGGACTCAGTTTCATCGAGACACAATCGGGAGCGAGGGGCCGTGCGAAATCCACAGACATACGTTTGAGCCGATTAAGAGCCAGGTTAGCAATCAGTTAATTGATGGGTAGGGGATGGTAGGGGCTATGACATTCGCATGGCAAACTGTGGATTGTATGTAACTCTCTGCGAATGTCTCGCCCCGGTGCGAAAATATTTCCATTGCGGGGCGAGACATTCACAGAAAATTTTGCCATGAAATAGTCGGTCCAATGTGAATGTCGTAGCCCCAACAGGTTTGCACTCCTACAAATTCTCGGAGTTCGACTCCCTATCTTATTTTAATATGCCGCTAAACTTTGACGAAAGCCTGTGATATGAAATAATCAGGGAAGGTAGAGAAAAGAGGCAGAGACCAGAGAAGTTGGTGGCTGACCCCCTCTGTTCTCTCATCTCTATTCTCTTATCCAAACCGGAGTTAAAAATGACGACACTCGATAACCTGCCTGAAAAAGATTACAACCGACGTAAACGCAGCTGGGCCATGTATGACTGGGCAAACTCAGCCTTTATTTTGACCATTGTCACGGCCGTGTTGCCCATTTACTACAGCGATGTGGCGGGGGCCAATCTGCCCAGCCAAGCGACAGCGACCCAATATTGGAGCCTGACGCTTAGTGTTTCTGTTTTGATTGTGGCGCTGCTCTCTCCCATTTTGGGAGCGGTTTCTGATATTTTGCGGGGCAAGAAAAAGTTCTTGGCCGCTTTTACCGGTTTAGGTGTGATCGGGTCAGCCTTGCTCTACTTTGTGCAGTCGGGCGACTGGCTGATGGCGAGTCTGTTTTTCATCATCGGCCGGGTTGGATTTGGTTCTGCAAACGTGTTTTATGATGCGCTATTGCCCCATGTGGCCCGTGAAGAAGATCAGGATAAGGTTTCGACCACAGGATATGTGTTCGGCTATTTAGGCTCTGGCATGTTGCTAATCGCCAACATCGCCATGATCCAGCTGTTGCCGGGTACGCTGGGGGTGCGTCTTTCGTTTTTGAGTGTGGCGATATGGTGGTTGATCTTCGCTTTGCCCCTGTTCCGCAATGTGCCGGAACCTCCTTCTGCATCGGAAGAGCTGGGTCCTGACGAATCACTGATGAAAGTTGGGTTTACCCGCATGTTTGCTACGATTCGAGAGATCCGTAGCTTCAAAGATTTGTTTACTTTTTTGGTTGCGTTTTTGATCTACAACGACGGGATTAACATCATTATCGGTGTGGCGGCCATCTACGGCCGGGAGCTTGGCTTCCCATCTACCCAATTAATTTTGGCGATTTTATTGGTCCAGTTTGCCGGTATCCCGTACACGATGATTTTTGGGAATTTGCCGTCAGACGGACACAAGTGGCGTTCTTGGTTCTTGGCTTTTGTGATCTTCAATATAATCGCGTTGCCGTTGGTGGGTATTGGGGGCAAGCTGTTCTTGCCTAATAGTATCAGCGGCCGACCACCGGCCGATTTTGTGGCAACCGCCACCCATTTGGGACAAGGGGTGCATTCAGTTGCGGCCGAAGGAACTCAAGAAGGGGCATGGTCAACCGATGTGATCAGCGGCGACTTGCGCGGTGAAGGGTGCTCTTGGTACGCCTTCGGCTGTGACGAGTCTCAATTTAATGTTGATTATGCGGTAACCAGCGATTCTAGCGGCCGGGTTGATATTCCATTCAACGGACAGCCGGTTGCGTTGAGCCACAGCATCGGCCCAGACCACGGTATTTGGGCGGTTGAGATTGACGGTGTGCCGCTGATGGAAGATGTTGACGGCGTGATGGTGCCGGTTGAAATCGATGGGTACAGCGAGACGGTGCGGTATGACGTGCGCAAAACGTATCAGGCTGAAACAGAAGGGGAGCATATTTTGTCTCTCATCAACACCGGCCGGAGCAATGAAGCCAGCAGCGGTAGCGTGATGTCTGTCGGTAATTTAGAAGTTTTGGCCCCGCTACGGTCTAGCAACCTTGGGCTCATTTTAGGGATTTTGGCCGCAACGCAGGCGGTTGCTGCCCTGTTCGCCTTTGGTACGTACAGCATGTTTGAAGGGCTGGTAAGCCGTATCAACACCAAAGAAGCGATTTTCTTAGCCCTGATCGCCTACGCTGTAATCGCGGTTTGGGGATTCTTCTTAAACGCGGTGATTGAGTTCTGGTTCTTGGCTTGGATGGTTTCTGTGGTGCAAGGTGGCTCGCAGGCGTTGAGCCGAAGCATGTATGCGTCGCTTTCACCCACCTCACGGTCGGGCGAATTCTTCGGATTCTTTAGCATCATGTCGAAGTTTGCGTCGTTCTTGGCTCCGCTGGTGTTTGTGGTGTCGGTGGCGCTGTTTGACAGCAGCCGGCCGGGTGTTTTGTCTCTGATCTTCTTCTTTGGGATCGGGATGTTCTTGCTGACCAAAGTTGATGTGGAGGCGGGCATCAAGCTGGCCAAAGAGAAGGATGCGGAATTTTTGGCCGCATCTGGTTAAATACTTTGGAACATTAAGCAGCCGTACTTCTTATAATGCTGTCATACCCGTGCAGGAATGACGCTCTGATAGGTGATTTTTAAATGGCTCCCATTGTGGGGGCCATTTTTTTTGCTTATTGTGATGGGATAAAGCCGATAGGCAAATAGATTGAATTAGAGAAAAATTGAAGTTGAGTTGGTTGGGTGCTGACAATCGCATCATCAAAATAGACTGTGGCGATGCCATCAACTTCGCCGCCCACGATGTGATCCGTGTAGTTGCCAATGCCCCAAACCGCATTGCCATCTAGGATGGTGACCACATTATCAACGTGCAAAATGCGGCTGCCATCTTGCCAAAATGTGATGCTACCGCTGTTGGCTGAACTTTGAACGTAACGGGCTTCGATATGAAACCAGCGGCCGACAGGGATTTGTATCGGGCTAATTTGTGAGTGGGATGCGGGTGTGTTGTAGTCGCTGTACAGGTAGAAAGACATGGCTCGTGTTTCGTCATTGTGATCGATATTTAGGACCCACATCGGCTGACTGTCTCCGTTGCTGTCATCTGACTTGAACTGGAACACGTTCCACCAGCCTCCATCACCGGGATCCCACGGGTCATATTTGTTGACGTTGTAGGTGGTGGGAATGTACATCCAGGTGGAATAGTAAGCATCGGCCGGAAAATAGTCGCCGCCGTCGGCCCACGGTTTGTCGGTCCAGCGCATGAGGCGTACGGCTCGGTTGCCGTTCTGCGCCTGGAACGCGTTGGTGATGGTCGCCTCGGCCGAATAGGTGCCGGAGTGGGCTACGACATCACTGGCTTGGGCGATCACTTCATCCCCGCCGGTGTTAAACACCCCGCCCCCAGACTGCGACTGATCATCGTAAAACCAGTCGTACAGAGTGCCTTCTTCCATATCGGCCGACCATAAAATATGATCGTTGGCCTGTGGATCTGAGTGTTCAAGACCTTCTAAAACTTTTTGAATATTTTCTTGGGTAGGTTCTATAGCCGCTAGATGAACACGTTCGTAAACCGCTTGAAAATCAATCTCACCATAAAAGTTATCTGCATTTGCAAAAAAGATGAGATTTTCACCCACTTTTATATTTTGCAAGCAGGCTGCGCCTGAGCCAAACGATTGAATTGTGACGGTGCTGTTCCCTTCTCCTTTGTAAAATGTAGACACGTCTACTTCAACCGAATAGATCTCAAAATGCGCATCTCCGGGTGGGAAAGGGGTGGTGTTGATAACTTTTCCCAACAAAATAAAATCAGAATTCGCCACATGATCTTTGATCATATATGGAGGTTGGCCAGGGACTGGTGAACAGGCGTAGGTTGTGGTGGGGGATGCGGCCAATGCGATTGTTATCAACAGCGAAATAAAAATGGCACCAAATATCTTGTTTGTCATTTTTCCTCCCAAAAAGTTTTTTTTGAGTCCGGTCGATTAGCCAGATTCAAGCCACATAATTTCTGCGGCCGTTAAGCTGATATCGGCCGCTTTGGCCGCGTCGGCCGCTTCTTCCGGCTTCCACGCTGCGATAAGCGCGTAGGTGTCTAGGGTGGGCTGATTGAGGACGTATGCGATGGCGATTTGGGCGAGGGATGCACCTTTTTCTTGTGCTAATTTTCTCACTCGGTCCAATCGGCCCCAGTTGTCTCCAAAGCAATAGACCTCGGTACACAGCTTGTCGAAATAGTTGTCGAAGCTGTCAAGATTGTCAGGGGTAAACCGGCCGGAGAAGAAGCCACCGGCCAAACTTGACCATGTAAACAACGGCATCTTTTGGTCTGCGTACCAGTCTCGGTCGGCCGCGTATTGTGGCCCGCTGATGGTGATACAGCCGTCCCACGGCGGCTTGGCTTGCTCTGCCAAGCTAAAGTTTGGGCTACTCACTTGCATGGGGACTAGATCATTCTCGGCCGCATATGCGTTGGCCTGCGCCAAACGCGCGGTGGTCCAATTTGAACCGCCAATCGCTTTGATTGTTCCCGCTGCAACATGTTTATTCAGCGCGTCCATCATCGGGCCAACGGGCAAGGCTTCATCGTCTCGATGCAAGACGTATAGATCAATTGTGTCGATCTGCATCCGCTCTAATGAGTCAGAAATGTCGGCCGCAATGTCTGCCGGTGTGACACGATTTTTGCCATCATAAGGATGTGCGCCTTTGCCCAAGATCACAATCTCATCCCGAACCCCGCGTGAGGCGACCCACTGCCCAAATAGCGTTTCACACGATCCGCTGCCGTAAACGTGGGCGGTGTCAAAGGTGTTGATTCCGGCCGCTAAAACCGCATCCAATAATTTGTTGGTTTCGTCTTGGCTGTAGCTGCCCAACATCACCGTCCCCTGCACCAGGCGGGAGATCGGTTTATCAATCCCGTTTAGTTTTCCGTAGTTCATGTTTAGCTGATGGCCCTTATTCCATCGGATATTTAAGCCCCCATTGGGCACGCAGTTGATCCATCGTTTGCATAATGGTTAGCGATTCGGTCAGTGGCATAACGGCCGATTCAGTTTTGCCTTCAGCGATACAGCGAGCAACTTCTTCTGCTTCATGGGTGTACCCATTCCCTTTATAATCAAGGGTGTAAATTGTCTCTGTGTTGTCGATCTTTAGCGTAAATTGGCTGGGGAAAAACCAAGGTGTGTGAATTTTAATTGACCCGGCCGTCCCCGTAATTTGGGCCTCCCACGGGGTTTGCAGCTGAATGTCTGACGAACACAGCGCCATCTCACCGTTTTCGTAGCCCAGAATAAAAGCGGTCTCTTCATCTACGCCCGTTGAGCCTAAATTCGCCATCGACGAGATTCTGGTGGGGGTGCCAAACAGGCTTGAAGCCAGCGAGAGCGGGTAAATACCGACATCCAGCAGGGCGCCCCCGCCCAAATCACGGTTAAACAGACGATGGTCGGGCTGGACGGTTCCCATCCTAAAACCAAAGTCAGCAAATAGCTTGCGTACGTCGCCAATCACACCGGCCGCAATTAGTTCCCGAATTTTTTCATGGACCGGTAGGTAGCGGGTCCACATCGCCTCCATCAAAAACATACCGGTCTCTTGAGCGACGGCGATCATCTCGGCCGCCTCGCTGGCATTGATCGCAAATGGTTTTTCACACAACACATGTTTGCCCGCCCGCATACAAAGGATGGCATGTTCTTTGTGATAGGTGTGCGGGGAACCGATGTAGATGGCGTCAACGTCAGGATCGTTGGCTAATCCTTCGTAGCTGTCGTGGACATTGGTGGCGCCAAACTTTTGTGCAAAGGCGGTGGCCCGCTCTTTGTTGCGTGACCCCACGGCGACAAGTGTGCCATTGGCGGCCGATTGCAGCCCGGTCGCAAATTGTGTCGAGATTCCTCCGGGGGCCAGAATGCCCCAGCGCAAGGGAGAGCTGTTTGTCATAGTTTTTTCCTTTTCTAAATTAGTTTAGGTTGTCTGTGAATGCTTGCTTAAGCTCGAGCGTTTTTGCCCACTCATTTTCAGTGCCGTCAAAAATAAGCGAAACAAAGCCGGAAAAATCGGCATCTGTGACGAGTCTGATGCTGTGAGCAAATTCGGTACGGTCTAGCTCTCCGTTTGAATATTGCCCTTTGCAGTGGAGCGACGTGCTGTGGGGGAGTAGCTTTTGCAGTGTCCCATATTTGTCACCCGATTTTATGGCGTTGCCAAAGTCTAAGCACAGGTTTAGCGGCCGATCTGCCATGGTTATGATTTCAAGAAGATCCTCTGGCTGCAGGCTGGTTTGCCTGAAATTTTCTGTGGTTAGTTTTAGCCCTAGCGTTGTTGCATAGTCGCTGAGCTGTTGCAGCGCATCGGCCGCGCGTGCTTTGCTGGCTGGGCTGGGTGGTTCTGTCCCGCAGTCGATCCGACAGCCGTTGGCTCCCAGCTCGGCCGCGATGCGTAGCCACATCTTGCACAGATCAAGCTCTGCTTGCCAAGTATTGTCGTTGGGGTCAGACAGATTCCCGCGATCAATCAGCAGGTTTTCAAGTGTCAGTCCGGCCGCTTGAATCGCCTGTCTTAACTGTGCCAGATAATCCGGTTTGATAGATGGGAAGTGAAAATGACACAGTTCGATTTTGGGAATGTTATCTTTGGCTACAAAAGCGGGTAGGTCAGTTAGCGGCATGCCTGCGGCCGGGTCCCCCGCCTCTAGCCAGCTTTCACCGGCTAAATTATGTTCATAGCGAACTTGCCCCAGCTTGCCATGTAGGGTCCATGATGAAGTTGAAAAAGTGATCATAATTAAATTTAATCCCAAAAATCTGTTTAACAACAGGCTTTTCTTAAAGCAAAAATAGCTTGACTGAAAGTCGTCTGATTTTCAATGGGTTGAGTCTACTGCAAAAGCTATGTGAGACAACCTATGGCAACTTTAAGCTTGGCTCCGAAGAACAGGAGCCTCACTTCTAAAAACTAAACCAAGAACCGGGCATAGTATGTTGAAAAAATGTTTAGTGAGGTGAAATAAATGAAGCTACCTTTGAAACTGACTTATGGGATGGGACTGTTTTTGATCGGTGTTACTCTTTATCAAATTTATTTTCGTAGGCTATTTAATTCAACCATTCCACCCGTAACTGTTGCCGATATTCAACAATGGTGGTGGGCATTTCTTGTATTGTGTCTAATGCTATTGGATATAAGCTTTTACGCAGGGTTTTTCTATGAACAGCTCCCTTTAAAACAAAGTAAACTCGGACTAATAATCTTGGCACTGGCAGGCGGGCCACTTCTCCTAACCGTTCTCTCCTCATTGATCGTCTTTCAAGGGACCTGCACTTATAAGCGGCTGGTGCCTTGTAGTTATTTAGACTTTTTGTTTGATTTTATGGGTGGATTTGGCGCGTGGACCTTTGGAACTATGCTCTGGTTTTTGGCTTTTATCGCCGTTTGGGGAATTGTGGTCATGTGTCGCGAACTTTTTTCGTATTCGGTTTCTTGAATGCGAGGCGCTTTTGGGTCACTTGTGTAGGCTCCCCCAAACTTTAGCTTAGGAGCATCGAGTAGATCGTAAAGCGCACACACAAGAAAATTAAGATGCCTGCGATTGAACCCAAAAAGATTGAAACTGGGGAGACGTTTCCGCCAAATAAGCCAAATGCAGGTACAGAGATCCCATTCGCATGTCTGATTTGATGCCTAATCAAATACATGGCAGGGAACATGCCAAAAAACAGGACAACTTGGATGAGTGAGAAAATATCTTGGGGGGAGGATGTCGCACTTGCAGACATGATCTTCCAGCTTGAGGAATTGACTGCAAAGGTGTCTAGCCTAAGTGATAGCTGCTGGAAAATCAGATACAGCAAGTCGAGAATTGCAATGATGACAATGGTGGCCGTTGTTGTTTGAGAAAAACAGGACCAATTATTTACCCTGGTAGTATAAGTACTTTCCATAAAAAATTATTCAGCCTTGCCCAGCTGGTATGGTGAACCAAATCTGTAGCTTTTTATTCAATTACGGATACTTCTGTTTTGTAGAGTTCCCTTAGCAGTTCCACCAAGGTTGTGATTGTTTTATTTGCCCGGTAACTTTTCGTTGGTCTTGATATTGTTACTAGGCTTACCAAAAAGATATTAGGTATCTTGCGTTTAGGGTATCAAAGTCTTAACAGTTGAACATGAAATTATAGAAAAATTTCTATTTAAAAGGTCCCATGACCTCATAAAAGGTTTCTTCTGAAGATTAGATAGCGGTACAAAATAAGGGTACGTAGAAATTGAGGCTAATTTGCGTAGGGAATCATCGAGGCCTGAATGCATGAGATTGTTATGCCTGCAGCGTGGTACATCGAATTGAAAATCACAGTCTTGATCAAAAGACTCCTACTTTTATACCCTCTCGAAATGCATGGCGACACGTTAAAATCCGAAGGGTTCGGAGATTATTTTCTATCCAATTGGGTATAGGCATTCACCAAATTAATCAGTTGATCTGCATCAAATGGCTTAGGAAGGAACCCTTCAATTTCTTCGCCGCTAAAAGATTCGCTAATGTCAGCTTCGCTGTAGCCAGAGCAAAGCATGACCGGCAGTTTTGGGTTAACTTTCTTGAGTTCTTCAAACGTTTCCGGGCTTGATAAACCTGGCATAGAAAGGTCAAGCAGCGTGAGCCCAATTTTTTCTTTATTTGCGGCCAGTTTTTCAACCCCTTCAGCACCATCTGCCGCACAAATTAGCCTGATATTTTCGCATTCAAACAGATCAATTAGGGCGTCGCGAACATTTTCGTCATCGTCGATTAATAAAACGCCTAGCTCATTCCTACTGTTCACAAACGCAGGATCAGAATGTTCTAGCGAGGGTATGTTTTCATCGAATTGGTCAGGATCGCCTTCGATTGATGGGAAATAGAGCTCGAATATCGTCCCTTCATCCGGCTGGCTTATGACGCGAATAGCACCTTTATGACCGCGTATGATACCGAGTACGGCCGCCAAACCTAGCCCACGGCCGGTAAACTTTGTGGTAAAGAATGGGTCAAAAATCCGTTCGATCGTTTCCTCGTCCATGCCCACACCGGTATCTGAAACTGAGACAAGGACGTGTGGGCCAATCACCACAGGGGCCAGAATATAGTCTTTTGCCGATATAATTTCATCTGCTGAAAAAGATACTTGCTTTGTCGAGACATCAATTTTCCCACCTTTGCCTTCGATCGACTCAGCCGCGTTAATCACAAGATTAAGTAATATCTGCTGAATTTGACCTTTTTCAGCAGATATTTTTGGCAGGCGAGCTTCAAGTTTTTGGGTGAGAGAGATGTTTTTCGGAATGGCTAGATTGAAAATACCGTTGTTCTTTTCAACCTGTAGATTAAGGTCGATCTCCTCGACCTTAAATTTCCTGCGGCCGGAATAAGCCAATAGCTGCTCAGTTAAGTAAGAGGCGTTTTTAGCTGCTAGCTTGATTTTTTCAATATTTGTTTGCGGATTCTGCCCCATTAAATTTTTGCGTAAAGCAACATCTGCCTGCGTTGTCATGGCGACTAACAAATTGTTGAAATCGTGGGCGATTCCCCCTGCAAGCACACCAATGCTCTCTAGTTTGTGTGATTGAAACAAGGCCTGTTCCGCATTTTTGAGCTGGGTTAAATCAACAACTTGGACAATGTAACGTATGTCTTGATCACCGTGTTTCGGTAAGCTGGCTACGTGAATCAACGAGTTGACGGTTGATCCATCTTTATGAATATAGCGTTTTTCAAAGCTGATGTTTTCCAACTCACCCGAGCTGATTTTCCCCATAATCTCTTTGCAATGGGCAACGTCATCAGGATGAGTATGATCTTTGAAAGTTGTGTTAACAAGGTCAGATTGATCAAAGCCGATTGTGTCTGCCCAAGCCTGATTGATTTTGACAAAAACACCTTTTTCATTGGCTAGGGCGATGCCGATTGGAGCCCGATCAATTAAATTCTCTAAAAGTTTGTGAGAGTGAAATTGGTTGCTTATGTCTTGGTAGGTCCACAGCCGACCTTCTTTTTCCCCATTGATCATTAATGGTTTTGTGCTGCGGCTATACATGCGGCCGTCTTTTAATTGCAAGTGCTCGTCCCAAATAATTTGATCTGACTGGTTTATTTCAACTATTTTTTGATTGAATTCTTCAGGATTTAAAACAAGCTTTCTAGCAATTTGTCGAGCCGTGTCATTTGACATTTCTTTTGGAAAATTCCACAGTTCTCGCATTCTTTCGTTGATGTACACAATTTTGGCACTTTTATCAACGATAAGTACACCTTCGGGAACGGCGTCAAAAAGGCTCCCAACAAGGTTGTCGAATAATGAACTGTTTAGCATCGACTCACTATTCTGATTTTGATTTTCTAACATGATCTGTGGTTTAACTTGATTTTAAGAGGATTGGCACAATAAAAGTTTGCAGGCAAATATCAAGTCATCGTCACATCGAAAGTATAAAAGAATGGTTTTTCTGTGTACAGAAAAGTAGGACCAATCTATATGAATTCTCAGTTTTTGTAGCAGAAACCTTACTTGAAAAAGCATATCCGGTGGGGATTATGTAAGTGTACATTCGACGTTCTTAGATAAATTCCAGCTCACAGAAGTCCATTTCAGAAGCTTTGCACCTTTAGCATTTTGGATGTTTCCACTGCGTTATATGCAGCAGATAGAATGTAGTTTCCCATGCGAGGGAAGGGAGTTTGCTTCGCCAAGTTTGATAGGCACTTGTGGTTGTGGGGGATGGCGTTGCTACCATGCCGATGTCCTGCGCAATTTTTGTGGCCCGCTTCATGTGTAGCGGGTCGCTAGCAATGAGAGCGGTTTTCAAATTGTTGATCTGCATGAGCTTGCAGGCTTCTAAAAGATTTTGTTGTGTAATCCGGGAGTCTGTCTCGATTAGGATTGCGGCCGCTGGCACCCCGGCCGCTAGCGCTACGTTTCGGCCGATTTCCGACTCAGCTAGCGTGTCTCCATCCCCTATGCCACCGGTAAAAATAAGTGTGCGGACTTGCCCTGCCTCGTATAAGCGAATGCCGTGTGCGATGCGTTGTTCAAACACGGCCGATGGTTTGCCGTCGATAACGGCCGCACCTAGCACAATGGCGGCGTCGGCCGAATATTCTTGTGTTTGATTGGCAAACCTCAAAATCTGAACAGCCGTCACACTGAAAAGAATAATCACCGCAAGGGCAATGATGAAAATAAAGGTTTTAGCTTTCATTGGAATGCAAATATGCGTATCGGTTTAGGCTGATTTGCGTAGGGTGAGCGTTCTGATCCATATGCATAAGAATGTTATGCTTTTTCCATGGATAATCTAACTGAAAATAATTACCTTGAAGAAGAGTCTACCACTGCTTCTGATAAGCTGGTTGTACGACAGCGTGTCATTAATCCGATTAAATTCCTGATTTCAGCGCTGTTATTAACGATTTTCATTTTTGTAATAGCTGACTCTAGCTCGCACGCCGTTAAGGCGGTTGTTGTTTCTGCGAATCAACTTACTGACGATGTCTATGACACACGAGTGTTTAGAGAGAATTTTCTCGATGAGCGGGATAAGTTGGACTTGATGCACGGCAGT
>JAHDEN010000101.1:0-4874 GCA_020628815.1 Chloroflexota bacterium | reverse complement strand
ATGTGAGGTGGTTCTAAGTGGAAAACCGCTCGTTATAAAATCACCCGGCCGGATTGGATGGCGAGGTTGTACGGCTACATTTGACGGTGAGCCGGTAGACTGTTTTCGGATGAGGGTCAAAGACGGGCTTGGTGCTACCGCTCAAGGTATCGCTATTGGTGGCCCCTTAATGGAGGAGGTCGTTGAAGACGGCCTACCTAAGCGAAAGCTGTGGCGCACTTTTTTCTATTTTCGCAGTGAACAAGAAATTTTAATGTGGATATCGCTTTTAGCAACGATCATAGCTCCTTTTTCAGCATTGGTTTGGCCACTTTTTCTTAGAAGAAGAGACGATAAACCTACCCTTAATGTAGGTATGGTTAATGAAGTGGTGTGGGGAAGTTTGATATTGGCCTTTGTGCTTTTTGTCCTCGTCGCCATGTATGGATTTCTTCCGTTTTTCCCCTATTATGAGTCTTTCCAAAAAGCAATCACTAGTTTAGCGAAGCCTCCTTTGCCACGCGTAAGGGTTATCGGCATTTCTGGGTTATGTTTACTAATTGCTCTTGGGTGTCAATCGCTTATGACTTGGAATGCAGATCGCTCAAGACAGGCAAATGTAGGGCAGGTGATTTTCTTTAAAATCGCTTTGACGATAGGCTTATTTATGGCGTTCTATGCTCCGGCCGCTTTAATCCTACTCGGCTTAGATTTTCTCGATTAGCAGGCCGATTTATTTTGAGCGGCTGGTTTTACCGGCCGGGAAATACCAATCTTCGCCAGAAAGGTACATCCGGCCGGACAACACGTTTAAATCGATACTCCCACCAGCGCTGTTTATTTGTGCTAATCGGCTCCCATCCCTCTCGCCTGAGCTGATGTAGCAAGGGTTCAAGCGTATTGCCATGCAGACTTTCATCTGGTTTGGGAGTTGTTTGTGATTCGCCGGTCGTTGAAAAGGGAAACGATGCTCGATCTGACCGGCCGGTAATGTAGGTTTTGTCACCGTGCTGGGCGACTGCCACAAAGCGGAACCAAAACATCGATTGGCCGTTGTTATGTTGGGGGTGCAGGCGGCTGCCAGGCAGAACGCGAGCCTCAATTTGGCAAGTTTCCCACTCTTGGGTCGTGGTACCTTTTTGGGTCATGATGTTTAGATTTTACCCCGTTTTCTTTTCAATAGGCGACACATGATATTACGAACCCTGATTGAGATGTAGGGAGGGCGGCTCTTTTATTTTTAGATAATTGTGGAGAGTTTAATTATGGGGGGCGGATGAACGCATCAAACGAGGCTCCGGAAAATAGGAGTTTTACTCTCCCAAACGATTTTAGCATTGGGTTAAGTTTAGCTTGTAGATAAACCAGATTGATTTCTCAGATCACCTTGAGGAGGATTTATGAATCAGTTGATGTCTGAAGCTAAAAATCGAGTGAGTCGTCTAACACTGGCTCAAAAATTTACCATTGTAATGGCCATATTTATCATCTTCAATCATGCGATGCATTTATTTGTGCGGCCGTATTTTGATACCAGTTTGCCCAAAGCGAGTATGATCCTATCCAGATGGTTAGTAGCCGTTAAGCTATCGGTATTGCTGATGATAATCAGCTATTTATTTGGAAAATTCTGGTCTGAGCCCCGAGGAATTTGGCGTTGGGTAAAGCTTGTCTTTTTGAGTATCGGAGGGGGACCTTTACTCATCTTATCCATTTATTCAATGCTCGTGGCCTATGTTGCATTCGATGGGAATTGTCAGTTTGTAAAGCAGTTTTATCGGTGTGACTTCAATTACGCTTTTTCCTCAAATATCATCTATTTGATCTTAACAAATTGGACTTATGCATTTCTGGGTATATGGGGATTTTTTGCGGGCTCATATCGATTGTCAAATTACTTAAATCATCAAGATTTAGATTTTTGGAAGGGGTAATTTCTAATGAGGCATTCTCTAAAATTAATGATTTTAACCGCTGGTTTTCTTTTGGTGGGAATGGTGCTTTGGATGGTCAGAAATTCTTTGAATGTTTTAGCCCACGGTCCGATAGAAGGGAATGGGTTTTGGGTAAGTTATCTTGCCTTAACATTTGTGACGATAATAGTGGCTTGGGTGTTTGGGCTAACAAAAAAGAGTCTGAATCTAAAAAATAAATTTATTAGACTTGGTTTTGTTCTTTTGCCCGTTGGTCCCGCTTGGGTTTTATTGATTGGCTCGTTGTTTTTTTATGAAGGTCAATGCTTAAATAACCCTCAATTATGTTGGAATAGCAGTGGTTTTGGCGGAGATTTTATGTTTAAGTTGCTGGTTTTGTTTGTGCTGGGTTGGTTTTTGACCTTAATGCTTTTGCTTTTGGGTGGTTGGGGGTATTCAAATATTGCTTTGGAATGGGCGCGGAAGCAGAAAAAACATATGGTTTAGGAGCTGTTTGATGCAGCCTGAATTAAGAAAAGAAATGTGCATCATTTACCAATTATCGATCTGTCGGCCGCATGGCAAATCCAAACTTGTATCGACCAGGCTTGATGTGATTTTCCTCTAGCGTAGCCGGGCCACAGTTGACCCCACCAATCAATTGCCGGAAACTGGGCCGATGGGCTGATTATCAATCAGCTAGAAGCGGTCAAGTTTTGCGGCGGATTGGGCCCAAGCAAAGCCTTGAGGTGGCTTGCGATGCAATTGTGCGCAAAAGACTTGACCGTTCTGGCGAACGGCCCAGTCTCAGAGAGTTGATTTTAACCGGCCGTATGACAAAATAGGTGCGTGGGGATATTTTGTGGACTTAAATCGACTCTCCAAGTTATTGAAAAATCAAGAATGAAATTTTACCTTCGATATGTTGGCTGACTCTGACTAATTTAAGGCAAAATGCTTGATACCCCACCCCAATCAAAAAGTAGAGAACCAACGACCAAGAAGATGGCAAATCCAATCCAGCCGAAAAGGCACCCCCTTGCTGATTCGCCATCAATACTTCTTTCGTCGGTTAAAATTCGTATAGGCTTGTATCCAAGTCGCTTGAGGACAAGGTTCATAATAAACATCAAGATCAATGTTGGAACAAGGACTATGAGGATGTTGATTATTGAAATTTGAAGAGACGGTGAGGGCTGAGAAAGATTTTCTTCGAAGATGACATTAAGCCATGTTGTTATATTACACCCTGCAAATATGAGTAAGCCTGACAGCAAGCCGTGAGAAAATCTTGAAAGCTTTTTAGGGAATACGGATGATTTTTGATCAGTTACCATTTTAATGAACTCTTTATCTATCTATAGATGGTGCTTGCCACCAAAACTGAAAGAAGACTTGGCTTAGTTGGTGTCGCTAGCTATCAAGTAATTTTTTTGAATAATGAATCGTCAAAAAGGCGGTAACGTCTGAAACATCTTCAGTCAGCCCCCTCATATCTAGGATAATTGGGGAATCTTTTGCGCCGTTCCCGCGGTAAGACCAATTAATTAGCCTAACTAAAAAGGAGTGATTATAAAGCAGGACAGGTTTGCTTAAAGGCTTATTGAGGGTGATTTTAAGAACCGGAATTGAGGTTCCTCCCCAATGTATGACCCCTTCTGAAAGATATTCGATCCTTTTCCAAGGGAGCAGTGTGAAGGTCCAATCGAGACAGCTAATTCCGATTTCATTAATAATTACTTCGTACGGCCGGGTCAATTTTCGAATAGATCGGACACCCATAGCCACACAAAATATGATGAGTGCGATACCAACAAAGTCCCCCGGCTGAGAAGGTCTTAGTATGTTCAGAGTGTTGTCACTGTTAAAGACAAAACTGTAAACGAGGATGGACACACAAATTGCCAGTAAGATATTTCGAATATCTCTGGGAGCACGATAAAGCTCTCCATTAAGAATAGGTTCTCTACGTATCTTGAGTGTTTCCATGGTTGTTATTAATTGTCTATCGGCCGCATCACAAACCCAAACCTATAGCTTCCTAGCTTAATGTGATACCCCTCTAGCGGGTGCCAGACCAAAGTTGTTTTCGCTCAAAAATAAAAGCGTTTAGGGCGATGCACTCAAAATAGAAGTAATTATTATTGTGGCAATTGTGAAGAAGACCAACCCTAAAAAACAACCTGGCATCGCTTCTTTATCAATTTTGTTATCATCATTTAATAATCTAATGGGGCGATACCCGATTATGTATAGACAAAAATTTACAAGCCATTGAACCACTAACACTGGAAGAAGGTTAGCTAGGAGAATTGAACCCAATGAGTTGTCGATTCCTGGCCCTTCACTGGTACGGGTAAATGTATACAATGCATTGCTTAAGCCGATTCCACCCAATAGAATCACCGTAACCAGAAGTCCATAGGTAAACGCTGAAAGTTTTTTTGGGACAGTAGAATTGTCTTGATCTGTTGGCATAGTTTAAATGCTCCTCTAAAAGTAGAATTAACTTATAATATTATTTGACCGGCCGCATCACAAACCCAAACTTGTAGCTACCTGGCTTAATGTGATACTCCTCCAGCGTAGCTGGCCCACAGCTTGCGCCACCAATAGCGGCATGGATGTGGTCCAAATGGAGCACCACGTCTTCAATCGGATTGAGTTCGTTTGTATGCATCGCCTGGTAAATGTCTGCCTCCGTGTAGTGGGACGCGGTGACTTCCATCAACCCTTGATTAGAGCCTGTCACGGCCGACACTTCTATGCCTTTGCCCGCCTCATCTTTTAGCCAAACTTTACGCACATCGGTTTTGTTCCCGTTGGCCTGCGGCATGATGTAATTGACAAACTGGTCGGTGACGGTGCTTTCATGCAGAGCCACAAGCGAGCCTGCGTTCCGGTCCCGGTAGTTTTCAAACGGTCCCCGGCCGAAGAAGTCAAACTTCTCAAACGCAGAGTTCAACTGCATGGTGATGCCTA
>JAHDEN010000100.1 GCA_020628815.1 Chloroflexota bacterium | reverse complement strand
CCGTGCTGAGCGTGCCGCCGGTCCCCTTAATGCGTTTTTTCGTGTCCTGGGTTTCTCCGTTGCGCAACTCTCTAAAAATCGTCACGATGCGTTGAATCTCCTCAAGCGCAGGTTCTTCAACCGGCAGGTCCAGCGCATTGCCCAAATCAGCTACCCGCTGACGCACAATCTTGATCTCTTCCTCGGCCGTGGCTGGGAGCGGCAACACCACCGTGTTAAAGCGTCGTTTGAGCGCGCTCGACAAGTCGTTGACGCCACGATCTCGGTCGTTGGCGGTCGCAATCACATTAAAACCACGATTCGCCTGCACCTCTTGTCCCAGTTCTGGAATCGGCAGAAGCTTCTCACTCAAGATCGTGATCAGCGCATCCTGCACATCGGCCGGAATCCGGGTCAACTCTTCGATGCGAGCCACTTTCCCCTGCTGCATGGCGGTCATGACCGGGCTGGCGACCAGCGCCTCGGCCGAAGGGCCATTGGCGATCAAGCTGGCATAGTTCCAGCCGTACCGAATCGCCTCTTCGCTGGTTCCGGCCGTGCCTTGCACCAGCAGGGTTGATGTACCGGACACAGCGGCCGACAAATGCTCAGACACCCACGTTTTGCCGGTGCCGGGAATCCCCAGCAACAGTAATGCTCGGTCGGTTGTCAGGGTCGCGATGGCGATCTCGATCAAGCGACTGTTGCCGATGTATTTAGAGGTGATTTCAAAGCCATCATTTAGCGTGCCGCCCAAAATATAGGTGCTCACCGCCCAAGGCGAGAGCGCCCAATTGGGCGGCTTCGGCCGGTGATCGGCCGCTTTTAACGCTTCAAGTTCAGCTTCGTATTTTTCTTCGGCATGTAGCCTGATTTTGGTGGTAATGTCTGTCATAATTTTTAACCTGCTTTAGCAGGTTTTGTGTTTTAGCTGGGGGATTCATCCCCCAAGCTGTGTAAATATTTTTCAAGAACCGCATCCATTTGCCGCTGTGATTCGTTTTGTCGAAGCCCTTTCTCCACGGCCGATTGCCACAGCGTGTGAACTTCCCCTTTAAACGTAAACATCGTTTCAATTTGCTCAACCAAATGTTCAGGCGAGCTTGAAATAAGTTTGGTCAGCCAGCCACGTAACGACGCACTGGGGAGATGTTTACCGTTTTCACCGCCAACATAGTCGGCCAACAGCTGACCGATTTCAAGCACGATTTCGGCCGGCCACGGATGTTTCCACTCTTTTAAAAGCATGTACATCGGGTGGTGATAGGTCAGCTTGCCATCTGGGATCGGCTGGATTAATGCTTTACGGGTGATCGGGGCGATGTCGGCCGGGTCTAAGACTTTGAGGACCGCCGCAGACTTCGGGGTTATTCCGGCCGATTTTAACATGGCCCTGGCCCAGTCCGGCCGGTTTTGGCGCACAATTGCAACAGAAATTGCACCCAAAAAGGTGCGGGGCCACGTTGTGTTCTGCATCATTTGCAAAAACTCTTCGGGGGTTCGATCTGTTTTGGTTGTCCAAAAATCGACCGGAACGCAGTTCACAACATGGGTCATGCGGCGCGAAATAAAGTCGGCCCGCTTCTTTTCAGTCTGATCTAGCAATCCGTCTCGAACCATGGAGCTTGACATTCTAACCGGCATTTTTACCGTCATAAACGGTTTGCGATCAAGGTGCCAATTTAGGATTAGGCTGGCGTAGCCTTGCATTCGCTTGGAGAAACGAGACTCCTCAAGCATCGATAGCAGCTCGTGCGCCCGCTTGCGCACAATCATTTGCCGTGAGTCTAATGCCTGCTCTAAAAATGATTCGTCGTCTAAGTTTAGTCCGTGTTTAAGCGCAACAACCAGCGCATGGCGATTGGCATCGGGTTCATCGGCCCATCTCGATTCGAGCAAGGCTAATCCTTTTTGCGGATTTGTTTGGCGCAGCCAGACTAGGATTGATAACCGAATTTGTTGTGGGGAATCAAGCCAAAACTCGTTGAGTTCGTCCCAACTCATGCTGGGTATCAGGGCGTAGCGCCAACTTTTGTTTTTGGCCGCAATCCATCGGCCGTAGTTGTCTAGAACTGTCACAACGGCAGGGCGTACCGTATTGTTCTTAGCACCCAATTTTAAAAGATTGGGTATAGACTCAGCCGGCATACGCCATCCCCGTCGGCCGATCTCTTCTAGCAGTTGTTTTTGCAATGTGGTTTGCCCCAGTCTGCGATAAGCGATTAGCAGCTCAGCTACATCGGCCGGGCATTCCGGTTGATCTGGCTCTGGGGGCTTATGGGTGTCAGATTGTAAAGCTGTTTCGATTCGAGCGGAACCCATCTGCCCGTGAATGGCTAAAACACCGGCCGAGGCCAGCAGTTTGTGGGCCGGGTCTTCTGCCGCAATAGTGCTCAACAACTGATCAATCTGATCAACCGCACCAACCTGCCGCTCGGGAGCAGCTGTTGGATCTAAGCGCTCAGTTCCCAAAAGCGCATCTTTGGTTAGTTTATTGAGTAAAAGTTGGCTCATGCGCGGTCTCCCCAAACGATCAGGTCTCGCCACCCTTCATCTGTACAAACACTGAGCAAGTTCACCCCGTCGGCCGACCATTCAGCAAACAGCGTTAATGGTTCCCCTTTGCTGTGTGCCAACAAGGTCCAGTAATTATCTCTGGCATCGACGAGAGGTATCGCACGTTTTTCGTGATCGATTAACAACCAACTGCCATGCTGGTCGTCATACTGTAGTGAAACCTGATTGAGCATGACGGGGCAATGGGGCAGCCATGGATTGCGGGATAAGACAGTTAGATAGTCATTCTCTTTATCTGCAAGGGAGCACGGCTCTGTCGGGACTGACATCGATGGTGCATGTTTCAGGGTGCTGTTGGGCAGATCAAAACGGCCGACCGCTCCTAACGAGCTGGGATCAAATGCAAATGATCCCGAAATAGTTGTTCCGGTCACTAAATTGCTGGCCGGTCGTTTACGATTGCTGATCAATGTTTCTGTCAGGGCGAAGCGGCCGGTTTGTTCCCCGATGGCCCATGTGCGCCTAATCCATGTACGGCCGAAAGGCTCAAACCGCCTGCCCAAAATGAGCCAGTTGTCTACAACTTGTTCTTGCGCCGTATGCTGAGCCCATCGTTCTCGAACACCCGGGTTGACACATGCTTGGATCAGGTCGTTTTGCTCAGCAGGGCTCAGATCGTCAAACTTGTGCCATGCCTGAGTCAGCAAATAAAATCGGCCGAACTCTTTTACTAAAATCTCCGGCCAGTTTTCAGGTGGGTTGCCTTTGCGTGGGGCAATGGTTTGGGCCAGGGTTCGCAATTGTTCTGCGATGGCGGGTGTATGGGCGTCAATCAGCCGATTGGCCATCGCATCTAACCCTGTCGGGGAATGGGCATCAAACTGTGATAGTCCGTGCCGGATTTGATCACGCAGCCAGCGGCCGAATTCGTCAAACCCTGTGCGGGTTTCTTGTAGAGCATCGGCCGGGTCCAACAGCGGGGGCTGATCTTCGGCCGTTCCCTGCTGCTTTAACACCCATTCAGGGGTTGAGCTATGGTTAAATAAATCGGGCGTTTTGGCGTACAGGGCCATCAGGGCCAGCACAAATTTGCATGGATGTTTAAGGGATGTGCAGGGGCAAACGGGAGTGAGATCGGCTAAACGAACTGCAATAAGATGCGGGCTGTGATTGGGTCTAGAAAAATGGCCCCAAATATAGGTGTCGCTGCTACCTAACTGCTCCCAACGACGACGATCAATGAGTCTGTTGGTGGCTCTGGCTGTCATGAGGTCAGGTGCTAATCCCAACATCTGTTTCTGATTCCACTTGGTTTTTATGAGCTCATTTTCTGAGTCTGCAACGCTGTCTGTCATGAATTCCACAGTCTTCCGACCACCTTAATCTGCGCAAAAAACTATTTTGCATTAACGGGATAGTTCCCGTCATTTAGAACCTGATTAACCCGGCCGAATATGTGCTTTACGCACGACTTCACGAATTGTTGTAGCAGCAAAACAATTCAAAGGACAAATTGCCTGCCGAGCTACACATGTTACCATAGCTAAGTGCTTAACTTTTTGAACGATCATACGTATAAATAGGTACGGACTGTTTCTTATAAACCTGACTTGTCGGAGGTGACCTGAATGGAATCTCAATTTTTGGCACTAATTTTTATCGTAACCGTCATCGCTTTGTTCATCTTTTTCCTCGCGTTAGATTGGTACAGAAGAAAAGAGGTTCAAGACTTAAAAACGCTAGAGCATGAGGTTGTCGCGGCCGAAAATGATCTCGATTTTAGAGAGGATGGAAAATTCTTCTTAATCCGTCTGAGACAAAGGGGGTTGCTACCCAGCGTAGAAACCAAAATTAAAAACGTAATCACCCGTAAGCATGTTGGCTTTTACACACGAGTGTTTGATGCGTCAGATTTAATAAGCGCGGCAGGATCAGGTGTTCGGGTCAATTTAATAGGAATCGCTGTTGAATTTGAAAATGCGGCTCTTCCGCGATTTGAAATAAAGCCACGGGCACTGTCAGATAAAGTTAGGATATTTGAAGACAAGGTAAAAGTAAAAAACAAACTTTTGCCCGCTTATCTAAAAAATGATTTTTCTGTTTTCCATGCACGAGGCTCATCACCTCAAAAAGTTGTTACTTTGCTAGAGGGGAGAACTGATATTAATAAATTTATTGTTCGAAAAGGGTTTCACCGGTTAGCCGGTTCAAAAAGAACGCTCGTTTATTATCGTGTTGGTGAACTAAAACCGACCGTTGAACAATATCAGCAGATGGAGGCCTACGCGATCCGTTTGGCGAACATATTTAATCAATCTGAAATTTTGACGCAGAAAGATTCTGCATCGGAAGAGATCAAGTTGCTGAAGGGAAAATCATAGCCCCGAAATAAGGTATAATCTGGCCAGGTAGCACAGAGAAAAGCGAGGTTAATATGCGTAAATTTATGAGTTTTGTAGTAGGGGCTATTTGCGGCGCGGCCGTGGGTGCGGTTGTCGCCCTTGTTTTTGCACCAGCATCTGGCGATGAAATTGTGCGTGATGTTCGTGAAAAGTGGAACGAAGTGATGGAGGAGGCCCGTAAAGCACAGAAAGAAACCCAGGAGCAATTAGAACAGGAGCTCGGCCGTATTCACCCCAAAGAGTAGCATGTAGAGGGAGTTACTTAACCTCGAACCAAAAGTCGGCTCCGGCGCTGGTGATGGGGGAAGAAGGGGCGATTATCAGCGTCCCTTTGCTTTGAACCGATAGAGGGACCTTTAATTCTGCAAACTCGTCTACGATAAAATCTTCGATCACAATTTGCCCGTTGTTATACTCATGTACAACGCTGACGGTCCATTCTTGGGGAATCAGATTGCCGGTCCTGACAAAGCCTTGCGCAAACCAGCCATCATGGTCTAAATTGAATGATGAATTGCCTAAGCCTGCAATGTGTACGTTATCTAGCGCGACGCCGTGGGCAGGTACGGCCGAATCTGTCAGAACTTGAAAACGAATCATAACTTCCCGGCCGCTCCACTGCATAAGCGATGCGGATTGGGTGATCCAATTGCCAGAGTTGCCGGTTAAGCCAGGGCCGTAGGTCCCCTGTCTCATTTCTGTTGTTTGCAGGGCTGTCCAGTTTTTACCTTTGTCGGCCGAAACCAACACATACAGATGGTCAAACCCTTCTTCTAAATCATACCAAACTTCAAAATTAAGCTCAGGGCTAATCACATTGCGCAGGTCAACCGTTTTGCTCAACGTGGCGTTGATCCGATTGCGGGGTGATGCATAAAAGACAGTTCCATCTTTTCCTTCAACCGGCTCTGGAAATAGTGTTTGGGTTGAATCACCGGCGAATGATAGAGTTAAGTTTTGATTGGTGGGTAGCTCCACATACCATCCGGCAAATTGCGGCCGGTTTTCGCGTAAATCGGCAAAGGCGTTGCCCGGGCTGGCTAAGGCCACCTGATGTGGAGATGGGGGATCAAATTCATATTTGCTAAAACCATAGCGCGCTTCAGCCACTTCAGGGTCATTTTGATAGACCGCAATCAGCCAGTCGCGATAAATAGTTTGTAGCGAATGATCCCCCCCATGTTTGTTTAATGCATCAGTGACGGCCGCCATGCCATCGTATGGGGATTGTGCCAAATTGCGGATAAATTGATCCCCCAATTGCTCCCACAAATAGACAACAAACAGGGCTGATGCCCCATAGTGACTGTAAATGTCTGAGCTTTCGTACGACCATGAGTTCAGCTGAATATTGTTGTGATGCAGATAATCATCAACCGTGAAACTATTAAACCCGCTGTAGATTTCAGTGACCTGGGATAGCCCTTCATCAAGCCAAGTCTCTTCATTGCGATCTTTACTCCAGCGGATAAGATGTTGCAATTCATGAACCAGCGTGCCGTAGTAAACATCGTCTCCTAACGCAAGGCTTTCCATGTTGATGTAGATCGCCTCGTTTTCGTTTGAGTCTGCAAAAACAGATTTAGGATACACGTCGCTGCTATCAAAAAAGCCCAGCTCGCGGGTTTCTAGGCGAGCCAAATGGAAAACGTGGAATCTTGAGTCACCGTCGATGCCGGGGGTACGTTCGGTGCCAAATAGGGATGTGACTTTAGGATAAAGTTCTGAGTCGAGTCGGTTTGAGATTGGGATATAGCTGTCGGCCGGAATCGAGAGACGCTCATCTGCCCAAAAATAGGCTTTGTTGCCAATGCTAACTAAGCGAACGTTGACCGAGGTCCCCATGACATTAATAGTCCGGACTTGGCCGATCTGCCAACTGTCTGGAACTTTTGGGATAGGAGCCGTTAAAGAGGTCATTTCTAGATGAACGGCTAAATAATCGCGTGCAGGAATATTTGTATTCAAAATTGAATAAGCATCCAAGCGCATTCGGTCTGACACAAACTCTTTTTCAACTTTACCCGCTTCAAATCCGTACACCGGCATGGGAATGGGTGTCGCTTGGTTTTCTGGCGAAGGGCTAACGGTTGGTACTAAAGTTGGTTTGGGGTCAACAATTGTGTTTTGATCGACCGGTACAAGGGCTCCGTTGGTGTTGGGCTGGTTAAGTTTTTGTTGCTGTCCGCTGCTGACGGTTGTGGATGTCGGATAGATGGGGGCAGAGGCTGAAATTGGAACCGGCTGGGACGGGCTTGGCCTTAAATAGCCAACGACAAACCACATGCCTAAAACGCTAATTGCAGATACCAAGCTGGCAAAAATAATAGGCAGATAGACTGAATCCTCTATTTCATGCTCTGGAACCAGATCATAATCGGGTTCGTAAAAATGGTCGTCTTCAGGAAAGTAAACCCTTTCTTCTTCGGGAACCATCAAGGATTCAAAAAATTGGTGTTGATCATCCTCGTATTGAACCCATTTGGGAGCTTTGTTTCTTGAAGAAAAAGTGGTCATGTGTTGTTCTTAGCGGTCGTTTGGTGAGACGAAAAGGTGATAACCGGCCGCTTGGCGGGTGACGGGCGTTGTGCCAGTAATAGCGATAATTGTTTCTTCTAAACTAGCTGCGGCAGGCAGATCGATTTCAACGATGCCAGCTGCATCAGGTTGAAACGCGCGCACAACGGCCGATTTGTCTTGATTGATCGCGATTGTGCGAACCTCGAACGTTTGCGGCAGCCGATTGGTGTGCCGGACAAACCCGGCCGCAGACCAACCATCTTGCCCATTTTCGGCCCCATCTTGCCAACCGATTTCAGGAATTGAAAAATTGTCTAAAGCCCACCCTTCGTGTTGCACAGCATCATCCGTTATATACGTAAATCGAAGCAATAGTGATTCAGAACCAGCCCCTGACCAGTTGGTCAGATCCGCACTCAGGGAGACCCATTCTGATCTGTCTAGATCACCCGAAAGTCCTGTGATGCCATTGCCTAAGTTTTTGTTATGGGGATCGGTATTTACCGAGGCGGTGGTTGAAACAGTTTCCCAGCTTTGGCCGTTATCGGCCGATACAGCCACATATCCGTAGTCGTAGCCAGACTCAATATCAAAAACTGTTTCAAAATTAAGCGTTGCACTGCTCACAGCAGATAGATCAACTTGGCGGGTTAAATGCATTTCAGAAAAATCGGCCGGAACAGTTGTCCAATACCATTGGCCTTCAAAGGGATCACGTTCAAAAAGCGATACCTGTTGCGTGGTTGAAATTGTGATCGTATAAGATTCATCTGCCGGAATGAGCCAATAATCAGACGCAAATTGCCCCACCGTTGTTTGAATTTGGTGTCCTACTCTGGGTTGAACGGGCTGAATTGTTTGGGTTCGGCGAAAATAAGGTGCAACAGACTCGAAGTCATAGCTTTGTGTCAGATTTAAATTATGGGCCACCCCATACACCGCCACCATCCAATCTGCGTAAATTTCTGAGAAGTTCACACCGGGGTCATATGACTGGAGTAACACGTTGACTCCACGGATTCCGTTTTCTGGTTGTTGCACAAGCTGACGAATAAAATCGTCCCCATAGTTTTCTTGCAGCCAAGCCATCATTAGCCATGCGGCCGCATAATCGCCACCCTCGTAATTAAATCCGGTTAGAGATGTGTCTGGGTTGTTGAGGTAGGCTGGTAAAAAGTCACTTCCCCCATGGCCGTTTATCATGGTCGACAGCTCCGCCAGCCCCTCATTAATCCATGTCTGCTCATTCCTGTCTGTGCTCCACTGGACCATGTGTAAAAATTCATGACTGACAACACCGTAATAATCCCGACTGCCGATATCGACAAAACCAAGGTTGATGTAGAACATCTCTCGTTGATTGGAATTGGCGGCTACAGTTCGAGGATATTCGTCTTTGCCGGAGAAATAGCCAATGGTCGAGCCACCCATATCCCCAATATGCAAAATGTGAATGGCGGGATTTTGATCGATACCCGGGAAAGGCTCTCGGCCAAATAAATTTCGAGTAGTTGGGAAAATGAGTTGTTCGAGTATTTCAGCAGCCTCTAGAATTTCTTGATCTCTGACTCTAACCCCTTCTTCAACCCACATAATTAGCTGATCACTGGCATAAACCGCACGAGCTTCAGTTTGCTGCTGCGTCTCAGTTTGCTGTTCTGTATAGAAAAAGGTTTCAACATCACCCATCTGCCAAATTTGAGGGACAGTGTCTGTGTCTACCACATTTTGATAGCGGCGAGCGATATCTGCTAAATCTGCAGTTGGAGAATCAGCTAAAAATAGTTGGTTAAGATTGTCCTGCTCTTGAGAGGTAGGGGGCTGTTGGATAAGGGGGACTGATCCTGTGTCTGGCTGTGAAATAAATTGACAAGCAGAAAGGAGTAAGCTGCAGGCGGCAAATGCGAACCGGCCGATCAGCGGCCGGATAAATGTAGAATCAAATTGAATCATGAAAAGAAATTAAGCTCGATTTTAGAACATAATTTCTAATTTTACATCTAACCTCACACTTTTCCAATGTAATTTGCGCAAAAGGGGCATGAAAAATAAGCAACAGATTTTGATCTTCGTTGAGCAAGCAACAAAAAAGCCCGACCTTAGCCGAGCTTTTTGTTTAAAGTTATTGGGTTGTTTGATAAAACTGGAGAGTCTCAGCTATTTTAGCCCTGCATCTTTTTCCAGAGCCGTTCAGCTGTAACCGGTGTTTCCGTAACCCGAACACCAACTGCATCTTTAATCGCATTGCCTAGTGCACCAAGCCCTGCGGTGATGGGTGGCTCGGCCAACCCGCGAGCGCCGTAGAGCCCCAACGGGTTCGGTGTTTCAACGATAATCGCTTCAACATCTGGTGTGTTATCCATACGAGGCATGCAGTAATCCATGAACGTGCCGCTTAAAAGCTGCCCTTCATCATCATACACAATCCCTTCGTACAGCCCCATCCCCAACGATTGAATTGCACCGCCGTGCATTTGCCCTTCAACCAACATCGGATTAATCGCTAGCCCAACGTCTTGAATCGCCACATATTTTTTCGGTGTGACCTCGCCGGTATCTTTGTCTACATCTACTTTGATCAGGTGGACGACAAAGCCAGGGCCCGCTTCTTTGGGGGCAGATGACCCTTTACCAATGATCGGCTTGACATCACGCTGGCTACGCCCTTTTTGAGCCAGTGCGCCAATTCCAATCGTTTTATCTGGCACACCCACGACACGGGCCTGACCTTCGACAATCTCAAGGTCTTCAACGGCCGCTTCAAACTCATTGGCAGCGATTTCTAGCAATTGTTGGCGGGCATCTTCGGCCGCCTCTTGAATCGCAGGTGACAGAGTATAGGTGACTTGGCTGCCGCCTGATCCAGGGCCATATGCCCCATTTGTGTCGGTTTGATCGATGTGGATATCGCTGGGATCAACGCCCAGCGCTTCGGCCGCGACCAGCACCAACGCACTTTTCGTTCCCGAAATGTCGACAATACCCGCTTCGATATTGACCTGGCCGGAGCTATCGACGCGGCATACGACGTCCGCGTTCCCCATAAAGTTGGGCCAGCCGCCTACAGCCATTCCAACCCCATCTCCTGGCTGACGGTTTTTCCACAGCGGATGATTCCGTGCTTCATCAAGAACATCTTTCATGCCCAGAGTGGCGGACCACGGCCGGCCGACACCGAGTAAATCGCCATCTTCTACCGCATTTTGAAAGCGGAATTCAAGCGGATCAATGCCGAGTAGCTCAGCCATATCATCCATACTGCTCTCAAGCGCAAAGGCCGCTTGTGGTGACCCCGGTGCACGATAAGCACCAACGGGGCAGGTAAAGGTATTTACCTCATAGGCATTAATTTCTAGATTGTCCCATTTGTATGTACCGCCTAAAACCATCGCAATAATCCCACCATGGTTAAAGCTAAAGGCTGCATTGTTGGTGTAGACATCCGCTTTCATCGCAGTGACCTTGCCCGCTTTATTTGCCCCGATTTTGAGGTCAATTACAATTTGCGGCGCAGGGTTGGCGCTCAAGAAATCTTCTGAGCGGGTTAGGACCAATTTAACCGGCTGTTTGACAGCCATAGCGGCCGCAGCGGCCAACGGTTCAAAAACCGCATACTTGGCACCAAATCCACCGCCAAACGCCATCGGTTTAACCACAATGTTGCTTTCAGGCATATCAAGTAGCCCCGCGACAGCGCCACGCACGCTAAACATCCCTTGGGTGCAGGTGTAAATGGTTAATTTGCGGCCGAGCGGGTCAGGGTCCGCAATGGCGGCCATTGGCTCCATATATCCTTGATGGACACCGCTGACTTCGTAACGGCGTTCGATGATCTCATCCGCTTCGGCAAAGCCTGCATCTAGGTCGCCACGCTGGAAATGATTTTCAGATTGAATATTGTTAAGCTTGCCGGAACCCGCTTCCCCTTCTTCTGTATTTCCATGCAGCGACGACATATCGTCGTCGGCCGTAGGGAAGCCGTTGGGCCAAACCTTAGGCGCATCTGGTTTAATAGCTTCCATAACATCGACAACGACATCGCCTGGCTCAAGGTCTACAAAAACCATTTCGGCCGCATCAATCGCCTGCTGCTCTGTTTCAGCCAGCACAACGACAACCGGTTGCCCTACCCACAAAATACGATCTTTGGCCAAGACCGAAGATGAGCGACTGTTGATCAGCTTGTCTTTGTTGGGCAGATCATCCACAGTCAGGACCGCAACAACACCGGGCATTTCAGCGGCATCTTCTGTGTCGATGCTTAAAATTTTAGCATTGGCCATTTGCCCCAAAACCGGCCGGGCATAAAGCATGCCCCGGACAGCAAAATCGCCCGTATATTGAGCGTAGCCAGTCACTTTTTCTAACCCATCAATAATTGGACGTGGTTTGCCAATATATTTGAAATTTGGTTTTGCTGCTCCATTTGTATTTGCCGTATTACTCATTTAACTTCAACCTATTTAAACTTGAATTTAGATCAATCTACCAGTGGAAAGTTCTTGGGATAAGCGCGTTTTCTTCGTCTATTTTTCTTTGAAATGATGGAATCTGCCGCTTCTAATTTTTTTATTCGCACATTGCTTATCATGTTACGCTTGATAAGTTTTTCAGGCAAATCAAAACAATTCAATACAAATTAAAAAACACTCTAAAACTTTCCCTGTTGTAAGGGGAACTGATATATAAAGTTGATAGACTATTTTCTGCTCGAATTTGGGCAAAATTATCGACTTTAATCTCAACATCATTATGGTTATCCAATATCTACAAACCCTGAAAAAAGTAAACTCAGCTTTTCTAGCTGCGCTTTTTATCCTTATTCTCGGGGTTTCTGCCTCTGTTGTGCTTTCAAGTGAAACTAGCGATGGGTCAAAAACGATCAGTCCGGCCGAAATCGTTCAAGAGCCCTCTCTCTCTCAGGCTGAGCTGGCTGCTCTAGCTGCTCAAAATACAACCTACTCACTTACCGAAATTGACCGAGTTATTAGCGAATCTGGCTGGGGGCCGGTTGAAATTGACCAAAACGTTGGCGATTTTGAATTGAACGACGGCGGTCCGATGACCGTTAACGATGTCGTTTTTGACAAAGGATTTGGCGTCCACGCTACCAGCATTCTTAGCTTCGATCTAGAAGAAAAATGCAGCACATTTTCAACATCGTATGGGGTTGATATTGCTAACGGTATTTGGATGGGCTCTGTCCGATTCAAAGTTTATGCAGATGGGAACTTGATTCATCAATCCCCCCCATATAGTTCTGGAACCGAAGTAGGTAGCACCGGCTTATTGTCTATGAGCGGTGTTGATGAACTAATGCTCATCGTAACCGATCTGTCAGGGGACCATTTTCAAGATTGGGCCAATTGGGGCTATCCTGAAGTGAACTGCTCTTCAAAGCCGGGGGGAGACGGAAGCAGCTTCCGACATATTCGTGGGGATTGGGAACCTGTCATGGATTGGCCAGTGAAAGCGATTCATGCAACGTTGCTGCCATCTGGCCATATTGTGAGCCACGCCAGTGTAGACCCCGGCGCCATTGCTCCCGGCGATCCAAATTTGGATCACGATTACACTCGGGTCGACGTATCAAACATTCAAACTTGGTCTCATCAATGGGCCGATCACACGTCTCAAGAAATGTATTGCTCGGCTCATACCCTGCTTTCAGACGGTACGTTGTTTGAATTTGGTGGGCATGATGGAGACCATCCTGGCGGGAAGGTTTTTGGTAAAACCCAAGCCAGCAAATTTAACTTTCAATCAAAAACGTGGGAAGAAGTAACCCACATGAGTCAAGCCCGCTGGTATCCAAGCGCGGTAACGTTGGGTAACGGGGACATTTTAGCGATTGGTGGCTCAAACGGTGAAGATAACATTTATAAGCCAGAAGTTTTTGATGGGACGAACTGGCGCACGCTAAATAACATCGACTACAGCAATCTGCTTATTACCAACAACAATGTATTTGACCATACCTATCCTTTTGTTCATTTAGTTTCTGACGGCCGGGTATTTTGGGCCGGTTGGGATAAAAAGATGGCCTATATCGACACAACGGGGAATGGGTCGTGGGGGCAGTTTTACACCCGCGAAGACAAACATCGCGCTTGGGGTTCACCGGTGATGTATGAGCAAGACAAGCTGTTGCTCATTGGGGGAGTGCAATCAGAAAATGTGTATGGAACGGCCGCTCATTCCACCATGAAGATCGATCTTACCGGAAACACCCCATCTACAAGTTTAAGTAACGACATGCTTTTTGCCCGGGCTGATGCCGATGGGACTTTACTTGCCAATGGGGAAGTTCTAATTAATGGGGGTGGGTACTATCACTTTTTAGGTTATAACCCGACGCAGATATTTACCCCTGAGATTTGGAACCCCGAGACAGAAGAATGGACGATTGGAGATGCTGCAACCAATCCGCGTGCCTATCACTCAAGTACATTGCTGTTGCCAGACGCGACGGTATGGACGGCCGGTGGTGAGTGTGGCGATGAGTGTACATTGGGGCAATCGGCTCAGATTTATAATCCACCCTATTTGTATAAAAAAGATGGAAGTGGGGAATTTGCCCCTCGGCCGGTGATTAATTCGGCCGATGCGAAGATAACCTATGGTGAGCAATTTGATGCCACGGTGAATGCACCCAAGGGGATCAAAAAAATCACCTTTATTCGGTATGGTAGCTCTACCCATCACATTAATTTTGAGCAGCGCATTCAAGTGCTCGACTACACTAAAAATGGAAATAACCTAAAGATTACAGCCCCCGAAAATGGGAACTTGGCCCCTCCTGGGTATTACATGCTGTTCGTGATCGATAACGACGGGGTTCCCTCTGTTGCTAAAACGATTCAAATTTTGCCCGACGCGTCGGCACCTCAACCGACGCCAACACCGACAACGCCGGAACCAACGCCTCAACCAGAAACACAGTGGATACCGGTTAGCAGCTCGGATAACAGCACAGCTTTTGCCCGGCATGAGGCGGCCTATGTTGAGCTAAACGGTAAATTCTATCTTATGGGTGGGCGTGGTGAGCGGCCAACCGAAGTATTTGATCCGGTTGCCAAAACATGGACCAACTTAGGCAACCCGCCGGTTAAATTCCATCACTTTCAGCCTGTAGCTTTTGGCAATAAGATTTATGTGGTTGGGGCATTGATTGGTAATTACCCCAGTGAAACCCCTGTCAGCAATGTCTATATTTTTGACCCTGCTGATAATAGCTGGACCATTGGGCCAGAGATCCCTGTTGCCCGCAGGCGTGGTGCCGGTGGAACGGTTGTACACAATGGCAAAATCTATGTGGTGGGTGGTAATACAAACGGCCATAGCGGTGGGTTTGTAAAATGGGTAGATGCATTTGATCCTTTGACCGGTACGTGGACGACTAAAAAGGATGCCCCGACAGAACGAGATCACTTTACAGCTGTGGTTATTGGCAACAAGATTTATGCTGTTGGCGGCCGTAAAACTGATCTGCCTAATCCATTTGATGGGGAGATTTTTCAAGTCGATGTGTACGACATTAATACGGATAAATGGACAACCCCATCGGGCGGTATCCCTACGATGCGAGCTGGCACCATGTCGGTTGGGCACGGGAACGATGTGATTGTGATTGGTGGCGAAAGCAGTAACTCGACGACCGCACATAACGATGTAGAGGTGTATAACACGGCAAACAATAGCTGGTCATCTTTACCCGACCTGTTTGCGCGCAGGCACAGTGGTGGGGCTGTGGTATGGAACAATACGATCTATGTCGCGGCCGGATCTGGCGGTCAAGGTGGCGGGCCGGAACTAAGTGGACAAGAAAAATTAAACTTGGCTTCAAACCATGTGACACCAACCCCGACACTGTTGCCCACAACCGATGCCCCATCTGTCCCCACGGCCGTGCCAACCGAAGAATCAACCCCAACACCACTGCCGACGTTACCAGCCACGGGATCGATCTTGCGCGAAGTCTGGACCAATCTGCCGGGTCATGAAGTGCAGCATTTGACCTCGAACGAAAACTATCCAGATAACCCCACAACTAGCGAAGAGATCACTATTTTTGAAACCGAGAAGGATTATGCTGACAACTATGGCCAGCGACTGCGTGGCTACATCCATCCACCTGTAACCGGCAGCTACACCTTCTGGATCGCTTCTGATAACAAAAGCGAGCTATGGATCAGTTCTGATGAGAATCCGGCTAACGCTGGAAGAGCTGCGTATTTAGATTCTGCGGTTGCATTTCGCGCCTTTAATCGTTTTGAAGAACAGCAGTCGTTTGATATTTTCATGGAAGTAGGCAAGCGATATTACGTTGAGGCTCTGCATAAAGACTTGGATCAGGGTGATCATTTGTCTGTCGCTTGGGCTTATCCAGGGCAAGAGCAAGTTGTGATCGAAGGTGAATTTTTGTCGCCGTTTACCGGTCTGATTGAGCCGACCCCAACGCCAACCATTACCCCCACGCCGATGCCAACCCATACACCTGTGGTTGAGCCAACGGCCGTACCTGGGACAACGCCTGAGCCTCCTGCAGGGGAAGGGCCAGCGATCTCTATCTCAGACGTTGAGCTGGATGAGGGTGATGAAAGCCCGACGCTTGTCTTTACGGTTCGGTTGAGTGAGTCGAGCTCAGATATGGTATCGGTTAGCTTTAAAACGGTAGACGTGGATGCTGAAGCGGGTGTCGATTACGAAGCGAAATCAGGCAAACTGTCTATCGCGGCCGGCGAAACAACTGCGGCCATACGAATCAAATTACTGAACGATGAGATCGACGAAGCGAATGAGGCATTTAAAGTGGTTTTATTTGACCCTGTGAATGGACATCTTGGCCAAGCTAGTGAAGCGACCGGAACAATCTTGGACGATGATGGAACGATTCTAGGACCAGACGCGGCCGACATCTTCTTGCCATTTATCGGGAGATAACCGTTTGAATGGTGGCTAATCTTTAAGTGCCCCGTGAGTAAGGTGAAAGTTGTAGATATGAAAAAGGGGCTGTGCGCAATTTTGCGCACAGCCCCTTTTTTGATTTTGGTGGACCGGCTGTTTTGGCTATTCGGCCGTTTTTTCCCAGCCGCCATTTTTTACTAATTCGCTCAGCCGCTTGCCGGTGTATTCTTCCTCGATTTTGGCAACCATGCCATCAAGAAATTCATCGGTGTCTCCCTCAATTGCGATCCAATCACCCGGTTTCCACTGGGCCAAGTAAACGTCAGTGTCGGTGTCGCCTGATTCCATTGAAGCGGCGTCGATGATTTGCAAAAAGCGATCTGACAACGCGCGTGAGACACGTTTGCGGCCGACTTTGCCTTTGATTTGGCTGGGAATATCTCGCCAGTAAATGATTTGAACTTTTCCGCTCATAGTTTTTTCCTGTTCGCTTTAAAAATTTGAGAGAATTACTTCTCTGTAAGCGTATTTTCTAAGAGACCCTTAGAGTTTGTCAAACCCCAAGGGTCTAAAGCTAATTAACCTAATGCAGCTTTTACAATCGCTTGGGCTTCATCCAAAATTTGGTTGAGGTGATCTTCACCCTTGAAGCTCTCTGCATAAATCTTGTAAATGTCTTCCGTGCCAGACGGCCGGGCGGCGAACCAGCCATTTTCCGTTGTCACTTTTAGACCACCAATCGCAGCATCGTTAGCCGGTGCTTTGGTCATTTTTGCCGTGATCGCTTCACCTGCTAGCTCAGTCGCACTCACTTGTTCTGGCGAAAGCTTTTTCAGGATCGCCTTTTCTTCAAATGATGCCGGTGCGCTAATCCGGTTATAAATGGGTGAGCCAAATTTTTGCTCAAGTGCAGCGTAATGCTCGCCTGGATCTTTGCCGGTGACAGCGACAATCTCGGCCGCCAACAGGTCTAAAATAATGCCGTCTTTATCGGTGGTCCATACGGTCCCATCCATGCGTAAAAACGATGCCCCGGCCGATTCTTCGCCGCCGAAGCCGTAAGAGCCATCAACCAATCCATCGACAAACCATTTAAAGCCGACGGGAACCTCGGCCAGCGTGCGCCCAAGGTCGGCCGCGACCCGATCAATCATTGAACTTGAAACGAGCGTTTTGCCGATAGCGGCATCGGCCGACCAGCCCGGCCGGTTTTGGAACAGATAATCGATCGCCACGGCCAAATAGTGATTCGGGTTGAGCAGGCCGGAGCTACGGGTCACAATTCCGTGCCGGTCATAGTCTGGGTCGTTGCCAAACGCAATATCAAACTGATCTTTTAAGTCGATAAGGCTCGCCATCGCATACGGAGACGAGCAGTCCATCCGAATTTTCCCATCCTTGTCGATGGTCATGAAGCTAAAGGTTTGATCAACTCGCTTGTTTACAACCTCCATGTTCAGGCCGTACATCTCGGCCATTGGCTCCCAAAATGCCAGCCCTGCGCCACCCATCGGGTCGACACCGATTTTTAAATTGGCATCTGCAATCGCCTGCATGTTGACCACGTTTTTTAGGTCGCTGACATACGGGGTGATGTAGTCGTATTCTTGGGTGGTGTCGGCCGCCATCGCTTTTTCAAACGGCATCCGTTTAACGTCGGCCAAGCCTCCCTCTAAAATTTCGTTGGCGCGATCCTGAATTTGCCCTGTTGTTTGGCTATTGGCCGGACCGGCGCTGGGCGGGTTGTATTTAAAGCCACCGTCTTCGGGCGGGTTGTGAGATGGGGTGATGATGACTCCATCGGCCAAGCCAGATTTACGGCCGGCGTTGTAGGTCAGGATGGCGTGTGACACAACCGGGGTCGGGGTGTAGCCCATCCCTGTTTGAATCATGACGGTGACCCCATTAGCAGCAAATACTTCTACGGCCGAGATTAAGGCTGCTTCTGACAATGCATGGGTATCCATGCCCAAAAACAGAGGGCCGTGAATGCCTGCGGCCGAGCGATATTCGACAATCGCTTGGCTAATCGCAAGGATGTGACCCTCGGTAAAGCTGCTTTTAAACGAAGAGCCGCGATGGCCCGAGGTGCCAAAAGCAACGCGCTGAGCCGGATTGCTTAAATCTGGTTGGCGGGTGTAGTAGGCCGACATGAGACGGGGAATGTTTGGAACAAGTTCAGGTGGGACCGGTTTTCCGGCCAGAGGATGTAAAGCCATAATAGTTTGAAAATATAAAGGTTAAAGGGTGAAGGATAAAGAAGGGGCAGGCTCGTATTCTACTGGAATTTTAGTTGCTTTACATTAAGAGTTTGGTTTCGGTCCTAGTGCACGGAACCCTAGTGACTGACCCAAAACAAATCCTGTTCAGCTCTGATTGTTTGGTAGGACCAATGAGATTGTTTTAGTGCAATTTTTTTGATTCGAATTATAGTAAGGTCAGCCCCATAAATTGATTATCTGGCACGGCCGTATCTGAGTTGGCTGCGAGGTGATTTGAGAATCCCCATCGGATAATTCGATTTATTAAATCGCCACATCTATTTATGTTCACACTCGCTTCGCTTTTACCCGGTGCCACCTATGCGTTTGTCAGTTCTGTCACCCCCGGCCCCAATAACATTTTGCTGACCGCTTCAGGCATTAGCTATGGATTTAAGCGTACGCTGCCCCATATGTTAGGTATTCCGTTTGGGTTTGCGGTGCTGCTTGCTTTGTGCGCCGTTGGGGTTGGAGCACTGTTGGTTAGCGTTCCGGCGGCCGAAATTGGGCTCAAGATTTTTGGAACCGGATATATGCTGTGGTTGGCCTGGCAACTGCGTAAAAACTCGATCGGCAAATCAGCCGATTCCGGCTCAGATTCAGATGGGAAGCCGATGACCTTTTTGCAGGCGGCCATGTTCCAGTTTGCAAATCCTAAAGCATGGGTCTTTGCTCTTACCGGAGCCTCCGTCTATGTTCCAGAAGGTCTTTCTCTACCCATTGCGATTTTTGTGTTGGTTCTACTTTTTTGTGCCGTTATGTTCCCCTGTATTGTGTTGTGGGCGGGGATGGGATCAACCATCAAATATTATTTGCAGAATCCTAAAGTGGAACGCATATTTAGCACCTTAATCGTGTTGTTAACTATTTATGCGGCCGTTGCTATTTGGTTTCCGCTTGATCAATAATTCAACTTTCTCACCCTATGAAAATTTTTGAACGAACAAAGGGAGATTATTTAATCTCAACCGATCCCGCCAAAATCGATATTCAGAAATTGCGCGACTACATCGCAAGCACCTACTGGTCTGAGGGGATCCCGCTTGAGATCATGCAAAAGGCGGTTGAGAACTCGCTTACTTTCGGTATTTATCATGCGAACGATGGGCTGGTTGGATGCGCACGAGTCATCACAGACTTTGCTACTTTCCATTATTTAGGAGATGTGTTTGTAGCAGAAGATCATAGAGGACGTGGGCTGGGCAAATGGCTGATGGAGACGATCATGATGCATCCTGAACTCCAAGAATTTCGCAACTTTTACTTGTTGACGGATGATGCTCATCGGCTTTATGAACAGTATGGGTTTGAGACAATTGAAGACCCGAGCTTCATCATGCGCAACAAAAAGAAATCGGGATACGATTAATGCTTAAATCGATTCGCAATCTTGATTACGTGGTTTTGCTTTGCAACGACTTGGACCTGATGAAGCAGTTTTACCATGAGATTATGGGGTTCCCGATTTACCTTGAGACCCCTTCTTGGATAGAGTTACGAGTTGGTTCGGTGTTACTTACCTTATCAAAGCGAGGGCCAAAGACAGGCGCACCTCTTGATGACGACACGGCCGCTGTGCAGCTTGCCTTTCGAGTCACACCGCAAGAGGTGCACGGCTGTTATGAGGAGCTCAAAGCAAAAGAGGTCGATATCGTTCAGCCTCCTCAAATAATAGACAAAAAAGTCTGGCAATACTGGAAACATTTGACCCTGTTTTTCAAAGACCCTGAAGGGAATCTGCTCGAAATCTACGCAGATATTGAAATCAACGAGTAGGGGTCGACGCCGTCGGGGCACAAGTGGATCGAAGAATCCAACTCCCAGACCGACGGCGTCGACCTTACAGCGAAAAATGAAAATAAATTACAACAACCGCAAATTCACATCAGTCAGCAACTCCGGCTCAGGTGAGGTTAGTGGAGAAACAACTTTCTACTATTCACAAACGGATAACGTTTTGTGGGCCACTTACTCTGGGGGGGCGATTAAATTTGGTACGCTGACCGGACTGGTACATTCAGATGGCTCGCTTGATTTTCGCTACAGTCATGTAAATACGGAAGACATCATCATGACCGGCCGCTGTCTTTCTACGCCAGAGGTTTTGCCAGACGGCCGGATACGGTTGCATGAAAAATGGCAGTGGACGAGTGGCGACATGTCGGCTGGTGAGTCAATTGTTGAAGAGATCCAGTAGGGGTGTCCCTCGTGGGCACCCAAATTGACGGCATGCTGTACCGCCGGGCACCCACAAGGGATGCCCCTACATCACATTGTGTGTTATGGAAATGATGATTTTTGGGGCATTTGTGATTGATTTTTACCTTAATTGATATCAATAGAGTTGTGACATTCGTATGGCAAAGCTCAAATATCAAAACAATTTAGTGTGAATGGCTCACCATCACCCCGCAAGAAAATATGAATGAAACGCATAAACTGTATCGTGACAGCCCCTATCAAACCGCTTGCGAAGCGGAAATTGTAGCCATCACAGACAAAGGCATCCAGCTAAATCAAACGGTGTTTTATGGCGAAGCTGGGGGGCAAATCGGGGATACCGGCCGCTTGGACGATCTTGTCATCGCTGATGCCCAGCACAGCGTCGGCCGGATGTTGTTGCGATCAGATGCCCCGATGATTCAGGTGCGGACTAAGATCAATCATATGGCAGAGGGGGCTGTGCCGTTCAGTGTGGGAGACACTGTAAATGTTGAGATCGATTGGGACAGACGGTACAAGATTATGCAAATGCACTCGGCCGGACATTTGGTCTTTTACTATGCGCTCAAGTTTTTTGGTCCCGAGGGTGACGGCCGATTGCGCGGCAACTTAAAGGGGTGCAGATTAGGAGACGATAACGGCCGTTTCGATTTTCCATCAACGGCCAAACTATCGGCCGACGATATTCAGCGGATCGAAGATGCGAGCAACGAAATGATTGCACAGCAGCTAGACATCAACGCCGTACCGGACGCAGAAGAGCCGGATTTGCGCTGGTGGACGTGTGGCGAAATCGGAATGTATTGTGGTGGGACCCATGTGCGCAACACGCAGGAAATCGGGGAGATCAGCGTGAAACGACGCGCAAAGGGGAAAGGGCTCGAACGAATTT
>JAHDEN010000099.1 GCA_020628815.1 Chloroflexota bacterium | reverse complement strand
AAATATTATGGCGGAAAAAGATCGGGCCGATAATCGGGATTTCCCCCAAAACGGGGATCTCAAACGGCCGGAACGTTCCCGGGCTGTTGTATTCCTGGTATTTCTGCAAAAAGCGTGCGGATAGATAGCTGGTAAATCCAACCGCAAAAATATTAATCACCGTACCGGACACAATTTGATTAATTTTGTACCGTATCGAGAACATGCCATGCACGGCCGACAAAATCATACCGGCCACCATGGCTGCAACCAAGCCTATCCCTACGCCGGTTAAACGCAGTGCATTTTCACTCAGCATCTCCGCTAAAAAGGAGTTGGGCAGCCACAGTTGGGCCACACTGCCGATAAACGCACCAACCATCGCACCGGTCAGCATCATCCCCTCAATCGCAATGTTGACGATACCTGCCCGCTCGGACAAGATGCCGGACATAGCCCCAAGGGTAATCGGGACAGATCGGACAATAGTGGCAGAAAGTAGCCCGCCCAAATTGAGCGATTTACCGGCCGCACCCCAAGTTAAAAATGCAAAAATGAAGAAGCCGATCACAACGGCCAAAATTGCGTTCGCCCAGCGGCCGAAGCCACGGAAAAGCTGAACACCGGCCAAAAATGCGGCCGCCAGCGCCATCAGATTAGCAACCCGCAGGCTGCCGATTTCCCAATCAAACAGGTCGCCCGGTTTACTTGATAACGGGAGCTTGAACGTTGTAATCAGTTCGTTCGAAGCCACTTCTTTGGCTTCAGCGGCAGAATCTAGACCCTGCGCAAAGAAATACCAGATCGCGGCCGCAATCACTAAGAAAACGATGCCTAAAATCCGTTGTCGGGTGAAGTAGCTTTTAAAAGAGGCCGGAGCGGCCGGAGAATTTATTGTTGTACTAGCCATAGTTAGTGTCTTAGTTAATCAGTGTTTCAGTTAATCAGTTTGGGTGGTCATGATTGACAACTGATTACTAGAAACTGAAAACTTCATTTACCCCCAAGAACTCGTCACAAGCTGACCGTCGTCACCCGTATCGCGTAAGCGATAGATGGTACGCACGATGGCCGGAGCCGCGATAAAGGCCAAAACCAAGGCCTGAACAATTGAAATAATGTCGATGGGGATTCCTGCATCGACCTGCATTTGGGTCGCCCCATTGCGTAAGGTTCCAAATAAAATCGCCGCGAGAACAACCCCAACCGGGTGATTTTTACCCAATAGGGCAAGGGCGATAGAGTCAAATCCGTAACCAGATGAAAAGGCTGGAACCAAGCGATGGTTTAAGCCTAAAATTTCATTAGCACCGGCTAATCCCGCTAAACCGCCTGACAAAAACATGGCCATAACGGTGGCACGAACAATGTTCATACCTGCATAACGTGCAGCGTTGGGGTTCGCCCCCACCGTGCGCAACGTAAAGCCCCATTTGGTTCTAAACAGATACCACCAGGTTGCCCATGCAACGAGCAGCGCCACGATAAAGCCTAAGTGGAAACGACTGCCACCCAGTACGGGCAATTTTGCGCTTTCAGCAACGATGGGGCTGATCGGGTTGACTGAGCCAGGATCTTGCATAACGGTGCGCAAAAGCCATTCAACCAAGCGAAACGCCACAAAGTTCATCATAATCGTATTGATCACTTCATGGCCGCCAGTACGGGCTTTAAGCCAGCCGGGAATGTATCCCCAAATGCCACCCCCGATAAAACCAGCAAACAAAGCCAGCGGGATGTGGATGATGGCGGGCAAGTTGGTAAACGTATACCCAACCCATGTCGCGGTGACCGCACCGATAAACAGCTGCCCTTCAGCGCCGATATTAAACAGGCCGGTCCGAAAACCAAGTGCCACACCCAACCCTGCAAAAATGAGTGGGGTTGATGTGACCAAACTTTCTAAAAATGGATCAAATGCTTCGCGCATTAACTCACGATCGCCAGAACCAAGGGCGGCGGCGATTTCGGCCGGATTGCCGATTGCACCTACAAACAGCGCTCGGTAAGACACCATCACAGTGCGCCATGCTTCTACCAGCCCAGCACCAATCGATTCACGGAACGCAGCATAAACCTCTTCGGTTGTCGCCGCGATAAATATACCGCCGATTACAAGACCGGTGAACACGGCCAAAATGGGAAACAGGGCCGAGCGCAATGAAGCGGACCAAGTGCCGCCATCCATCGTTTTGTTGAGTTCTTCAATCAAGACCGATGTGCTGTCTTGTTCTGGTGGTTTTTGTTGTTCGTCGTTTTCTTCAGACATTTTAGCCTTCCTCCCCAAGCACTTCAGTGGCGGATGAACCGGCCATCAAAAGGCCAACCTGCTCTTTTGTTACTTTGCGGGCATCCACATTGGCAACGATACGGCCGTCAAACATCACCGCTATGCGGTCGGACAGCTGCATCACTTCATCTAATTCAGTTGAAACCAGCAACACAGCTACCCCATCATCCCGTTTTGCCACAATTTGGCTATGAATATATTCAATTGAGCCCACATCGATCCCCCGTGTGGGTTGGGCCGCCACTAAAAATTTAATATCGCGCGAGAATTCACGAGCCACGATAACCTTTTGCTGGTTCCCACCTGAGAGAGAGCCTACAGATGTTTCAATCGAGGGAGTGCGCACATCAAACTGTTCAACCAGCTTAATCGCATTCTCGCGCATCACGTCTTCGCGCATGACCACACCGTTAGAAAACGGCTCCATGTAGTATGACTGCAAAGCCAAATTATCAACAATCGGGAAATCTTTAACCACGCCGTCTCTTTGTCGGTCTTCAGGGATATGGGCGGAACCGAGTTCGGTAATTGTGCGCGGCGGTTTGTTCTGAATCGCCTCCCCCAAAAGGGTGATCTTACCCGCATCTACTTTGGTCATCCCCGTAATCGCTTCAACCAACTCGGTCTGGCCGTTCCCTTGAATGCCAGCGATCCCCAAAATCTCGCCAGCGTGTAGATCAAACGTAATATTGTCTACCGCAATTTGCCCTTGCTCGTCTGTGACCAACAGGTCTTTAACTTCTAAAACTTTTGCCCCGACTTGGGGTGGATCCCTCTCAACGTCTAAATCTACGGCTCGGCCGACCATCATCTCGGCTAGCTTGCTGGGGTCAGCCTCGGCCGGGGTTGTTGCCCCAACCACTTTGCCCCGGCGCAATACGGTGATGCGATCCGCATAATCCAACACCTCGCGCAGTTTATGGGTAATAAAAATAATCGACTTGCCTTGATCAATCAGCAGCTGCATGATCTCAAACAGACTGTCAGCCTCTTGAGGGGTCAAAACGGCCGTCGGCTCATCAAAAATTAAAATGTTCGCATCGCGATAAAGCAGTTTAATAATTTCGACACGCTGCTGAATCCCAACGGGCAAATCGCCGACCAACGCATTTGGATCAACCTCTAAACCAAATCGGGTTGATAGCTCTGAAATTCTTTGGGCCGCTTCACGCCGTTTTAGAAATCCGCCAGGGGAAACCTCTTCTTCTCCCAACATCACGTTTTCAGCCACGGTAAACACCGGAATCAGCATAAAGTGCTGGTGCACCATCCCAATCCCGGCCGCAATCGAATCTCCCGGAGAATTTATAGCGACTTGCTGTCCGTTAACATAAATCTCCCCTTCTGTAGGTTGGTAAAGCCCATAAAGGATATTCATTAGGGTCGATTTGCCAGCTCCATTCTCCCCCAGCAACGCATGAACTTCCCCTTGCTTCAACGTCAGATCAATATGGTCGTTTGCTAGAACCCCAGGGAATCTTTTGGTTATTCCTTTCAATTCAAGCACAGTTTTTTCAGACATAAGGTTCGCAATCTTTCCTTTATTCGTTGTAAAAACCTAATGATACCAACAAAAACGATTTAGCCCATTTGCCGTAAATAGCCGATTAGCCACATAAAGGTATGATTACAATCATATGATCAAATCTGAAAATCAAATGGTAAATATCGTTGTACGCGCCATTCTCATTGAAGATAACAAACTGGTTGTTGTTAAATGGGATGAGCCAGAGCATCAACCGACCGGGCAGATGGGAATCCTGATTGGCGGCCGGGTTGAATACGGGGAAGAGTTGTCTGAGGCGCTTATCCGAGAAGTCAAAGAAGAAACCGGAATAGATGTAAAAATTGAAAAGCTCGTTTACACCTGCCAGCGCATCTATGTTTCGCGTCGCACAGGCAAAGAGGTTCACGAAATCGGCTGGTTCTTTCTGGTTTCACCCGTTAATCCCGGTGATGAAGCTTGCCCCAATGATTCAATCGTCTCAAACCCGGATTTTGACGTCATGTACAACTCCCGTATCCCAATTACACATGAAGAGCTCTCGGTAATTTTTCCGTTGTTCTTGCGCGATAATTTGCCTGAAGATGTTGCGAATGGGTTTGTGCAGACTCCCCGAACGATTTACAAAAACCTAACTGACGGCCGTGATTCTGAATGGCCTGAACATTGGAACAAATAGCTCCCGAGCAGGAGCCTGATCATCAGCAGTTAGTCAAAACTTAACCCTTGATCCTGAGGGGGGTCAAAGGAATCAAGATTGAGGTTGATCCCGCTAATGACCAATGCGCCGATACAGCAGATTCATTTCTTGTTGCGTTTTCGACACCTTAAGTTTATTGCTTGGAGACTTTTCAAAGCGCTCATAAGCTTCTTGAGCTCGGCGTAAATCCCCGCTATTCGCCAGCGAGCGCATCAGCAGATACCAGCCATTCTCATATTTAGGGTTCAAGGTCACCATCTTACCGGCTTCCTCAATCGCAACGTCCCAATCTTGCTTTTCGATTCTATATGCGACTAGCTTTTCATACCCTTCTAAAACCTGCTTCAGCAAATATTCCCTTTCAGATGAAATCCACTCATCAAACCATGGGCTTATCGACTTGGTGAGGTCTTCCATAAAGGGGCCTTTGTAGAGATCTAATCCGGCTTTAAATTCGTTTACCTGCGCATATTCTAAAGCTTGAAATTGTAGCGGCTTATATTGATTCAGAATTTTTTCTAGCTCGTAAATATCAACCCAACAGTCTGAATCAGTTTTGAAACAAATAGAATCTCTTGTTATTTCTAACCAAGGGGAAAAATCCTCTTTTAAGCGGGCCAGAATATTGCGTAAATAGGTGCGTGCATCTTGATCGTTAAGATGGGGCCAAAATATTCTACTGAGTCTTTTACGGGATACGGGGTCTCGGTTTAAGATCAAGAAGCCAAGAATCCGTAAGCGAAGACTTTTCCTGAAGATGGCCTCGGAATTTTGAGTGATCTGAAAACTGGTTTTTCCTAATAGATGTACTTTTAACATTAGCTCTGGTGGTGTTCTGAAAGAGGGTTATCTAATACTGCGAGATAGGTCAAGATATTTGGGGAAAGCTTCTTGATTCAGCGATAGGCGAGGTTGTTTTAAGTGTTTTAAAAGGTGCAAAATATTGGCTTGATAGAGGAGGTTAATAAATTTATAAAATGTCAGCTTAACAGGTAATCTTTTGATTCTAACTCGACTAATATGAATAAATTAAATGCCGAATAGTCCTGTTAAGCGAGGTAAATTAGTCTATCACAGTAGATTAATTCTCAACAAAAAACGAACATAAATTTTCTCGTTAAAAATACGCACCCATGGTTAACAGAGCGTTTAAAATTTCAACGGAGACTCTTTTATTTGATGTCGAACCATAATGGGGTTCGTTACACGGCCGCTTTTTGTCGGTTATGGCTTTCACCCCCGCAGGTGATCGAAGGATCTTAAACATCCTCCGACCAGCACACCGCTCCTACCAAACGAAAGTCTGCTTAACTTACTCTTTTAATAGCGTCTGTAATACACGCTCAGCAATTTCGATATAACAACGGGTTTCGCTGTTAAAAAGGATTTGGCCCACAACGATTTTATCAGCTTGTGTAAAGCGATATCCTGTTAAACCTAAAGCGGATTCAAGCTCTTGCACAGACCATTCTCCGAGAGTGATAGTTTGCCATCCTTCTCCTACTGTTTCGCTTAAGATATGTTCAAGGGTTAAGAGATCAGCTTGCCCATCGGCCGCTTCCAGTTTCGCCTGCACAACCGCATACACAATCGGCCGCAAAACATTCTGCAAACGTTGCTCACACAAATCCTTCTCCTCGGCCGACATTTCAAATCGATCTGAGGCCAACGTCAGTTCATTGCGCAATAAAATCGCCAGCTGATCAGGCAGCGTGGGGTATTGTTCAAGGGGCAGATTTGGCGCAATCGATCCGACTAATTTAGCCGCGAGCGGCTGCGCAAAAGTGGGGTCAGACCAAATCGGATGGGGTGGCTCATGACCCGCCTCGAACGGAGTTAGATCGGCCGGATCAAGTCCAGTTTGCTCCAACGCTTGATCCAAGGGAATCAACTCAAAGGTTTTGTCATCAATTTTGACAGTAAACATGGGGATAGTTTAACGAAAGTTAATCTCCTATTCTTGAATCTGAGAAAAGCCATACCGGACCCACGGCCGACCATCGGCCGTTACCCGCTCGTCTAAAATCGGGATCGGTTCACGGGTAAACACATCGTACAGGCGCAAAAAGCCTTCAGTGCTTTGCCCCACCGTTGCTGTTTCAGGGATGGTAAGCTGGCGCGGATGCTGTACCCGAGAGCCACGCACCCACTTTAACGTCGGGATCGCCCCTGTGGCAGGAATGTCATTATCCGGATCAGGGTTGAGCCACGCCCACGTGAACTGGTCTTCTTCATACCCAACTTGGCGCACAGCGATCCCGATATCGCGCAAAATCGGCCGGTCGCTTGTAAACGAATGGGTTACATTGGCGTTTCCCGCTGTTGCCATATAACTTCGGCCGCCGTCTCGCTGGTACCCGTGCCAAACCAGCCCCTGCCCCAATGGGACATAAACCGAGTTGCGCTCATTTTCTGGCACAGCTTCTTGAGCAACATCCTCAACCGATGTCCAGTAGGTGCCGTCTGGCAGTTGCCAGTGGCGGTACACACGAAACTGGGCCGGAGTAAGTGAAGCGGCGAAAGTGCTGTAGTTGGTCCCGATCAATCGCATGCCGGTTTCACGATCCAGCTCCCCATTGCCAAAGCCCTGTGTCGGCCGCCAGCGGGTGCCGGTAATCTCGATCCGGCCGATTTCAGTTCGTGCTTCACCCGCTTCGTCCAAAAGCTGAGTGCCATCGGCCAAATAGGCACCCAGCAACAGACGGGCCTGCCCCAACGGTACACCCGGCCGGGGTGTAAGCACAAAGCGGGTTTGCGACAACCCATCTGATTGGGGCGCAACGCCCAAATCTTGCTGAGTATAAATTCGGCCGTCGCTACCCACCAAATGGATAAACAGTTTAAGCGGCTGGCCGAGCGGCTCTCCAACAGGACGCCAAGCCACCGTCACCGCTGTCGCTTCGCTCATCGCCACGGCTTGCTTGATGGGTTGAATCCCCACCAGCTCGATCTGATCCCCAAAATTTTGGTTGGCAGGCAAAAAACTAGTGGGCAATTGCGCCACAGTTTGGTTGGGCCACAAAAACGCCTCGCCCAGTGGGAGATGGGGAGGCAGTACGTGATAGGTGTCTGGATTATAGTTGGTGGATATAACCGGCCGGCCGTCAGCCAGAGACCCAGCAATCGCTCCAGCCCAATCATCGTTAAAGGTCGGATCGACGTAAATTATTTCAAGGTCCGGCCGTTCACCCTGCACCTGCTGCATGTAGCTGAGCGGGGTAAACCAGTGCCAGGTTGAGTAAACGATGCTGTTTTCTGGGGCATGATCAAAGATTTCGTTGGCGTAATCGGCCGTGTCATGCTGGCTGGCTAACCATGTATAGCTCTTCCAAGAATCGACCAATCTTATAGGGATCGCTATTGAACCTATGATTAGTAGCAATATAGCCCAAATATAGCTCTCTGTATGCACATTCGGCCTTTCGGGCCAAGCTTCCGAGATCGGCTGGGACGCAAACCACCCAAATACAATCACCAGAGGCAAGTATGCGGGCAACATGTACTCGACAGTTTGAGGTGCTCGATACGTGGACGCGATCAGAGCTAGAGTAACAAATGAGCCAGCAAGTAAAATCCCCGCTTTCCTGTGATGATAAATGAGCCATCCCATCAAAAAAAACGAGACAACTATACCCTGTCCAGAAAACTGGAAGGTAAGTACATTCCACATGACTCGCAGGCGGAGCCAGAAATCGGCCCATGACTCGACAAAGAAAAAGTCATTGCCAAACCCAAGGCCGGTGACGTAGATGAAAAAGGCTTGTGGATCACGCAGCGTTGGCTCCAAAATCGGGAGCAACAGCCACGGGATCAACCCGGCCGCCGTCGCTAGCGCTAACTGGCCGACCAGCTTCGGCCGTCTCAAAATCGTCCAATCGGTCCAGAGCACAACACCCACCATCACAATGGCAAAAAAGGCGAGCGAAAGATGGTGAGTTACCCCAAACGACATGACGGCGACCGCCCCGATGAGCCATTTGTCTTGCCGAAAATTGATCCAGCGGAGCAGGCAAAAAATACCAACGATGGCAAATAGAGTGGTTAAGCTGCGAATGTTGGTCGTCGTTGCTTGCGCCCAAAACGTGGTGCTGGTGCCCAGCAATACGGCCGCAAAAATATCCCCTAGCGGGGACCAGTCCCGTCCTTTTTCTTTTTTAAGGGTCGGATGGCTTGTTTCAGCAATCACCCATGGCAGCATGGCCAAGGTGAGCGCAGAAAAAATGGCGGATAAAAAGTTGAGGTTGGTAGCAGGCTCACCCGGCAGCCGCGTAAACAGCCATCCCACCAAAACGTATAGCGGAAACCCTGGGGGATGAGCGATGTTGAGCTGGGTTGCGGCCAGCTGAAACTCGCCGCTGTCTGCGGGCAAAACGCCCGGCCGGAGAGTAACAAGATAGAGAATTAAAAATCCGGCAAATATGGCGGCAGAGGTTACAGATTTCATCTGGGCCGATTATACCGCCAGATGGCTGACACAAAAAAACCGGCCGTTAATTTTCATTAAACGGCCGGTTTTGATTTAAATGCTATCGGCTTAAACCTTGTGGGTTTAAATAATCAGATTAGTCACGATAATCGCTAACCGTTCCAATTGTGGCACTCGTTGATTTCGAGTCTGGGGTATTGGTTGCTAAGAACGCTGGGTCATCATAACTGCCTGCCCATGATCCAAAGCCTCCGGCAAATGGCGGTGTGCTACCGGCCCACGAGCCGAAACCACCAGCCCATGATCCAAAGCCGCCGGCCCAAGAGCCAAATCCACCAGCCCATGACCCGAAGCCACCGGCCCATGATCCAAAGCCGCCCGTTGTCGGGTCGGTGCTACCGGCCCACGAGCCGAATCCGCCAGCCCATGACCCAAAGCCACCGGCCCACGAACCAAAGCCTCCGGTTGAAGGATCGGTGCTACCAGCCCAAGAGCCAAAACCACCGGCCCATGATCCGAACGCGCCGTTCCAAGCCGCATAATCTCCAGCCCAAGAGCCAAAGCCGGTGCCATCAACATCTTGGATGATGAACATGCCGGTTGCTTCATCGTACAGGGTAAATCCGATGTAATGTTCGTCACCGGCTAGGTCGGCTGCAATATCCAGACCTTCGTTGGCAACCCCATCCATCTCACCGAATACGGCATCAACCGCGTTCACACGTCCTGCACCCTGCTGCCAAATGCTGTAGTTCGGGTACCCGGTTTCGGGGTCTAACCACAACAGAGCAGACTGTTTTACGCGGAACTTAACTTCGTCCGGCGTTAAATCCGGATGCTCTTCCAACATCAGTGCAATTACACCGCTTGTTACGGCTGTTGCTTGCGATGTACCAGCAAGTGAAGCGTATCGATTACCAAACACATTGTCTGGATATTGCTTTGCCAAGTAGCTGTTTTTTGCCATCAACGAAACCATGTGTGCGCCCGGGGCCATCACGTCTGGTTTAGCAAAAGCATCGTGGGTGGGTCCGGCCGACGAGAATGGGGTGATGTAGTCATCACTCCAATCGGTTGGGGTAAAGTTGTCGGTAAAAGCACCCACGGTAATCACATACGGATTGTTTCCAGGAACCGAAATGGTCAAAGGATCAGACCCAACGTTACCAGCGGCCGCCACAACGACGATACCTTTTTCCCAAGCAGCGGTAACCGCTTGATTGAGTGGGTCAGCCCAATAAGGTGATTGAACTTCTGAAACAAGTGACAGATTCATCACCCGCACGTTGTATTTTTCTTGGTTCTCGACCACATACTGGATCCCCAAAATCACACTTTCATAGGTGCCACGCCCTTTTTTGTTGAGCACCCGCACCGGCAGCAAGTCGGCGTCAGGGGCTACACCCATCCAGTTGTCATCGTCAGCACCTTTTTCACTGTTGGCGATAATTCCGGCGATGTGCGTTCCGTGCCCATTCGGGTCTTTGACTCTGAACTTAGCTTCGGATGGAACTTCACCGTATTTATTGATTAGGTTTAGCTCACGCACAATATCTTGCCAAGCAGCTACACGCCGTTTGTTATTTGTGTCTTTGCGTAACCCTTTATAGTTTTTGATCCCGGTATCCAAAATGGCAACAGTTACACCGTCACCTGTGATCCCTTGATCCCAAACTTGATTGGCACCAACCAGCTCTGAATAATCGGCCGTTTGATGTACCCCGCCCGTTTGAGCTTCTGGTACAACATCATCACCAACAGACTGTATCCCAACCACGCCATAGTTGGGTGTCACACTCACCCCTTCGATTTGGTTCAATTTTTCAGCTGATTCTTCGGTTAGCAGCGCCCCTGCCCCCCGAATAACGGTTAATTCAGATGTAATAACACCTGACTCAACTTCGATTAACTCTTTGACTTGTTCTGTACTTTGCCCCTGAACAATCCAAGAGGTTAAACCATCGGTTAAGGGGACGGCCGGAAACGATTGACTGGCCGTGCCTAAAAAGACAACGGCCGTGATCGCCAATGCTAACGCGCCGACCCACATCCACCGATATTTTTCCTTTTGACTTATCGAGTAAGTCTCATCTAACACCATAACGTTCTCCTATAAACAAACATTTGCACATGGGGCTTCAACGCACCACATGCTGCATCCGGAAAATTCACACATTACCCAGTAGTTAATTCCCATCAATTTCTGTCAACCAGGCAACCGAAACGTTTCGATTCCTTAATCAAAAAAATTCCTCAAAAAAGCAAGAGGAAGTGACAACAAGCTACTATTTTTAAATTGTTTTTTATTGAGAATTACACAGGCTGTGAAGCGATTGATCCCCCCTTGGGATTACTACACCCTAGCTGTTAACTGCTCAACAAGTTAGGAGCATCCTACCATAAAACCGAAACGTTTCGCCTTAGCCCATTGGAGCTAGGAGATTGGTATGGGCGGGGGAATTTAAGGTGGGAAATGGCACATTGCGCATAAAATCCCGCCCTCTCATTGGCAAAATTCCCCATCATTTAATCAAGCACAAACAGATGTTTAATGTTGTGTGTAGGCAAGACCTATTTATTTGACAAAACAAGGGTGTAAGCAGGCTCCCGCACAAATTATTCAAAACACCGCACCGCTAAATCAGGCAGGGACTGACATGCTCAAATCGAGAAGGAACACGGACCATTCTGACAATGAGGTCGGCAACGGCCGATCGTGATTGTGCGGCCCCGAAACGGTGCTCAGGATGTCTTTGGCTCGATCACGCACTTCTGGCTCTGTGTTTGAATGACTGATCACAAAGTCAAGCAGTTTGGCCGCTAACGCTGGTTCGCCACTCTTAAGCAGCAGTTCACCATAGCTACCAAATACGTTTAAGATCAAAGACGAATTGGTTGCCCCATTCAGAGCTTCTACAAAATATTTTTGCGCTCGGGTTAAATCGTTTTGTGCCAAAGCGATCCGCCCCTGCTCTTTGATAAACGGCCGTACCGACAAATCCATGCTTCTGAACAGTTTGATACATTGCAGACAAATGTCATCGGCGGTGTCGAAATCTTTGTTGTGCAACGCCACACCGATCAAATTGCCCAGTGCTTCACCTCGGCCGCGCTGATTGCCCGACTGATCGTAATAGATTAAGGCCTGATTGGCAGCATCTTCAGCTTCGTCGATATGGCCTTCGCCCAATGCGATGTATGCCAAATTATTCCACGCGGCACCAATCCCATTAAAGTTGCCGATCCGCGTGTTGATTTCTAACCCTTCTTGCAAATATTTTTTCGCTTTTGAAAGATCCCCCATCTGCATATTCACATACCCCAAGTTGGTCAAAATAATCGCCAACCCATACGAGTCTTGCAAACGACGGCGTTCTTCCATCCCTTTCTCGAGCCATTCCAGCGCATCAGGGATATTGCCCATTTCAAAGTTTGAATAAGCCAACCAGTTCGAAATTTCAGCCATGAGCCAGCCGCCACCCATTTTTTGGGTCAGCTGATAGGCCTCTTGCCACATGGCGGGCGATTCAACTTGGTCCGGCCGGACAGCGCCCAGCTGCACCAGCGCAAACGCAATCTCTTCGTCTACCTCGATCTCGCGGGCCAGTTTTAGCCCTTCTTGCAAGATGGCTTGTGCTGAATCAAACTCGCCGATAAACCGGCTGTATGCGCCTAAACGGGTCATCATCTTGACTTGAACCAAGCCGTTGGCCGTCGTCATCGTGCTGGCAAATGTGGCTCTACGAATCGCCTCGACCCCTTCTTGCTGGCGGCCGCGCATCAGGTAGAACCAGTACATGCTGTCGATCCAAATCTCGATCAACCCTTCATCCCGCATAGATATAGCGGTGTTTAGTGCCGCCTGAATGTTGCCCAAACGGCGATCAATGCGGCCCAACGCTTCGACTTGGCCACCCCCAATCAATTCGGGTGCCAATGTTTTTAACCATGCAAAGTAATGTCGGGCATGGGCTTCGCGCACTTCTTTGCGCTCGGCCGGTACTTCGTCCAGCTTCTCGGCAGCAAACAGGCGCAGCAGCTCTTGCATGCTGTACAAGCCGCTTTCGGGCGAGCGACGCAACAACGATTTATCAATCAAGCTGTTTAACGTTAAAAGAGAGGCTCCGACTACTTTGCGAACCGCATCTCGCCGGAAACCGCCCCGGAAAACAGACAATCGTCTTAGCGCCTCACGCTCAGAGTCAGACATCAATTTCCAAGAGTTCTCAGAAATCGCTCGAATGCTGCGATGCCGCTCAGGCACATCCCGCATTGTGGTTTCAAGGAAGTCGATCCCTTCCGCCATCTCTTCAACAATTTCGCCGGGGGTCAGCATGTTGACCCAACCGGCCGCCAGTTCAATCGCCAGCGGTAACCCATCAATCATTTTGCAGATCTGGCCGATCGCCTCTCTCCCATCTGCGCTGGGAGAAAAGTCTGAGCGAAGCCGACGAGCCGTTTGGATAAACAAACTGTACGCATCATCTTGTGGCAGCCCATCAAGCGTAATCGTCAATTCATCACGCAAATTAACGCGCTCACGCGAAGTCAAAACGATTTGGATTTCGGGCGAGTCTTTAAGAATGGTGCTTAATAATTCTGCACCTGACACAACTTGTTCAAAATTGTCGATAATCAGCAGCAGGTTTTTATTGGTTAAATAGTTGCTCAGCTGTTGTAAAGGCGTTTCGCTACCAAAGAATTGGAAGTTAAGCGCGGCCGCAATCGCTGCGATCACATGGTCCGCCTGCTTCGTGTTGGTCAAATCGACAAAGTACAAGCCATCATCAAAATGGCCATCAACCAGCTTAGCAACTTCAACCGCCAGATGGGTTTTACCAATCCCCCCAGAGCCTTGCAGGGTGACTAGTTTGCTGTCCGCTTTTTTGATTAATTCAACCAGCTGATCACGCTCAGATTCACGGCCGATAAGTGGGCCAAACTCTGGCAACGAGACTTCACGTGCTGCCAAAAGTTCACCGGGCACCATAAAAAAGTTAGTATGCACAGATGAGTGGTGCGTGGCTAAGACCCCATCTTCTAGCATGTGGCTCAATTCGTTTTTGATCAGCGCCATGCTGGGGATACGACGGTTGATGTCTTTGGCCAACATGCGGTAAATCAGGTCGGCTAGCTGATCTGGAATATCGGGGTTAATGCGCTGAATATCGGCCGGTGGTTCCCGCATAATGGCCAACATGAGCTGCATAGGGTTGCTCTGCCCAAACGGCCGGACACCGGTCAACATCTCGAACAGCATCACCCCAAACGACCAGACGTCGGCCCGGCCGTCTACCGTTTCGCCCCGGCAAGATTCCGGGCTCATGTACGCATAGGTACCGATAACCATACCGGTAACCGTTAGTTTTTGAGCTTCCTCTATACGGGCTGCACCAAAGTCGGTGAGCAGGGCCTTCCCCTCGGCCGACATCAGAACATTGGCCGGTTTTAAATCTCGATGGATCACACCCTTCTCATGCGCCAGCTGCAATGCACCTGCCAATTGTGCGCTCAGTTCAAGCGCATAATCAATCGGCATACCTTCCGCATAGGTCTCTTTAATCTGTGTTGAAAGCGTTCCCCCACTCACATAATCCATGACAATAAAATAATCATCATCGTATGAAAATGCGTTGTGAACGTTCACCACAGACGGGTGTTTAAGTTTTTTCTGAATCTCACTTTCACGCAAAAAACGGTCTACAACATCTTTATCCATCTCAATCAGCTCTCGCTTGAGATGTTTAATAGCAACCAACTGATCTTGCTCAAGGTCAGTTCCTAAATAGATGTCGCCCATTCCGCCATGACCAATCACTCGGTCAATGCGATAGCGTTCGGCTAAGATGTGTCCAATATCCATAATTTCTTGGTGTGATCAATTACGGCACTAGCAATGACCCGAAACGATTTGAAAATCGGATAGCTTTTTTTCGGGTAGGTTAGATCGCCATGGCCAAGCCACCAAACTATGCTGCCCAAAAAGATGAGCCGCTTTTAGCTGAGTGATGGTCCAAGCCTGCAATTGTGTTGCCAGTAACTTGTGTGCAAAGTCTCGTCCCCAAGTCTCCGAAACGATTTGGGTCGCGGAGAGCATAAGAACCTTGTTGAGGCAAAGATTTGTTACCTCGCAATTGATAATAAAACATTCACACAAAAAACTGGATATGACTTCCTGGCTAGTTTCTTGATACGGATCCCCTTTTTCCAAATCGATTTGGGACAAAATGGCCAACCGGCCGATTGCGGGTCAAATCTCATCTAACACGGGTCCTTTGAGCCTGCACCAGACTAACATTTCGACAACATCTTGATTTAACCATGCAAAAACCGACCACAAAATGTAAAATACCCACGTTCTACAACACCCACCCCAAGCCGAAACGATTTGGCTAAATCAAACTATTTTCCCATTCATCATGTCGATTCAACGCCCAAAAACAATCACGGCCCAAGTTACCGAAATTCTCGGCCAACGACTACGCGATGGTGTTTACCCTCCGCATAGCCGAATCCCATCTGAAAGTGAGCTAGCCGAAGATTTGCAGGTGAGCCGCACAACGGTACGCAATGCGCTGGCAAAGTTTGCGGCCGATGGGCTGTTGATCCGCAAGCAGGGTGATGGAACCTATGTCAGCTCACAGGCGAGCCGCATAGATCAACGGTATGGGGGGCAGTGGGACTTTGCTCGGGTGATAGAAGGGAATGGGTTCAAACCATCGATCCAAATGCTTGACAGGCAGCAGCGTGTTGCAACCGAAACTGAAGCCAGTTTGCTCAAACTTTCGGCCGGGCAGCCGGTTTGGTCGGTAGATAGATTGTTTTATGCAGACGATTTTCCAGCCATTCATGTCACCAATATTCTGCCTACCGTCTATTTTCATGACAAACATGCGACCCCAGATGGCAATTTGCACATTCACGATCTGCTTGATTCTGTATGTGGACAAACGGTTGCCTATGCCACCACCGATATCGAAGCGATTAAATGGTCTGACCTGCCACGGGTTTTTAAGCAAGGCAGAAATGAACGGCCGATGTTGAAACTGACCGAGGTTTTCTATAATCGGGACAATCAAGCCCTGGCTTTAGGGATTAGTTTTTACGACGATGCGCGGCTCCAGCTCCGGCTGATCCGCTCTTAGGATTGAGACGCCCCAACGGGCCGTCTCTACAAATTGATAACCCTCACGTAGAGACGTGCCGTTGGCGCGTCTCGCGTCTATTTTATAGCATGATTTCACACGCCCCACCCAACTACCAATGTCCATTTTGTTTTTTGATTGATGGGATTGAAAACGAAATTGTCTACACCACTCAAAAGGAAATTGTTTACAAAACCGAGCGGGTCACCGCATTTGTCGCATCACACCAATGGCGCGGCAACGAACCCAACGTACTCATCGTTCCAAATGACCATTTTGAGAATGTGTACAGCTTGCCGGCCGACTACGGAACCGATATTCAGAATGGCATCAATAAAGTGGCGCTGGCGCTAAAAGCGGTCTATAACTGCGACGGTGTTTCAACACGCCAGCACAACGAACCGGCCGGTAGTCAGGATGTGTGGCACTACCATACCCATGTCACACCCCGCTTCACAAAAGATCGCTTTTACTTGCGGGCATCCTTATTTAAACGACTCATGCCCCTTGAGCAACGTTTAATCCATGCGGCCCGGTTAAAACAGGTTTTAGATCCAGATCGCCCAGCATCATGAGCAACGATTATTTCAACCCAGAACCGAGAACGCCCGATCCACACTCAATCCCCATTGATGAAATGGACGGCAACCTGCTCCACAATCTGATTTTGTTTGGGCGCATTTTGCGCGGTCTAAGAGTCGATGTAAGTCCCGGCCGGATCATGGAAGTGACCCAAGCGCTTGGGCACATAGAAATGTGGCGCAAACCGGATTTCTACAACACCTTACGCAGCATGATCATCAACCGACGGGAAGATATTCCCAAGTTTGATGAGGCGTTTGAGCTGTTCTGGAAAAAGCCGGAAGACGGGAGCATTGATGCCTCGCTGGCCGAGCTGCTGGCTCAAGGGCTTGAAATGCCCCAAGAGGAAGTCCCCATCGCCCCACCGCAGTTAGATCAACTGCCAGACGAAGATGATGATGAGTCTGGTGACGGGGACGACGAAGAAGACAAAGAGTTTATCGAGCTAACCCAGACCTACAGCGAACAAGAATTTTTGGCTAAAAAAGATTTTGGGGACATGAGCGATGCGGAGCTGGCGGCCGTTAAACGGCTGATCAACCAGCTCATTTGGCGGCTGGGCGAACGCAAAACCCGCCGCATGAAGCCGGGCAAAGGAGACGTGCTAGACGTACGTCGCAGCCTGCGTCGCAATTTTAGATACGGTGGGGAGCTGATGGAATGGACCTATAAAGGGCCAAAAATCAAACCTCGGCCGCTGGTCATCATCGCTGACATTAGTGGCTCTATGGAGCGTTACAGCCGGTTGTTGCTCCACTTTTTGTACAGCCTGTCGATCGGCATGGACCAGCCGGTTGAAGCGTTTACATTTGGCACCCGGCTAACCCGTGTCACCCGCCAGCTAAAACACAAAGATGTGGATCAGGCGCTTGAAGAAGCATCTAAAGAAATTATGGATTGGTCCGGCGGCACCCGCATTGGGGAAGCGCTACAAACGTTTAATTTTGACTGGTCACGTCGGGTATTGCGTGGCGGGGCTATCGTGCTGTTGATTAGTGATGGGTGGGACCGTGGCGACCCTGAATTGCTCGGCCGTGAAATGGCCCGCTTACACCGCTTTTGTCACAGGATGGTGTGGCTCAATCCGCTTTTAGGCTCAGAAGAATATGAACCGCTCACCCGTGGCATGGTCGCCTCGCTCCCCCATATCGATGACTTTTTGCCCGTGCATAATCTAACCAGTCTTCAGGATTTGGCGAAACATCTAAAAGCGTTAGACAGCCCCAAAAAGAAGCGTAGCAAAACCAAAGATCTGCAAGGGGCCGCGTTTGTAGATGGGTCGAAGTAGGGGTCGAAGGGGTCGGATTCAATTTTGTTTCGAAGATCAACAATGGCTCCGACCCCTTCGACCCCTACACTGGAATAAAGAGCCCAAACCTATCTTGTCTCAAGCGTGAAGTTGTCAAACGCCACAACCAATCCACCCTGATCAAATGTACCTGCATTTAACGCGATTCCGCCCGACGCATATGTGTTATCGTCAATCGAAAAGACCTCAAACCCGTTAATCGAAAATCCTAAATTTGCCCCACGCGCCTCTACCTTGAGCAGATTCCGATTGTTCAGCCCTGTTAGCAAGAGCGATGTCTGTTGCCAATCATTGGTCAGCCGCAGCCAGTCCCCTCCGGCCGTCCGTTTTTCAACCATGTAGTAGCCGTTGCCGGTCACATTAAAGCGGTAAAAAGATTCCGTGTCTTGCAGCCGAAACAACATCCCATACCCGGCGTTTGTGCTTCCCGCCTGTTGGGTCACCTCAACCTCGGCCACAAAGTTGCCCACAGTCACCCCATCAGCCCGAGCATAGCGGGCCACACCGGCCCCAGGAATGTTAAACTGGAGCTGCCCTCCCTCAAGCTGAGCACGCCCCAATTCATCCGCCTCTAAAATCCATGTGATGGTTGAGTTTCCATCAAACTTATCGACATAGGTCACACGCTCACCGCAGCCCAGCAACAGTAAACTGGTTGCCAGCAAAACAACCGCCAAAACGGCTCGAAACCTGAATCGTAAATCTAAAATCGTCAATCTTAAATCCTTAGATTTTTAGCTCACCCGTCGCCACATCTTTTGCCGCACGGGCGATAAGCGGAATGACCTGCCCCATCATCGCAAACCGTTTGTCTTGGGTTTGCCCACGCACATAGCGAATGTAAATTTGCTGGATGATAACGACCAAACGATACAGACCCAGCGCATAATAAAATGCGATATCGTCCATCGGCAGGCCGCTGGTTTGGGCATACCGATCGACCAATTCACGGCGGGTGGCAAACACATGATAGTCGGCCGGCATCGGCGTCATCCCTTTCACATGTGGGGGATCGTTTGGTTCGGACCAATAGGTGAGCAAAGCACCCAGATCGCATAATGGATCGCCCAGCGTACACATGTCCCAGTCAAATACAGCCACAACTTTTGATGGATCGTCGGCCGCCAACATGCAGTTGTCTAGTTTAAAGTCGTTGTGAACCAATGTAGAGCGGCTGGTTGCGGGAATGTTGCTTCTAAGCCATTCGTACACAAAATCAAAGTCGGCCGAATCAGTTTCTTTGGCCTTGTGCCAACGTCGATTCCACCCCTCGATTTGTCGTTCAACAAACCCATCTGGCTTGCCCAGATCGCTTAATCCTAGCTTGTCATAATCGACCGCGTGGAACTGGGCTAAGGCGTCAACCAGCGCAAAGCTAATTTTGCGCCCCGCTTCAGGATCCTCCCGAAAGGCATCTGGGAACTTACGACGGATAACCCGGCCGTGTCGCCGCTCCATCACAAAAAAGTCGGCCCCGATCAAATCATGGTCGTCTGAAAACAAAAACGCCCGAGGGGCATAGGGATAGACTTCGTGCAGTTTTGAAAGAACCTTGTATTCCCGTGCCATGTCGTGCGCGCTTTTGGCCACAGGGCCAAGGGGCGGCCGACGCAGAACATATTCGTGCGTGCCATAGTCCAACAAATAGGTCAGATTGGCGGCCCCGCCACCAAACTGTTGCACCGTTAGCGGGTTTTCAGATCCGGGCAGCTTCCCTTTTAAAAATGCGGCTACTTTAGCCTCATTAAATTTTTCGTCCTCACGAACGGTTATGACATCAGATTGGGGTTCATTCGTAAACATGTTCGGGATTATAGCAAGCCCACACAAAATCGCCCCTCATGATTAAAAACAAAAAGCCCGATCTGACATTTTGATCAGATCGGGCTTATAAGAAATTTCTATCGGGCGTAAACCAAAATTAACCGGCGGCCGGTGCGATATCTTCAATATCTTCGATCTGATCTGCGACCCCACTGCGATTGAAATAAAATGCAAACGCAAATCCGGTAGCCAGCATCCAGATCCCATACAGGCCGGGAATAATCGCCATTTCGTTATTGGCCAGAATCGTTAGTGCGATGGTAATCGACAGGGTTGAATTTTGTAACCCTGTTTCAATACCAATGGTGGTCGATTGGGTTTGCCCAATGCCAAACGCTTTGGCGACTAAATATCCAACCGCCAAAGCGACGATGTTGAGCACCACAAATGCCAATGCAAATCGTGGCCCGTCGATCAAAATCTGCTCCCAGTTTTGAATGACTAATCCAATAATAACCAGTAACAAGAACACGCCTGAAAATATTTTTGAAGCGTTTTTAGTTCGCTCTGCAAACTGCAGCCGCCAAGCTCGAATCCCCATGCCGATTAGGACCGGCACAAGTGTTAGCGCCGCCACTTGGAGCATGACTGCCCCAACGGGAAAATCGATCGCTTCCCCGCCATCTGAAAAGAGGCGAAACGCAACGGTTAACAAAAGCGGGATCGACAGCCACGACAGCAGGTTTGAGATCGCTGTTAACGTTACTGATAGGGCGCGATCAAGCTCGGCTGCGTGTGAAACCAAGTTTGACGTCGTGCCACCGGGGGATGCGGCCAGCAACACAATGCTGATCGCAAAAACCGCTTCGAGCGGAAAAATCAGAGCCACCAAAATGCCGATTATCGGTAGCAAAATGAGCTGACACAGCAGGCCAACACCAACCGCTTTTGGCTGAGACAAGACACGCTTAAAGTCGGTAACGGTTAATGACATTCCCATCGCGATCATAATTATCACAATGGCTAATGGGAGTACAACTTCAGATAAGACGCTAGATTCCATGGGGTTTTCCTTCCTCCGGGGTTTTAGAGGGTTGAGCATTGCTCAGATAATGGCCGGGATTTTAGCAATGAATCTAAAAAGGGAAAACCTTAAAAAACATCGGCTCTTTTGCAAAACTCCGCACCTATCTCAGCTGAATTTGAACTATTAAGTTTGGTTCCCTTTCAAAAAACGATCCACCAAATCAGCAACATCTAGCGGGGGTATTGCTAGCTCGGGATTGGCGGAGCGCAACATATTGTTGACGATGGCTGGCCCCAGCAACGTTGTCACCATCAGCACCGGATCACCGGCCCGTATAACCCCATCCGCCTGATAACGGCCGATAATGGCTCCAAAGGTTTTGATCTGCTCGTGCGGCACCCGCATCGTCTCGCGCAGTTCAGGATACCGGACCATTTCGGCCAAGATAAGCGGAAAAAGTCGGCCGGCATGTGCGGCCGTTATCCCGCTATGAAAGCTGACCATTTTGGCTAAATCGGCCGTAACGTCTCCCGTATACTCAACCGGAGAATGGTCAAATTTAAAGCGCTGATGCGCCACAGCGGCCGCGACCAGTTCAGACTTACTCCCATATTTCCTAAACAGCGTCACCTCGTTTATGCCTGCTTTTTTAGCGATTAGTTTTGTCGTGGCGCCCGCGTATCCCTTTTCTAAAAGAACTGACAACACCGCTTCATACACTTGCTCATCATTAATTTGTTTGGCCATGCTGGTATTTTAAGGCGATTGCCAAATACGATGCAAGCACCGACTTGCTTTAAGCACGGTTTTTCAGACCAAATTTTCCCTATTCTCTAATCAACCTGCCCGACAACGACAAGGTGATTTTCCCGCCAATAAAAATCGGGATGTTTTAAAACGTGATCGGCCGACTCAAAATTTCCGACCGCTTGCCATGCTTTCTTATCTTGCTCTGGCAGGTCGAACTGTTCACCCGCCTGAGATAACAACT
>JAHDEN010000098.1 GCA_020628815.1 Chloroflexota bacterium | reverse complement strand
GTTGATTAACGCGGTGGCGATTTATGCGGCCGCCTATTTTGTAGATGGGGTGAATTTGGACGGCACATGGGGGCAAATCGCCTTTGTGGCCATTATTTTCGGTGTGGTAAATGCCATCATTAAACCAATTGTTAAATTGTTTAGCCTGCCGTTTATTTTGCTGACGTTGGGGCTGTTTACCCTTGTGGTGAATGCGCTCATGCTGTGGTTAACCAGTAACGTTTCTGGCGCTTTATCGGTCGCAGGTTTTGGCCCCGCCTTTTGGGGTGCAATTGTGATTAGTTTGGTTAGTTGGGTACTTAGCTCTGTCTTAAGCGATGATGATGACGAAGATTAAGCACCTTTAATTATGCATTAGCTCTTTACGGCCGATTGAATCTTTTTCAATCGGCCGTTTTTGTTTAACTAGAAAAGTGTGTGCGAAAATAGGAGAAAATCCTCGTGTATTTGATGGAGCCTCCGCATCGTATCTTGTAAACTAGGGAGAATGGATTCAGCCAAACTATCCAAATATCTGCTGATTTTCGGCGGATTCTTCTTCCTCTTTCTTGAAAGATACGCAACCTCAATAACAGAACTCAACATCTTCTTGCTCATACTCTTTAGTGGTTGGATGTTGATGTGGGGTTGGACGCTGTGGGCGAATGCTGATGGCGGACTGTCGCGGACACACTTTGATTGGGGGCTAGCCGCTTTTTTCGTTGCCTTACTGCTTTCAACATTTAATTCAATAGACCCTTCGCGCAGTATTCGTTTCTTGTGGGGCTGGTCCGCCGCGCTTGTCTCATTTTACTTTTTTGTAGTGATTTTGCGGACCCATCTAAAACACCGGCAGGTGGAAGCCGTTGATGTATTACTGCTGGTAACCGCTATTTTTCTCCTGCTTGGATGGGTTGATTTTGGTTTGAAGGTGCCTCGGTATTGGCAATTTTATAACACTATCGGCAAGCTTCCCGATTGGGTTCGTCTGCAAGGGTTTACCTTTAGCTCAAATTCTTTAGGATTTTTAGCTGCCATCTTTTTGGTACTGAGTTTTGGGCGGTTCGTTTTTGGCTCATCAAACCGAGTCCCTTGGATTGGTGCGATTATTTTTACTTTGCCCATTGTTATTGGGTCTGGTTCCAGCGGAGCGGTTCTTTCGGCCGGGATGGGGATATCCGTCATGCTTTTGCTCTTTTTCTGGCCAAGGCTGTCAAGCCGGTTTGCTCATCTCAACACAGGCCAACTGGTTGGTTTTGCCGCGGTTGCGATTTTGCTCGGTGCATTGCTTGCTGGAGCCGGGTGGCGCTTTATATCTCAAGATGCTGGTTTTGCAGATCGATTGTTTATTTGGGGCGTTGGTACAGAAATGCTTCAGCAGTATCCACTTTTTGGGGCGGGGCTCAACACGTTCTCAACCTTTTACACCGAGGCGAGTTTAAAAAACCATTTATTCTGGCACGCCCATAATTATTGGATCAATATTCTGGCTGAAATTGGTTTGATAGGGGGGATTATTGCTTTAGGGATGTCTGCTCAGCTGATTTGGCTAATCATTAAAAACTTTGACCTCATCCAACGATCTAGGGTTGGCAAAATTAGCTTAGGCGGGCTGGCTTCAATTTTTGGACACACCCTTGTTGAATCCCTCATTTTTAGCACGATGGGATTAGCAGCCCTGTTCCTAGCGCTGTTGCTGGTCAATTGCTTTTCAGATGAACAGGAAAAGCGGGGCCCCAGTTGGTTGGGGGCTATGTGGCCTGCTTTGGGGATCATTTTAATCGTTGTGGGGTTCCGTAATGCAGGTTTCCGAAATACGTTTGACGAAGGGGTTGGGTTTGCATTGGCAGAAGATTGGTCTGCAGCGGCCGAGACATTTGACGAACTAGTCTTACGCTTTCCCATTCATGAGTCTAGCTATTTGCATGCTGCAGCTTTATCACACGGGATGTTAGCGGAGCAGAGCCAAGATCACCGTGCTAAGGCGATAGAACGATATGAGAGCCTAATCGAACTGGAACCAAGTTGGGCGGCAAATTATGCTAACTTGGCGTGGCTGTATCAGCTGGATGGAGAGACGCAGATGGCGCTGGATGCCTATGTCATGTCGGCCGACTTGCAGCCGAATCAAGCGTTGTTTGCTTTAAACGGCATGTTATTGCAAGAGCAAACGGGGCAATTGGCCGATTCAGATTGGTTGACGGCCGACGGTCTTTTCTTTGTCGGCCGATCTTGGCACGCTGCACCCTATTGGTCAGAATTTGCAGAGTGGCCTCAGATCCAGAGCCAAGTTGAGTCTCGTGGCTGTTTTAATGCTCCAGAGCGGGCCCCTTGTTCAATTTACCGGCCGACTGATCTAACCACCGCGTGGGAACTGCTTGCCAATGGGCAACAGACTGATGCGGCTGAGCAATTTAACACGTTTATACATAACGGATTAGCTGAGAATGATTCATCAAGCGTATTAGGGCAAGCCTTGGCGCTGGAGCTACCGATCGACGACGAAGTCATACAATTGCTCTATACAAGCGGCGGAAACCTAACGGTTGATCCATTTATGAGCGAGCTTTGGGTAAATGTTGCGGACCTGAAGATTGAGGAGCTAGAGACTGATCTGGATTTGATTTTGAATCAAACTGCACAGGGGTTTGGCCGCTTGGGGTATGACAGTTACTCAAAATTTGTGCTATCCCGACCGGCATTGCCGTATGATCTGCTGCCTGGTTTGCAGTGCTTTACAGTTGATGATGAGTGGGCCTGGCAGCTGACTCAGCTCGCAACTTGGTACGAAACCAACGGCCGGACAGACTCGGCTGAGGTGATTTGGGATGCAATGGCGGGGCCAGACGGCCGGGGCATTGGCCCATGCACCAGGGAAATAACGCTTACAGAATAAATTTCTGGTGCTACTTAATCAGCCGTTAGGCCAAAGCATCAACCGAAAATTTGCTCACAGCCCTAAGCTTGTGTGTGAACTGGTTTGGGAGCCGGTTTATGGGCCGCACCTGTTTGTAGAGCTCGATACGATAGATAGATGGTTGCGAAAATGACAACGTAGCCGGTTACAGAACGTAGCGGAATTGTCTGGACAAAGATGGGGGTCATGATGAGGGAGGCCAGTAGCATACCTATCCCAGTGTTTACAACAGACTTTTCTTCAAACTGCACAATCGCAATCGCACAGGTTAGAAACGACACCCAAATGGGGAGCAGACTGTGCAGGTGTAGATGGGGTGCAAAAAATAGACTGATGATCACTGTATGTCCCATTAAGCTCAGCAACGTTTGGTTGTTTGCTGTTTGATGTTTACGATGAAGCCAACTGAGATAGGCAAGACTAAAAATATAGCCCCCCCAAGTTAATGCGCTCAAAATAGTTGAGGGCATTGTGCGCCAGAATCGCAGCGTAAGGGCTGAAAAGTTGTACATGCGAATTTTATTGACGCCAAAAGTGCCCCCTTCTGCGGTGGCAGACCCTGTCAGCACATCAAAGTAGTCTAATGTCCCGTCGATCCCGACCAGCCATATTGAAAAAACTGTAAATAGCCCACCCCAAAAATAAAATGCATTGAGTCTTTTACGTTGCCCAAACAGCCAGGGGACTGAAAAGGCGACGGCTAAGTGAGGAGATACGGTTGTGAGCGCGAGTCCCAATCCCCCTAAAAACAGATTGTCTGTTTGGAGAGACAGCAGGAAGATGAGGACGCCGAGCAACACAAAAACTATATCTTGCCCTTGGTGCAGATTGATTTGGAGTGGAAAAATCAAGACTAGTGGGATGATGAGATACCAAGTTGACCGAGGGGCAATGCCTGCCAGTACTATGATTTTCCGTGACAGCCAGGCGCAAACCGCGATCAAAAACGCATTGATGAGGGTCCAAATTTGATAAGACTGAAACAGGTCTGGGGTGATGACGAGCCGAAAGAGTGGTAGAAGCAGGGGGGGATGATTAAACGGGAGCACACGGCCGCCTATGTTATAAGCGACATCTGGGGCTATGACGGCTTGAGCTTCATGCTGTAGGTCTAAGTCGTAGACGTTGCTGTAGCCGTGCTGGTCGATAAGCAGATCGGCCGTGGCAAAAATGATAAAGTCGTGGTGGGTTTTTGTAGCGGGGTCTGTCAGAAAAGGCCACAAAAAGGCACTATAGATTCCCGTTATAGTTACAGCTAGGCAGACAAAAATTAGTTTGGTTAGGCGATCAGACATTGAGGTTCACAATCCATTTTTTAAAAATGCAGGGTTTACATTTTAAAAAAAACAGTCTGTGAACCTCCAGTTATTTGACGTTAATTTATAGGCCGATGGTAATCTTTTGCCCGCCATCGATGAGCATGGTCGCACCGGTCGTAAAGCTGGAGGCTTCTGATGCCAAGTAAAGGGCCATACCGGTGAGCTCTACAGGATCTGCAATGCGATGTTGTGGAATCATCTTTGTTACTTGTTTGTTGATATCTTCATTTTGCCAGATGGCTGAGCTAAAGGCGGTTTTGATAAAGCCGGGAGCGATGGCGTTGACCTGAATATTGTTTTGTGCCAGCTCGGCCGCCATTTGTTGTGTCATCATCAGAACGGCCGCTTTGCTGACGCAGTAAACGCCCATCATCGGCTGTGGCTCGGTACCGGCAATCGAGGCGATGTTGATGACTTTGCCGCCGCCGCGCGCGATCATGCTGGGCATGCAGGCTTTTACGACGCGGAAGTAGCCGAGCACGTTCACGTCCATAATCTTGTTCCAATGGCTATCTTCGGCCGTCATCATGGGGCCAAAGTGGGGATTTGTCGCCGCGTTGTTGACGCAGATATCAATCCCGCCAAATTCGGCCGTGGCCGCATCAACCACCGCTTGAACCGCTTCGCCCGAGCCGGTGTGGGCCGCTACAGCCAATGCCTGGCCGCCGCTTTTTGCATTGATAGCGGCCGCCACAGGGTCAAGTCCTTCTTGCTTGCGGCTCGCCAGCACCACATTGGCACCCGCTTCCGCATAGGCATGGGCGATCGCTTCACCGATCCCTCGACTTGCCCCGGTAACAAGGGCGACTTTTCCAGTTAAATCAAATAGTGTACTCATGGATATCTCTCATTAACAATTTTGAGCTAGTTATTCCTTATTAATTATTAAACCGCTTTCGCCCCTTCAGGGAGTGGAGTCACATAATCGCGACCGGCTTTTTTCTCTGCGAATTCCGCTTTGACCGCTTCGAGCAGATCAGGTTTAGTCAGCAGGTCCAATCCAGCTAAAGCCATCGACTTAGACGCCAGCATCATCCCTTGTTTGCCGATGCCGGAACCGACAGAAGCAACAATTTGCCAGCTGTGGCCGGGGGTTCCCAGCGGCCAGCAGGTGGTGGTGACTTGCCCGGTCGGAGTAATCCAGCTCACGTCACCCACTTCGGTAGAGCCGCCCATCGTGGCGGGATTGTCGGTGTGTTGAATTACATCGGGCCAAAGGGGGTCGTCTTTGCGGGAGTCTTCTAAAGCAAATTTGGCTGAGCGTTTCATCCGGCCGAAGTCGGCGTCGAGCATGCCGGGGGCAAAGCTCGCCTGTAGCTCTTTGGCATAGGCGATTTCTTGCGGGGTGAACGACATGTTGTTCGACTCAACCATGCAGTCGTGCAGCAGTTGGGACATCGTGTCGTTGGGCAACAGGTCGTAACAGCCGGTGATAAACTCGATGTCGTGGGTGGTGCCGGTCATCAGCGCCGCGCCTTGGGCGATGTCGAGCATCCGGCCGTAGATTTCTTCGACCTGATGGCGGTGTGGTGCACGCACAAAGTACCAAACTTGCGCATAGGCTGGGACGACGTTGGGAGCCTGTCCGCCGTGTGTCACGACGCTGTGAATGCGGGCTTCTTGGATGATGTGTTCGCGCAAGTAATTGACACCCACGTCCATCAACATCACCCCATCAAGGGCGGACCGTCCGTTTTCAGGGTCAACGCCTGCGTGGCTGGCAACGCCGTGGAAGTTGACTTTGAAGGAGTTCATGGCGAGTGAGGAGCCGTTCCAGACGATGTTGGTGCTGCCGGGGTGCCAGCTAATCGCCGCGTCGAGATCATCAAAGACGCCATCACGCGCCATGTAGGTTTTGCCGACAAGCGTCTCTTCGGCCGGACAGCCGTAAAAGCGAATTGTGCCGGGGATGTTCTCAGCTTCCATCGCCTTTTTGAGCCCCATCACTGACCCCATGCAGGCGGTGCCAAACAGATTATGGCCGCAGCCGTGGCCGGGTCCGCCGTCAACGAGCGGGGTTTTGGCGGTGGCTAAATCTTGCGACAGGCCAGGGAGCGCATCGTATTCGCCCAAGTAGCCGATGATGGGTGAGCCTGACCCCCATTCAGCCACAAAGGCGGTGGGCATGCCACCGGCCCCCCATGTGATTTTAAATCCGGCCGCTTCTAGCTCGTCGGCCAATAGTTTTGATGCAAAGCTTTCGGTTAGGGCGATCTCCGGCCGGTCCCAGATTTCTTTGGCGATGTAACCTAATTTTTCGTCTTCGCCATTTATGTGATTGAGTATGATGTCGCGTGCGCTCATTGATTCCTCCAAGAATTTTGTGGTGAGGAATTATAGGCGATGCGGTTGATTTGACGAGCTTTAGCAGAGTCGGGTTAAGGCTTCATCTGGTGTGACTTGGCGGAAAGTTTGGGTCAGGGATTGGGCGGTCCCATGCACTTCTGCCCATGCAGCTTTTTGGTCAGCAAATTCAGGGATGGGTTGGTAGTCGTGATCGTTGAAAATTAATCCGGTCCATTCAACCACCGGCCGGGATTTGATCGTTATCTCTAGGGTTGGGTCTGCCACAACACCGTCGGCCGAATACAAATAGCAGCTTTGTAGCGTACGCAGGGCCGCTTCGATTTGGGGTTGCTCATAGCTTGGGTCAGTTGGCTCCCCATCTGGCAAAAGCAATACATTGATGGCGCGGTCGTTGATGGTGTTGAGTAGGTCAACCGGGTTTTGCTCAACATAAACGTCTTTGTGTTTGGGCCAAATGTCGAGCATGGTGTAGCTCGCAAGCGGCCGGATATGCTGGAAGGTGTAGTAGGCCGGGTAGGCGAAAAAGTCATCCCCTTTAGCGCGATAGGTATCGTAAAACGCAGTGACAAACGCCATGATCAGCGCCGTTGCCCCTGTTCCATCTGTGCCGTTAGGGGCAATGATGCCGACTCGAGTTAAGTTACTGAAATCGGCAAAAAAGTCGGCGTGTGCGATCGGTTGATTGTTGTGGCAGATTCCAAAGTCTGTGCCGCGCAGGTTTGATGAATGCATTTATTTTAAATTTCTAGACCAAACTTGTTTCTTTACGAGGCGAGACAATCACAGTTAAGTGGATGCCGTTGTTGATTAAGCCATGTGATTGTCGTAGCCCGTGCGTGTCTCGCACGGCAATCATGGCGAGCCGGATTAAGTCTCAGCGAATGAGTCACCCCGAAAAGTTTATTTATCAGGCACCCAGAAATTGCCCGATTTGCCAAAACTTGCGAGCGTTTTAACAAACTCTATTGAGTAGTCACGTCGTTTGGCAAAGATATCCGGCTGGAGTCGATTGCGGAATAAAGGGCCGCTAAACACTGTGGCCCAGTTAGCCAATGGCATAATTGATTGCTCTGAAACGGGATCAAAATGTTCCCAGTTGAGTACGTCTTCTTCCGACCGGAAGAGGTTCATGTATGTTCAGGCAAATGGGGCGGTTGATTCCCCCGTAGCGATTTTTGAGAATGGTACATTCAAATGCCCTACAACCGTATCTGGGGTGACCTCAAGAATTTCATCATCTTTCATCCGTATGGTGATGGGGGTGCCCGAGGCGAGGCAAATCACGTCTAAGCGAACCTCTTGATTGGGGAACAGCCAGCGCACGGCCAGCGATTCAAGCCCTCATTGCCCATACCATTTTTGCTCACCGTTGATGGTGATCCGGTATTGGGTAGGGATGTTGTGGAACGGTGCCCATGATTCGATGAGATCGGTATCGTGAGCCAGCCAGCACCCAACGCCCAAATGGGCCGCTTTGGCCTGATGCAGTCGAGCTTCTTCGATGCTCATTTCCATCATTTCAGCTAGTTGGGTGAAATGGGGCGCCCGGCCGTGTTCGATAAAGTGTTGCATGATGGTGGTGTAGGTTGTCTGCACCATCGTATGATCAAGTTCCATGTGTCCTCCTATGTTTCCTAGAGATTGTGGCACAGAACAAGTTTTGGGCAAGCTAACGAACTAAATAGTGGCTCTGTACCATGCCGTTTGCATAGGATTGGGTTTGCTGATGGCTTAGGTGAATGTCAGCAGGTAGCGGGCCAAAAAGTGGGATGCCTTCGCCAAGTAGGATCGGGATTTGAGTGATGATCAGCTCACTTACTAGCCCGGCCGACAGAAAATCTTGCACCGTTTTCCCGCCATCCAAATAAATGTGCTGGGCCCCTTGGGCTTTTAGGGATTGGACGATTTCGGCCGGATCGCCTGCCATCTGGCTGACTTTTGATGCCAGCTCGGCCGGAATGTCTTGCGGCCGACTGCTGAGCACAATCACCGGCTTTTCGTACGGCCACGGAATATCAAACGAGCGTACTTTTTCATAGCTCCCGCTCCCCATCACCAAATAGTCGATGCTCTCCATGAGTGCGCCAAACCCCATGTCGTTCCCATCAGCCAAAACATAGTCCGGGTTGTGCAGCCATTCAATGTCACCGTCCGGCCGGGCGATAAAGCCGTCAAGGCTGGTTGCGATATAAACTGTAATTTTCATGTGTAGAGAGTATAGAGAAAAGAGTAGAGGGGAGAATCGAACGCCAACTGGGTCATTGCTTACTGAATTCTTTTCGCCATCATAATATCCGGCTTGCCCGGACCATTGGCATCAGGGACCACGCCGGTGATTACATAGCCGCATTTCTGGTAAAACTCAAACGGATGGTTGCGCAGGTTTTTGATGTTGCGTACATGATCAAATGGATCAGGGTAGAGATCGATGCCGCTCAAGCTGGTTTGGTTGGTTACATCGTCTGAACCTAGATAGATGGTGTTTGCCCCGGCCGCTTTAACCCGTTTTTCAAGCTCAGCCACCAATGCCCGGCCGACCCCCTGTCGTTGCGCAGAGGGGGCAACAACCAGCGGGTGGAGTTCCCACGCATAATCGTACTCTTCACTGCCACCAATCCAACCCAATAGCTTGCCTGAGTCATCTAGAGCAACCAGCAAAATAGATTCAGGGTCCAGACATTCTTTGACTTCTTCCAGCCCGTCTTCAAACGATGGCCATGCATCGGGATGAGAGTCGGCAAAGGCGGCAACAATCGCTTCGGCCGCTTGTTGAATCAACTCTTTATTTTTCTTTTTTAGCTTACGTATTTTCATGATTGTAACTCCTTCAGCGCCTCGACCGCCGCGTCTGCTTTGTTGGCTTGCACAAAAATGTGATCATGGAAGAACCCTGCGATTACATTTGCACTAATCCCATGCTCTCCCAGCTTTGTTGCAAAGGCGGCCGTTAATCCCACCGCTTCAAGGCTTGAATGAATTTGAAGGGTGATCATTTTGTAAATCCCATCATAAGCGAGTCCATGTTCGGCCGCTTTTTCTAGCGGTATCACAAGGGTTAGCCCTTCAGATTCAAGCACGGCCGCCACCGGTTGTAGATGGGCATGATCTCCGTAAGTTGAGCTTTGAAACGAGGCAAAGATGAACTCGCCATCTTGCAATTCGGGCGACATTTTTTTGAGCAGTTGTTTTAAATTTGTGATACCAGACATAGACCGAAGTTTACCAAAAAGGTGCCCCTAAACGTATACGGCTTGACGTTGGTTCTGAAAATGTTTATTCTCCAGAGTGCAAAGAAGCTACATAAAGGGATATTGGCCGACTTAGAAGTACCAGCATATTAAGTTAATTCTGCTCCTCAGGGAGAATACTGCTACATACTGTAAAAATAGGAAGTAAAACAAATAATGAATGAGGGACATTCCACTCAAGATTGGAAAACTGAGCTGCGTCACGCGTTGATGCGGTATTTTAATGATGGTGAGCTACGGGGATTATGTTTTGATATTGGTCTAGACTATGACAATATCGCGGCCGAAGGGAAAATTGGCACAGTCATCGAAATGATTGAGTATGGTCTTCGGACCGGGACGGTCATTCGGCTGATTGAACTATGCGAGGCGCAACGGCCCAATGTCCCTTGGGAAGGAATTTCTTTTGGTGCAAAAGAGGCGACGATGAACGTCCGGCCGGTTGGACAACCCATTCGGGAGAGAGATCAACAGCCGTACGTCCCTCCTGTACCGGTTTACAACCCAACTGATCCGTATGAGTCAGGTAGGCAGAACTCCCCTCAAAGGCAGGCGACTATAGTTGGGCCGATGTTAGGTTGGCTTGTAGGTGGGTTTGGCCTGCTGGCGCTTCTGCTTGGTGGTAGTTTGATCGCTTACAACTTCTACTTCACCGCACCTACGTTGGTTTCAGAAGAGCCTTCCGTTAAGCTACCAGACGATGCGCCAACTTCAACGTATACACCAACACCAATTCCACCAACTTCGACACAAACGCCAACGGCGATTCCACCGACAAATACCCCTACGGCCGTTCCTCCCACACTCACCCCTACACCCGTTGTGATCGTACAACGGCAGGGATCATCCGTAGTAGCGCCGCTTAACTCGCAAGAGGCGGCCGGTTGGTTCCCACAAATTGGTAGCTTGACCGCAGGTGGAATCCGTGAGGTTAAGAATGCAGATTTGTACTCTGGCCAGACATTGCAATTTATGAACAGCATTGGCCGTCTGACATCTTACGAGCGGACATATCTGCATCCAACTTTGTGCAATTCGGCCGATGGATATGAGGGCGTTTACATTCAGATGTTCTACTTTTCAGATGTAAGCGGGGCACAACAATTCTTCACATGGGCGACCGATAACTGGACTTTCCCCGGTGTTGTTCCACGCAGTGATGTGGGGAATCAGTCGTACTACATCAAAAAGAACTCGACCTCATTGTCTGGATCTGAATGTAAATTCGAGGATGACTCGTTTACTTTCCAAAAGCAGAATGTTGTTTATCGGGTTAAGGTTTACACCCGAGAGGGAGACAGTCGTTGGAGTGATTTAGACGCTCTAACTGAAGCGGTACGAATTGCAAGAATTGCAGATAGTCAAATCCCATAAGTGGTGCTGGGACAGAAACAAAAAAAGGCCACAAAGCTTTAAAACTTTGTGGCCTTTGTGTATTTGTTTGTATTTACTAGGTTGCAGTAACCCTAGGGATTACGACTGCATCCGTTTCATGTCTTCAAAGTACTGATTGTACTCGTGTCCAACTACCAAAATTCGCTGACTGATTTTTGAAAACCCGACTACTAATCCGATAAAAAGGATTGTGGTAACCATTGTCCCGGTCATAATATTCTCCATTTTCTGCGGATCTATCTGATTGATCCGCAGGTGTGTAGCTCAGCGTTTTTATTTCATACTGAGCCTATTGTTTTTTAGAGTGCCGATTTGCACCCTAATTTTGAACCGTTCAGCGACAGTTTAAGTTGGGAGGTGTAGGGGGTCAATGTGTCAAAGTGACTGATTTTTGCAAGCTAAAATTATCCAAAAATGGCAAATAAAAAGGCTCTTAACTGTTTGTCAGAAGCCTTTACAAATTAGCTGTTTAAATTTTGGTTGTTTTATCCAATGACCATGGGGCTATTGAGGACTGTTGGCATTAAACTGCGGATTTGGCTGAGCCAAGGTGCGGGCTATCGGCCGTAAATCGAGCCACCACTGTACCTTCGGCCGTTTGTGAGTTTTCTCCATCAAACGGGTAACGCCTTCGAGCTGAGTAAAGCGATACTTCCCATTAATCATCCCCACACAGGCACTTTCAGGTTCCGTCTCATCGATTTGTTGTTCCAAAAACCCAATCGCTTTGGCCGCAAAACGAGTTGCGTAAATGCGATCAAACGGAGTTGGGTGACCACCCTGCTGAATGTGACCCAAAATCGCACGCCGAACCTCAAACGTGTCACGACCCTCTTCCTCGTACAAGCGGGATACAAAGCTGGTGGTATAAGTCGGATTGGTATTCTCGTTGCTCAAAACCACACCCAGCCGCTTGCCTTGCCTAAAGCCTGACACCAGCATGTCAACGTCTTTGCGTAAATCGCGTAGATCCATCCCTTCTTCAGGCAGATAAACCCGTTCTGATCCGGTTGCCAATGCCCCCATCAGAGCCAAGTAGCCACAGTCAGACCCCATCACTTCAACCACAAATACCCGTCGGCTGGCAACGGCCGATTGTTTGATGCGGTCAACCGCCTCGACAATAACGTTGAGCGCCGTGTCTGCCCCCACCGTGAGCTCCGCACCCGGCATATTGTTGTCGATGGTCGCCGGAACACAAATGATCGGGATTTCGAAAGCTGAAAAGTTTTGCCGCTGATTATGCAGCGTGACGGCCGCTTCATAGCCAGACCAGCCACCCACAACGATTAAGGCGTCTAGCTCACGTTCTTCAATCGTGCGAGCAATGGCGTACAGATCTCGCCCCTCGATTTTGTGCCTACACGTCCCTAAATTTGAACCGCCGGTTGTGGCCCACCCATTGACAGACATCCAATCGAGCCACTCGCCTTGATTCTCGACCATCCCTCTAAAGCCGTTGTAAAAGCCAAAAATCGTGTGGCCGCGATCAACGCCCAAACGGACGGCCGCACGAACGGCCGTGTTCATGCCGGGGGCCGGTGCGCCTGCGTTTAAGATGCCGATTTTTAGATTTTTAGAATCTCTTGGATGCTCGTGTGGGGTTGCTCGGACGAGTGTTCGCAACGTTGCAAACGATTCTTTAAAGCCAGGGCCGCGCAGCTTCATCGCTTTTGTGTACTCATTGGCGGTGATGGCTTCATGAATTTGCTCAGATTTTTCAATATTTTTCCGTAGGTCAGATCGCACAACTTGGTTCGCCACCAGTCCGATTAAGGTGCTTAAGCCTGAGCCATTGGCCTCGATGAGCGCTTCAACCGCGTCGGTCCCCATCATGATCCCTAAGTTGCGATCAAACGCACTGGGTGAACCGCCCCGTTGAACATGCCCCAAAATCGTGACTCGGGCATCCTCTTGTAGCTTGTCTTCTAACACTTGGCGCACATATTCGGCCGATATCGGTTTGCCATGGCGATCTTGCGCACCCTCCGCTACGATCACGATGCTGTCCCGTTTCCCAATTTCGCGGCCGTGGCGCAGTACCTCGCACATTTTGTTTTCCCACTCATCAAGATTGGGCGGTGACTCTGGAATAAGCACCCAGTCGGCCGCGGTGGCGATACCGGACATAAGGGCCAAATAGCCACAGTTGCGCCCCATCACCTCAACCACAAACGTGCGCTGATGGCTGGCCGCTGTGTCAGTAATCGCATCAATCGCATCGGTGATCCGGTGCAGCGCCGTGTCTGCGCCTAAAGAGATATCGGTTCCGGTCAAGTCGTTGTCGATCGAACCTGCAATCCCTGCAATGGCTAAATTGGGGTGATTTTCGGCCGTTTCGGCCAAGATGGTGCCGTTTTTAACCAGCTCATCAATCAAGCCGCTCCACTCATCTTGCAGCAAAAGCGCACCGGTCAAACTACCGTTTCCCCCAATTACTACTAATTTGCTAATTCCGTTTTTTAATAGATTGGTTGCAGCCTGTAGTCGCCCTTCTCTGTGTCGAAACGCTTCGCACCGGGCTGTGCCGATGATCGTCCCCCCTCGATGCAATATCCCGCCAACGTCTGACCAGCCAAACGCTTTAATCTTGTCGCCCCCATCAACCATCCCCTGATACCCATTGTAAATGGCATACGATTGGGCTCCCCTATCAAGCGTTGTGCGTACAACGGCACGCACGGCCGCATTCATTCCGGGCGCATCCCCACCGCTAGTCATTACACCAATTCTATTCATAAAACTATTCCCTTTCTCCGTAGCAAAAGCGTTTGCACCGCACAGGCATGCGCAAAGCAGTTAGGAGGCGACAAATTATTAAGTGAGGAAGCAGGTAGGCGACAAATGGGATGCGGGATTATAGCTTATAACAACTGATCTGTGGATCGGTTACGCCACCAAATGTGATTTTGGTCAGTTTGGTTGTGATTTTCCACATGTTTTATCCAATCGCCATGGGGAATTTGGGGTAGCCCTGTGATCAATTCTTCACGGCCAACATAAGTGTAAGCGGTCACAGACTCACCATCGGCCGTAAATACGTCTCGCTGAAGTCGTTGATACGGGCTGGTTTCATGATGGGCCGGATCGTAATTTTCTAAGATATCGATTTGATGAACAACCTGCTCGAAACGATCTGGATCAACCCAAATGAGTTTCCCAATGACCGATCCTTCGCACCGGTCAGGTTCAATCATCATGGGGAAATGGCGCATCGAAAACAGGTCTGCGCCGTGATGGACGGCCGGTTCATGGCGCAAAATAGTGTTGCCCCAAAAATGATCATTGGGCTGGCCGGGTAACAGGGTCCCGTAAACAAAAAATGGTAGATAAATCATGATGTGTTGAAAATTTTTGTTTCACTTGCAGACTCAAGATGACTTGGGTGTGCCAATTAATTCTTAGAGAAAAATTGAAACATATGACCTAAATTGTGTATAATCTGCAATCCAGATCAATTGTATCTGAACCTGTGTTTTGTCGATTGAATTGTGATAAACAACCAATCCAGCAAAATGCACCAGTCAACGTTTTTGAAATCAACTTGCTTGGTTTTATACTCTACGTTGCACTTGTTCCCGTAGCTCAATGGATAGAGCGATTCTCTCCTAAAGAATAGGTTGGCCGTTCGAGTCGGTTCGGGAACGCAAAAGCGGCGTATCAAATTTTGATACGCCGCTTTTTGTTATAGAAGAAAGAAAGATTTTTAGCCTTGTGGGGGCTCATCAGGTTCGTTCTTGAGCTGGATCACATAAAATGGGATCCCCTGCGGATCATGTAGCATACCGATTCGGCCGGTTTCGGGTCCGTTAAACGGCGGCATCTTTGTGCCTCCACCTAATTCTTGAGCCTTTGCAATCGTTTCATCTACGTCTTCGACCATAAAATAAACCATCCAGTTAGATGGGAAATCGCCCAATTCAGCGGTGATTTGCATCAGGCCACCGGCCGCTCGCCCATTGTTGATAATTTCTGTATAGCCAGATTCTTCATTGTGTACAAAATCCCAGCCGTACAGCGCACTGTAAAACCTAATAGCGGCATCTTTATCTGTCGTGAGTAGCTCGTTCCAGCCAAACGAATTGGGCTGATTTATAACAGCAGCACCAATATGTTTTTTCGGTTCCCGCATTGCTGAGAATGTACCTGTGGGGTCGGGTAAAAGCGCCATGCGTCCCGCATCCATCGCATCAAATGGGGTGGCAAGAAGCGTTCCGCCCAACTGATTGGCCCTAGCGCTAGTTGTGTCTATGTCGTAGGTAGTGACATAGGATGTCCAGCCAAAGAGATTGCAGTAAAACGCCTTGTCTGCCTCTGGATCAGGGGTTGCAACATCAACCCAATAAAATGTGTGATTTGGATATTTTGTGACTTCCTTCATTTTGCGAAAACCTCCTGCATTCCTTATCTGAAATGATAAAAAACGCTTAACGATTGAGGGGGAATAACGAGTTTGAATTATAGAACATTTGGTCTAATTTTTCAATCTGTTTACCTTAAAATATCGCAGAATAAAGGTCTTTATTTGATGAAATTAATCGGCCGAATTTTGGAGCCATTGCCCCACCACTTTGCTCATGCCAACTTCCTCTTTTTTGTAGCCACATTTTGCATATAGCTCCATCGCATCATCGGTGAACAAACTCACATGTTGCCCTGCTAAGCGCTCTTCGAGCTTGTGCATCATGGTCGAGGCGATGCCTTGATGCCGATAGGTTGACTGGGTCCAGACATCCACAACATAGGCATTGCAAACCCCATCTGACAACACCCGAGCTGTGCCGACGATTTCTTGGTTATGCAGGGCGAAAATAACGGTGTGGCTGTTTGTGAAGGATGTTTTGTATTGCTCTGGTGTGCGGCCGTTGCAAAAACTGTCGGCCTGTAGGCGTTGTTTTAAGCGGGCCCAATCAACATTGGAAATATCAAATGTGTAGGTGATTTCAGATTTTGTCATGCTCTAAGTTTAACAGAGCAGGGGTAATCTTTAAATTTTAAGGCTAGGGTCGGCCGGTTTGGAACACATTATCCGGAATAGGGGGCTCATGGCTTAGCTCAAGCGGCCGGTCTAATGCAGACAGTCGGCCGCCGATTTCAACTCCATTTAATGGACCGTAAAAGAACAGGCGGCCCCAATCGTCATGATCTTCAAGATCATCAAACGAGCCATCAGAGTTAATGTCGTGCAGAACATTGTTATCGAACGGATTGCCGTTGTTGTTCCAGTCAACCGCGGTTGATGACGGACCACAGACCCCATTGGCTTCATTCAGGTCACGTTCATTTAGCATCGGCCGCCAGCCGGTTGAATACCCATTTATCCCGTCTCCAATCCCGTCGCACGACTCATTTGAATCGATACCACTAAATTGGAACTTGTAGTTCATGACCGAATTGTAGTTGGGCTTGTTGTTTATGTCGTCGTGTCCGCCGTGACGCAATCCCAAATTATGGCCGATCTCGTGAACGGCCGCGTAGCTGCTTAAATCGTCTGAGCAGTTGTAGTTATAAATCGAGATGATAATGTCATCACCACCGATTTCGGCCTGCCCTGAACTAAAGTTGTTGGTAGAAAAATATTGATGCGCCATGATCGCATAGTGGAAATATCCTTCTCGATTAGATGCGAAGTTCGCACTTTTGAGCGCGTTGTATGCAGATCCTGCGACAACACCTTCGATAAGGCCATCCCCATCCCTAAAAATAAGGTTGCCCCCGTTGAACAAGCCGCCTTGCCCATAATCTTGGATGATGTCTATGCCGTTTGATCCGTCAGGGTTACTAACTGGGGCCGCTGCGTAGACGGCTCTGACACGATTGATCATTTCTTGGCTGGGTTTATGCGTATGGAATCCGTCTGGCCCATTGGTGCAAACACCTTTGTTGATTTGGCTATCTTCAACCCAGTCGTATTCAACCAGCAAGGTTTTTCTTAGGGGATTGGCTCCCATGGCGGGCAAGTTTAGCCCTCTGGTTGACCCGAGCACCTCATCACCGTCTAGCAGCCCATCAGCATCTGTGTCACGGTTAAATGGATCGGTGCCTGTGTTTGTGGGGCTGGCATACACGTTTGTACCTGTCTCATGAATGTCGGCCAAACGGTCAAAATCACTATCTTTTAGAAGGGCGTATGTACATACAATCTGCTCATTCGGCCGCAGATCGAGCGACACATCGCCACCAGAGATAAAGAAGGTGTCGTTGTTTGTGGAACTTGAGCAGGTGACGGTATCAAGGGTGAAGTTAGATGCGTTAACAAGCTCGATTGTATGGGCACCGGTCTCTAACTGTTTAAACGTAATTTTGTTGCCTATTTGATCATTATCATTCGCCTCGATCTCGTCTGAGTCGAGTTCAAATTGAAAATCGTCATCCAGCAAAAACTCAATGTTTGTGCCATCAGCAGGATTTGTGTTGAGCACAACTTGAATTTGATGCGGCGGAAGTGGGGTCTCTGTAGGTTGAGACGTTGGGGTTTGGGTCGGGCTGGGTGTGTGGGTTGGATCAGGTGTAACTGTCTGGTCCGGAGATTGTGTGTTGGTCGGGTTGGGTGTGCTGCTTGGTTTAGGCGTTGAGGTTGGTAGTTGAACCAGCGGTGTTGAGGTAGGGCCGGTTGCGGTGGCTGTGGGGGTAAATGTTGGCAGCGCAGGTAGCGTAAACGGGGTTGCCGTTGGGCTTGGGAACGGTGTTGTTGAAGTAATCGGAATTCCTGTGGAGGTAATTGTGACTGTCGCTGTTGTATCTGTTGGGCCAGACGGTTGATCTGGATCGTCTGCCATAACCCGCACAACACTGCTCATCGGGATTTGCGCATCTATTTGCACGGTGTAGTCACCCGTTTCGATAAAGGTGTGCAAGAACTCGTCCCCTGGCTCTAATTCGAGTTGTGAAAACCAAGGTGTATTGCCTTTGCTAGCTCCAAAGTTTGCTGTTGAAATCTCTTCGCTAGAAATTAATTTTTTTACAGTGGGGCGAGGACCATACGCAATTGGAAAATATTGAGAGACTCCCCAAGTCGACCTTAAACTAATGGGCTCTGACATGTTGTTTTGCCAGCGCACGGTTGATCCGGCCGAAATGATCGTTATTTCTGGATCAAATCCACTTTCTGTAATGGAGACATCGATCACCGCCGTATTTGCACTATTTTGCGGGTAAGCAAAAGCGCTGGGGATCAATAGCAGGGAGATTGATAGTAGCAGACACCCGATTAGCGGCATAGGCCGCCACAGTGTTTTCTTTAACTTTTCCATTGGCGTGTGGTAGTGACCCGAACTAAATAGCTTTTTGTTTAGGGTACTTCAACGATACTGGAATACTATTCACAACGAAGTAAATTACATTACCTTAGTAATGCTTGATCGTTGTCTATGAGTCAAAAAAAGCGTGTATGAACCTTAATCTTTCCCATATTTCGCTGGTGCCAGTATACAGAATAAGCCCCACACTGTATAGGTCTGCGGTCATAGGCTCCCCAGAAGTTAATCTAAATTTCTGTGCCAAGCTGCTCGAGATAGGCTCGCATAAACTCAGTTCGCTTGATCGCCTCGCGCTTTCCGGCCGCCGTTTGCATCATATCTGCCAACTTAAATAGCTTTACCGGAAAATGATCAACCGAGTAGGCTTTGTCATCTAACTCTCGGTTTTCGGCCCACGGGTCGGCCGGATCATACAAATCTGCCCCAAAGCTGGTGCCGGTCAGCAAACAGCGGGCAATTCCGATCGCTCCAATCGAATCTAACCGGTCTGCATCTTGCACGACCTTGGCTTCCATTGTTTCTGGGGTTACGTTGGCGCTGTAGCTGTGGGCTTCAATCGCATGTTCGATCACCGGGATAAACGCGCGTGGGAATCCTTCTTGGCGCAGAAATTCGCCCGCTTTGTCGGCCGCCATTTTTGATGCTTTGCTCCGGTCGGGTGAGCTTTTGTTGACCACCACGCAATCGTGCAGCCATGCGGCCGGAACCGCAACCGTTAGGCTCGCCCCTTCCCCTTGTGCCAGCTTTTTCGTGTTGGCGACTACCCGTTTAATATGAGCAATGTCATGCGCTGCATCTGCTTCTGCCAGCGTTTGCATCACAAAAGTCTCGAACATTTTTTCCCAGTTTCCAAGGTACATAGTGTTTTTGCACTTCAGCTTATCAGCCCTTCAGCTAATCAGCTTTGGTCTCCATTTCGTTAGGCTCATCTGTTGTGTCAGAGTTTTCACTTTCACCTTCTGGTTCGCCGTTTACGTCAGGTGCTTCGCTTTCTGATTCTGGCTTATCACTTTCGTCTTGTTTCTCGGCTTCGGGGTCTAAGTTTTCCGGTAGGGCGGGTAGTTCAGACAGGTCGCTGAGACCGAAGTATTGCATAAACTCGGGTGAGGTGCCGTAGAGGATCGGCCGGCCGGGTCCTTCTAAACGGCCGACTTCTTCTAACAATCCACGGCTGAGCAATGTGCGCAGGGCACCGTCAGAGTTTACGCCGCGAACTTCGTCGATCTGCGGCCGGGTGATCGGCTGCATGTAGGCGATGATGCTCAACACCTCAAGCGCCGCTTGGCTCAGGCGGGATGGCAAGACTTCGATCCCTAAGAAGGTTTCAACCATCTCGCTGTTTTCTGGCGCAGTTGTGAGTTGGACGGTGTTGTCGATACGCAAAAGACGCAGGCCACGTTCAGCATAGGCTTCATCGAGCGTTTTGAGTGCTTTACGCACAACGCTGGCGGTGATGCTTAGGGTACGGGCCAAACGGGTAATAGGCACAGGGCCGCTTGCAACGAACAATATGCTTTCGATTAGACCTGGGACGTCGGTTGTTTGATTTTGTGTGGTGGTTGAATCGCTCATGTATAATCAGGATTTTACAGGTTGCAAGGGGCAGGTGGCAACCTATTTGCTATTAACCATTCACCATTCGTTTTTTACCTTTTAAAATTGTTTTGAATTGTAAATGGTGAACGATACATTTCGAATGGTAAATTAAATGGTTCCATCAGCTCATATCACTCACCTAAAAAGTTATGAATCCGATAGATTACGCACGCAAAAACGAACAAAAACATTTAAACGAACTGATTGATTGGCTCAAAATCCCCAGTATTAGTACGGATATGAGCTATAAGCCTGAAGTCAAAAAAGCGGCCGATTGGCTGGTTGAATCGATGGCTGCGGCCGGGCTTGAAAATATTCAGCTGATCGAATCCCCATTTGGTTTGCACCCGCTGGTCTATGCCGACTGGCTACACGCTGGTGACGATAAACCAACTGTGCTGATTTACGGACATTTTGACGTGCAGCCTCCCGATCCTTTGGAACTATGGGACAGCCCGCCGTTTGAACCTGAGGTGCGGGATAATAACCTGTATGCCCGTGGCTCAAGCGATGACAAGGGGCAAACGTTTATCCATGTAAAAGCGGTTGAAGCGTTGCTCAAAACCAACGGCAAACTACCCGTCAATGTGAAATTTATTTGTGAGGGTGAAGAAGAAAGCGGCGGCCGCACCTTGAGTGATTTTTTGCCTAAAAACAAAGAGCTTTTAAAAGCGGATGTGGCATTGGTGAGCGATACCGGCATTTTGTCGGCCGACCAACCCTGCATTACCTACGGCTTGCGCGGCATCTATTATGATTTTATAGATGTGACAGGCCCGGCGATTGATTTGCACTCTGGCTCGTATGGTGGCGGAATCGACAACCCGCTCAACGTGTTGGGCCACATCATTGCAGGTTTAAAAGCGTTGGATGGGACGGTTTTGATCCCCGGTTTTTACGACGACGTGCGGGAGCTTTCGGCCGAAGAGCGTGCGCTGTTGGCCCAGCTGCCATTTGATGAAGCGAGCTGGTTAGAGCACACAGGTGCTAGCCAAAGCTGGGGCGAGCCAGACTATACTTTGGTCGAACGGCTCGGTGCCCGGCCGACGTTAGACGTGCATGGGATCATCGGTGGTTACACGGGTGAAGGTGGCAAAACAGTCTTGCCATCGACCGTACACTGCAAAGTCAGCATGCGGCTGGTGCCGGATCAAGATCCTGAAAAAATCAAAAAAGCGTTTCGGGATCATGTTTTAAACATGGCGCCGGATACCGTGACCATCAAATTTGGATCAGACACCCACGGCTCGATCCCGAGCATGACCGACTACTCGATCCCACCGATGAAAGCGGCGAAAAAGGCGTACACGGCCGGGTTTGGCAAAGAGCCGGTCTTTATGCGTGAAGGTGGCTCGATTCCGGTTGTGGCTGAATTCCAAGAGCATTTAGGATTAGAAACGGTGCTGATGGGCTTTGGGCTGCCAACTGACGCGCTCCATTCTCCCAACGAACGGTTTCATCTGCCCAATTTTTACCGAGGCATTGAGACGAGTATTCACTTTTTGCAGGAATATGGGGCAGGTGGCGAGTAGCGGGTTTCGCCATTTCAATCATCTGCCGATTTTTACTAACTTTTAGCAACAAGTGACATCGGGCGACGCGTGTTTCACAACGGAGAAACTCGCCACCCGCCCCTCGCCACTTGCAACCTTATTTATGAAATCAACCGCCCGAGCAGGCTCAAACATCGCATTTGTAAAATATTGGGGGAACGCTGACGACGAACTGCGGATTCCCATGAACGGTAGCATCAGCATGACGCTGGACGCCGCCCAAACGATCACAACGGTCGAATTTTCGCCCGAATTTGAAC
>JAHDEN010000323.1 GCA_020628815.1 Chloroflexota bacterium | reverse complement strand
AGTTGGGCAGATTGCAAGCCGCTACAACGGAGTTATGGATCGGCTTGAAGATAAGCAGTCTCAGCTATCAACCGTTCTTAGTAATGCTCCTCTGGCCTTATTCTCGGCCGATATTTATGGGCTGATCACCCTGATCGAGGGTCAATTTTTTAATCTGCTAAATATCAAGCCAAATGAATCGCTCTATCAAGTTTTCAAAAATGATGAGACATCGAAGCAGAACTTTTTGCATATTTTTGAAGGGCAGCAGCGGGACTGGGTAACAGATTTAAACGGCTTCCATGTTTATTTTAGATGCCAACCGATTAAAGATGAAACCGGCCGAGTTACCGGCTTAACCGGTGTCGCATCTGACATTACTCAGCAGCGAGAATCAGACATTGATCGTGAGAAATATATCGACATGCTCTCAACTTCTGCTCGTATTTCTGAGCAGATCACCACAATTTTGGATTCAGACGAACTGATCGAAACGATCCTGCCGCTGCTAAAGAAAAAGTACAACCTCTACCATGCGGCCGTATTGATCGTAGATGAAGAGTCGCAAACCCTAAAGTTCGCCTTTGGATCAGACGAAAGATCACGACAGCTGTCAGAGAAGCGGGAATCGATCTCGCTTAATCACCCAAGTAGTTTGATTGCTCGATCAGCGCGTCGTAAACGTATTATCGTTTCAAACGATGTGAGCTTAGAGCCAAATTATCTGCCTCATCCTGTTTTAACCGAGACAAAGTCTGAGCTGGTTGTTCCGCTGATGATTCACAATCAACTGATCGGGATTCTAGATATTCAAGAGAATCACACAGATCGCTTTAATGACTCAGACGTTGACCTCTTTGCTTCAATTAGTCGACAGATTTCAGTTGCAATTAATAATGCGCAGCTATTTGAAAAGTTCCAAGAATCAGAGTCTAGGCTCAAAACCGCACTCTCTCGGGCTGTTGAATCAGACAAAGCTAAAGATGAATTCTTGGCCCGTGTGAGTCACGAGCTTCGAACTCCGCTAGGCGTCATTCTGGGATATGCAGAGATGATTCAAGACGAAGTTTACGGCGATGTGACAGATGAACAGTCTGAGCGGCTCAGTGACATTATTCACAGCTCGTCACATTTAACTGAGCTTGTTAATCAGCTTTTGGATAGTGCCAAATATGAATCTGGGAAAATTGAGCCGATTTTCAAAACGTTTGATTTGCACAGCCTTGCTAAAACGGTTCGTCAGCAAATGGATGCCTTGGCGAAGAAAAAAGAGTTAAGTTTGCAGCTTAAAATCGATGAAGAGATGAACGATTTAGTTCATAGTGATCCCACTTTAATTAAACAGATGATGATTAACTTAATTGGTAATGCGGTTAAGTTTACTGATAAGGGGTTTGTTCAATTAGAGGTAAGCAGCCATGGCAAAGATTACTTTTCGTTGATTGTTAAAGATACAGGGGTAGGCATTCCTAAGGAATACCAAGCCAAGATCTTTGAGCCGTTCCAACAGGTGGATGGCTCAAAAACCCGCACACACAGCGGTACGGGGCTTGGTTTAGCGATCACAAAGCGTATGGCTGAAATTATGGGCGGAGAGATCAGCTTAATCAGTATTGAAGGGCGTGGTAGCCAATTTAAGATTATTTTGCCTGTGGGCAAGGTTCAGCAGCTGCCAGAGCAAGAGAAAGTTATTCGGAACAAGCAAAAATTACCGTTGGCTGACCCAAAGCCGGTAATTTAATTCACACACCAAGAACATGTATTTAATGGATATACAAGGAACAAGACTATGATAAACCAACCACATAAACCGCTCGCATTTTTGGTCGAAGATGACCCATCACTGGCCAATATTTTTAAAACGTGTGTCGAGAAAGCCGGGTTTGAGACGGTCGTGGCTAAAGATGGCGCCATTGCGGTTGAGCTGTTTAACCAGTACACGCCGGACTTATTTATCTTAGACCTGCACGTTCCTGTGTATTCAGGGGATGAATTGTTGAAGATGATTAAAGCTACACCACGATTTAGCGAAGCCCGAATTTTATTGGCGACGGCCGACGCGCGCATGGCGGAGCTGTTACGGCCGGAAGTAGATTTTGTGCTTGATAAACCGGTTAGCTCCCGTCAGTTAATCCGTTTGGCCGAGCGTTTGGCCCCCGTCTTGGCTTAAAGCTGGCTCTTAACTTGTTCCACAAATTTTTCAGGCTCTCCCGGAGATACAACGATGGGGGAGCCTTTTTTGCGATACAGAACAACTGTGTTGGCTTTGTTTGAGACATAGGCTCGGTAGCTGCCGAGCTTTTCGTTGCGAAAAAAACCTGAGTACGAATATAGACCCCCGTTTGCCATCATGCGCATCGAGAAGCTGGTTGCTTCTGGGTCAAATTCAATTCGCTCAATATTTTCGATCGGGTAGCTTACCCGGCCGATAATGCGAATGATCTCGATCTTATCCGGACCAATCTCATACCCCCGAATAATGAAAATCGCTGATGAGCCTAGCAAAAGAAACGGAAAAGCGATTAAGAAAGTTTGAAAAGCAACAGATTCTTCAACAGTAGAGAGTGGCCCTGCAAACCAAAAAGCCCCCAAAAGTAAAACGGTTATCCCGCCCGAAACCACCTTTAAAAAGGTGCTCCAAGGTGCGCTGAACCGCATCATGAATCAAATAGCCCCGGAATGACATGAACCGTGATTTTACGCGATTCAGAATCAACTTCAGTGACCACTTCTTCCGTGTCCGGTATGAGCAATTCACCTTTTTCAGGATGAGCCACAACAAAGACATCATTCGCCCCTGTTTGGATCACCTCAGTCACTTCTCCTAAAGCTTCCCCTTCATCTGTCTCGACAGACATGCCAACCAACTGGTAGTAAAAGAACTCACCTTCATCAAGCGGAATTGCTTCATCTGTTGGGATCAGAATCAGCCATTTGCGAAACTGTTCAACTTGATCGCGATAGTTAAACCCCACAAACTTGATTAGGATTTTGTCTTGATGGAAGCGGGCGGAATCCACCTCTATTTCTTCGGGGGTTGTCCGCTCGTTTTTGGCGATATGCACTTTTTCTAAATCAAAGAAGCGTTTAGGCTCTTCCGTTGTCACATCCACCCGCAGCTCGCCCCGCACTCCGTGGGGCTTTGTGATCTGCCCAATGACTAAAAATTCAGGTTCGTTTGAATGAGACATTGTTAATTTTGATTGTCGGCCGGTTGGTTGTGTACGCTCCCCAGCTTAGTAAATGAGTAAAACCTGCTCAACTGATGATTTAGATCAGATCAATTGAGACACGTTTTCCGTCAAGGTCGCCGCGCACCTGCAATACGGTGCTGATTGCATTGATGACTTTCCCACGTCGGCCGATAACGCGGCCGGTGTCGTTGTTGGCAACAGATACTTCGATAAGCACCATGTTTCCTTTTTCTTCGACGTCTACCGTGACCTCTTCTGGATGATCAACGAGCATTTTGATGATGTACTCTACAGTTTCTTTGTACATTGGAAAAAAAACAGGCGCACGGGCCAGATTTAAGCTTCAAACATTTAAAGCAACTCTGACCCATCCGCCTGTGAATGGGTTCTAATTATTCTGCGTCTTCGG
>JAHDEN010000097.1:16409-22020 GCA_020628815.1 Chloroflexota bacterium | reverse complement strand
TTTACAATTCAGATGAATATCAGGCCGCGATCAAGGTGCGCGAAGGTGCATCTGATGGGCAATTTATTGTGGTAGATGGGATTTAGCTACTAGCCAAAAGCTAAAAGCTAAGAGCCTAAAAAGGACAATCAGATGAGTAATAAAATTCGAGTAACAACAATTGCGGGGTCGCCTTATGATCGAGGATTTGCCCACGGCAAACAGTGGAAAGATGCGATTCATCACTATGCTAAGGAGCGGGTTGATTTGGTTGCCAGCGGCCAATGGAGCGGTGGGTTTAAAAAGACAACGGCCGACATTATCGACCTCGCTGAAAAGACGATGCCTCATCACGAAGCGTATGCGCCTGACTTGGTTGAAGAGATGCGCGGCATGGCGGCCGCCACCGGCTTACGCATGGGTGAACTAATTATCGTCAGCGGTTTTACCGATTTTATCGATACGGTGTATGGGGTGAGCAAACGTGAAGGGCCGCTCGAACCGGCTCTGACCATCGATGACTGCACCTCTTTTATTGTGCCAGACAGCACGGCCGATGGTGCCGGGTTCTTCGGTCAAACGTGGGACATGCATGACACCGCCACAGAGTTTGTGATTTTGCTCGATGTCCAGCCTGAGGACGGACCGAATTCACTTGTTTTCACAACCACCGGCTGCTTGGGGCAGATCGGGATGAATGAGCATGGGATTTCTGTCGGGATCAACAACTTAATGGGTGCAGATGGGGGGATCGGTGTGACATGGCCGTTTGTGGTGCGCAAGGTGCTTCAGCAGGACAACATCGACGATGCCTTAAAATGCATTACAGAGTGTGAATTGGCAGGTGCGCATAACTATCTGCTGTTTGATAAAACCGGCCGGGGTTACAACATTGAGGCGATGTCTACCCACTACGTCATCACTGAATTAACTGACACACCGATTTCGCACACCAACCACTGTTTGGTGCCTGAAACGGTGGCATTGGCCCAAGAACGTCATCCCGATTCGCAGGCTAGCTCTGAAAAACGGTTGGCCACGGCCGACGAGTTGCTGTCGCAACGGCCGATCACCATCGACACGCTTCAAGAGATGACGCGTCAGGCTCCGATCTGCACCACCTCAAAACCGCCGTTCCACGTCGAATCATGCGGTGCGGCCATTATGCGGCCGAAAACGGGCGAATTCTGGGCCGTTTGGGGACTGCCAAATGAGAATGAGTACGAACACTTCACCGTTTAAATTCTGATTACTTTGTGCAGGAAGAAAGTTGAAGTTGCTGAAGCAGAAGTCATTCCAGCCTGCGTAGGTTTGACGCTATCGCAAAAACTAAAATCAAAAGGGCTAAGTTGTTTCATTTTTTAAATGACAGCTATAGCCCTTTTCTATTTCCCTTCAAAAGTCCCTATGTTTTTAGTAAGATTGAATCTAAGTCCTATTACTAACCTCCTAAAACTGTGCTACGCTAAATCCCCCATATCCTCAGTGCCACATTTCTTCAATAACGTATGGCTCAAAAGAAATCCAAAGATCAAATCGCCTTCGAAGCTCTACAAAACGCTGTCGAATCGATCACGTCTGATTCAAACTTAACCGAAGTACTCACAAACTTGGGGGAGCAGGTGAACCGACTGATCGGGTGTGATGCTTGGTCAATCTCTGACTATATCTCCTCGACGAATAGGTTGGTGACCTTGGCTGAAAGTGGGCCGGAGGCATGGGTGTATCAGGGAGAGGGGATCGAGTCTTTTGATCTGAGCGAAAACGAAACAACTTTTTCTGTAATCAAAGAGCAAAAAATGGTTCACTATACAGTTGAGGACGACTGGCTAGCTGAAGAAGAGAAAAAGTTTATTGCGGAATATGGCCACTCAAGCCTGATGATGCTGCCCCTGATTTACAAGGATGAGGTGATGGGGGTTATTGAATTTGCCAACTATGGAGCGCCGATCCACTTTACCGACTTTGAGATTCGCATTGGCCAGCTTTTGGCCAACCAATGTGCAATCGCGATCTCACATTCGCGCATGATCGCGGAGCAGCAGCTACAGCTGGATAAAGTAACCCGGCTGAAAGAGCAAGCGGATATTGCGAATAATGCGAAAAGTCGATTTTTGGCAAATATGAGCCACGAGTTTCGGACTCCGCTAAACGTGATTATCGGCTTTTCAGAATACCTGAAAGAGGTTTTTAAAGACCATGATGTGAACGACGAAGAAATCAATGAATCGGTGAAAAGTATCCATTTAGCCGGTCAGCATTTGATGAGCATTGTCGAGGATATTTTAGATGTCTCGGTGATCGAGTCGGGCGTGGTAGAGATTCGAGCGAATAAATTTGAATTGGGCGCCTTGTTGTACGAGCTTAAAAGCACGATGGGGATTTTGGCTGATGAAGCGGGGAATAAACTGATTGTTGCGCTTCCCACCGACCCGATTCATATAACGGCCGATCGGCAAAAGCTGATGCAGATTTTGATTAACCTGCTGAGCAATGCGAATAAATTTACGAAAAACGGGATCATTCGGGTCAGTATTGAACCTGTCGTTTTGAACGATGCTGACTCTTTAAAAATTCATGTCGAGGATACCGGCATCGGAATCCGAGCAGAGCACATGGATCGTTTGTTTAAACCGTTTTCCCAGATTAACGATGCGTACTCAGGGATGACAAAAGGGACAGGCTTGGGGTTAAGTTTGTCACAGGGGTATGCGCGGGCGATGGGGGGCAATATCTCGGTTGTTTCAGAATATGAAAAGGGGAGTACGTTTACGGTAGAGATCCCGGCCGGCTAGAAATCAAAAAGCCCCAGCAACACAAGCTTTCCTGTGCAACTGGGGCTGATTCAGCTTAGATTGATTTAAAACGACAATGAAGGAGCTGTGCCTTGCTGACGTTTTTTCCAGAAATACCAGAGCAACATCCCGGCCGATAAGATGATCAAAAGCCACTCTTCCGGTTCTGGCACACCGGTAACTGTGGGGCCAGGAGCTGTTTCACCAACCGATTCAACCTCTCGTTCAAAACGATCGCTCCGTTGCTCTAACTGGTCTAAACGGGCCTCTTGAAAAGAGGTCACCAGCACGATCATTGACGAAAACGGAGTGACAATCTCTTGTTCAACAGCGATATCGTGTAACCCATCTAATAACGCTACATCTGTGATACGTCCTTTGTTGGCGCGCATTTCTGACAAAATAAGCTGTCGGGCTGCGATTTTGGCGAACGGTTCATTTAGCGCGTGGGTTATGGTGTTTTCCGGCAGTTCTAACTCAGCATCGGCCGGATACGTGGTCCAGATAAACCCATCTGCCAATACAGAGTCAGGATTGTCCCAAGCAACCGCAAGCCCGTTGACCGCATCATCCAGAGATAGCGTGGCTCCACCACCGCTAGCCTGCAAAATCTCGAGCGTATTGTCATCATATCCGTTGGGGAACACGCCGCCCAAATGGACCATCCAAACCGGTGCATTGGGAACCTCAACCGTCTCCGTTTCATTGGCCGTGGTTGAAAATGTTCCATCATCCGTAATGACAAAAATGGCGTCGTACTCTGTCCCGTTGTTGAGTTCGTTGAACTGCTGCATGATCTCGGCCGAATTTTGGCCACCAAAATAAACCAAGTTTTCATCAGTCATTTCAATCAGCTTGATTAAAGATGGGCTTTTTCCGCTGAACTCTGAAGCGGTTAGATACAGATCGGTGCGAGGGGAGAGTTCGAACAGGTCATCCAGAATCTGCTCAATTTCGGCCGAATGCTTGCCCATGCTAAACGAACGATCTAACACAGCCGCAAATGTCAGATTTTGCGGCAGCTCAGGAATCGTGAGATCACTGGCTTTGGCCAACACCTTTCGGCCGTCTTCGAACGCGACAAAATGGTCAACTTGGCGCGGATCTGCGCTTGCCATGCTAGCTGGCAGCCAGCGATCCGCATCGTGCGTTAACCCGGCCGGGTAGCTCACCACGGTTTCTGAGTCCCAATACACATTGCGGAGCACCGAAAGCTGTGGCATGGGGATTTCACCATCCTGCTCTAAAACCTGCCATTTCAACCAAAAGTGCATGTCATCACCCGGCTCAAGCACAGGGGCCAAACTTGCGCTGTCCTGGTCCCAGCGTTGATTTAGTGGATCGATTGGAAAAATACGAACCCGATACTGCTGCGGCCCAATTTGCTCGACAAGCGCGGGGTCAACGTTACGTTGAACCTGTTCTTGGTACACCTGCTGGGCAGCACCTCTCGGAGAGACTCGAAAATCAAATTGCTTACCGGTTTCATCGCCCAGCCAAACGCCGGTAATCACGGCCGATTCTGGCAACGAGAAGAAGTAAACAACTTCTTGGCGCAGTGCGGTCTGATTTGAATAGACTTCATGAAGCTCAAATTCGTGTAGACCGTGATCTAAACTGCTGTGATCTAAACTTTGCGACTTTAAATAAACTTCACGATCATCAACCGCTTGCCATGCGGCTTGGGCCTGAGTCGGCTCCCAAGTCGTTCGTACAGCGCGCACAACCTCTTCCTTTTCACCCTCGTTAATCGGCTGGTCAAAAAACTTTTCATACAGTTCGGCCGCCTGATCTGGCTCACTGCGTAACGCACTTGTTGTGCTCCAGCGCGTATTAGAATTTGGAGGGTTTTCAACCTCATTAATCGGTTGGTATAAAAACGGCCTAGCAATCGCCTCTACCCGCTGTTGGGCCAGCAACCCGCCGGTGTAATCTTCTCGGATTTGATAAGGTTGGTAGCTGTTCCCAGCGTTATTTCGAACTCTCACCCGTCCAAACGCATCTTCATACATCCAACGGACATGATCTAATTCATTGAGGGCGCTTAAATAACGGGTTCGTGCCAGATAGCTGTTCAAAAGCCCGTCTCGAATGGTGTCAGATTGATCTAGCAACGCTTGGGCTTCGGCCGCAGTTTGAGGAACTGTTTCAAGTAACGCAAATGCTTCCGTCTGAGGCTGTTCGTCTGTCATGTACAATCCAAATCCGATAGCCAGAAAGACCGTTGCCAAGACCATTGCGGCCCGAAAATGACCAATCCCTTTATTGCCCACCCACCAGGTTTTAACATACAGCCACGGGACAACGAGCGGAATTAGAACAAATAAGATGGAGCTAAATAATAGAATTGTTCCGCCAAAAACGAGGATGAAGAGAAACTGAATGCCCTCCCGCAGGGCCGATACCAAATCGCTTCTGACCATTTCCCAATATCCAGGGAGATCATAAATGACGTCTAGCAGCCCGTCCCACATAAAACGGACGAGGGGAACAGCGTAAAACAAAATCCAAACGCTGGCGTAAATGCCAATGGCAACCAAACAGGCCAACCCGATCGATTTAAGCAGCCCGGCCGCCTCAACTCGTTCTTCTGCATGAGAGTCTAAAATGTGCCACAGCAAGGTGAGCATGCCGACTATGGCAACGCCCATGATGATTTTGATAGGGAGGGTGGTTTGCCCTAATCCAAAGAACCGAACGGCCAAAATCAGCATAAGCGGCCCTTCGATTCCATAACCCAACAGAAACAGTTTGCCTAGATGTTTGCGCAATAGTGTGGCAGCTAGAAGTGCAGCCAGCAGTGGAATTGAGATTAAAATCGCCCCATAGATGGCGTA